>JBBRHF010000041.1:0-25282 GCA_038223055.1 Actinomycetes bacterium | reverse complement strand
GTTGGTCTTGACCCTGCCCAGCAGACGGCAATCTCCGCTCTGGCCGGGACGCAGCATTTACTGGTGACCGAGGGCGCGGCCGGCGCCGGTAAGACCACCACGCTGGCTGGCACGAAGGCAGCACTTGCGGCGCAGGGTCGTCGGATGATGGTCGTGACGCCGACGCTGAAGGCGGCCGAGGTCGCGTCCGGAGAGATCGCCGCGCCGGCGTTCTCGGCGTCCTGGCTCGCCCACCAGTGGGGGTGGCGCTGGGACGACGACGGCCACTGGACCTGCACAGGTGACCTGCCTACCGATCCTACGGCGATGCTCGGCCGAGGCGACCTGCTCGTGATCGACGAGGCCGGCATGCTCGACCAAGACACCGCCCGCGCCCTGTTGGAGATCGCGCAGGCGTGTCAGGCACGGGTGGCGTTCATGGGTGACCGACACCAACTCCCGGCTGTCGGCCGTGGTGGTGTACTCGACCTCGCCGCCCAGCACGCCGGACCCGACGCGACCGTGTCCCTGGACGTCGTGCACCGGTTCGCCGACCCCGAGTACGCCGAGCTGAGTGTGGCGATGCGACGTGGTGAACCTGTCTTCGACGTGCTGTGGGATCGAGGCCAGATCCGCCTCCACGCCAGCGAGGCCGAACGCACCCAGGCTCTCGCCACCGAGGCTGCCGACGCGATCCTCGCCGGACACACCAACCGAGCACTCATGGCCGACAGTCGCGAACAAGTCGCCGCCCTCAACGGCGCCATCCGAGACCGTCTCGTCACAGCCGGGCTGGTCGACGACCGCAGAGTGGTGGTGAATGAGTCTGGCGAACGACTCGGCGTCGGCGATCGGGTGGCCACCCGCCGCAACGACTGGCAGCTCGGAGTTGCCAACCGGCAGTGCTGGACCATCAGCGCGCTCGCAGACGAGACGCTGACCCTGCGCAACAATCACGGGCTGACCCGCGAGGTCCCAACCTGGTACGCGCATGGCTGGGTCGAGTCCGCTTACGCCACGACCGTCTACGGCGCCCAGGGCGAGACCACAGCCGTAGGAAACCTGGTCATGGGCGAGGGCACCTCGGCTGCGTCGGCGTATGTCGGTATGACCCGCGGCCGACACGACAACGTCGCGCATCTCGTGGCCGAAATTCCCGAGCAGGCCCGGGTGATCTGGGAGCAGGCGTTCAGCCGGGACCGGGCCGACCTCGGCGTCGCCCACGCCCGCCTCCAGGCGATCGACGACATCGACCGCTACGGCCCAGCTGCGCCCGCCCGAGCCCGTGCCAAGGAGCAGGTCAAGCGGCGGCGCAAGGATGATCAGCGCCGACAGTTCGAGCCCTGGCACACCCCGGAACCCGACCCGTCGCGACCTCCGTCAAGGTCGGATCCAAGCATCGGTTTCTGACCACGGGCGGGGTCACCACGGGCCAAACGTGGTGCTCCCCGCGGCCACGACGGACGGCAGCCAAACTTTTTGAACTTTCGGACGGGCGATGCCCTGACCAGCACAAACACCGCTGGCGGGGCAGCGCCCGTCCTGCGCCCGTCCCAGGACGGGCGCACCCAGGACGGGCGCTTTTTGGTGCGCACGGTGAGGAGACTTGTTCCCGAAGTGTCCAGTCGCCCCCAGTCACGGGCTTGTAGTACCAGCACCGCCAAGACACGAATGACAAGGAGAGGACCATGACCGTCGCATTCGAAGACGACAACCACGAGCACGACGAGATGCTCACCATCGAAGAGGCCGCCGCCTTCCTCCGCGTGCCCGTCGCCACGATGCGCTACTGGCGCTACACCGGCGACGGGCCATTCAGCTTCAAGGTCCAGCGGCACGTGCGCTACTGGCGCACGGACCTCATCCTGTGGCGCGGCGAGCAGGGACGCCGACCCCATCCGGACTCTCCACAGGATGACCGTCCGAAGGAGTGAATGTCGGCGGCCAGACACACGATGGTGACTCAGGAAAGGAGCGGCCATGGCCGGAAACATCGCCAAGCGGTCACACGGGAAATGGCGCGCCCGCTATCGCGACGAGGCGGGCAACGAGCGCGCGCGTCACTTCGACCGCAAGATCGATGCGCAGCGCTGGCTCGACGAGACCGCCGCGTCGGTACTCACCGGCACCTACGCCGATCCTCAGGCCGGGAGGGTGTCGTTCGCCGCGTTCTTCGGCGAGTGGTCATCGAGGCAGATCTGGGCACCAGGGACGGTGCTCGCCATGTCCCTGGCGGCACGCTCGGTCCCGTTCGCCGGCAAGCCGATGAAGGACGTCCGGCGCTCCGAGGTCGAGGCGTGGATCAAGGCCATGGACTCGGCCGGACTGGCCCCGGGGACGATCAAGACCCGCTACGTCAATGTCCGGTCCGTCTTCCGCGCGGCGGTCAAGGACAAGGTCATCGGCTCCGACCCGACCGACGGCGTACGCCTCCCCCGCGGTCGTCGCGCCGACGCCGCCATGTCGATCCCCACCCCCGAGGAGGTCGGGCAGCTCATCGCCGTGGCTGACGAGCGGTTCCAGCCGTTCATCGCCCTGTGCGCGTTCGCTGGCCTCCGACTCGGCGAAGCCGCCGGCGTCCAGCTCAGCGACGTCGACTTCCTCCGGAAGTCGCCTAAGGTCTCCCGGCAGGTGCAACGCGTCAACGGGGGCGCGATCGACGTGCGAGCGCCGAAGTACGGCTCAGAACGCGTCGTCCACCTTGCCGAGAGCCTGGTCAACCTGCTGGCCGAGCAAGTCGCCACCTTCGGCACCACGGGCAAGGACCAGTGGCTGTTCGCCGGAGAGGGCGACGATCCGCCGCACCAGAACACAATCGGCTACTGGTGGCGCAAGACGCTGCGCGACGCTGGCCTGGCGGGCATCAAGCTCCACGACCTGCGGCACTTCTACGCCTCCGGCCTCATCGCAGCCGGGTGCGACGTCGTCACCGTCCAGCGCTCGCTCGGCCACGCGAAGGCGACCACGACGCTCAACACGTACGCGCACCTCTGGCCGAACGCCGAGGACCGCACGCGCAGGGCTGCGGAGTCGATCATGTCCGCGTCGCTCGGCCAGCCGGCCGCGACGCTCGCTGAGCTGGCGGCGACTACGGGTGAGTGAGCCGCGCCATCGGATCCAGACATGCCCAGCCGACTTGCGGCCAGTCGATGCACCCGCTTCCACGGTTACGAGAGAAGATGGCGCCGTGTGGACGGGATCGGTTGGTGGGCGGCAGATCGTGGGCGGCGAGGTCCTGCAGAGTTACTGGACGCTGGCAGCGGAGCGGCAGCGGGTCTATCACGCGCGGCTCCAAGGTGAGCCCGCACCGTGGACCGAGGATCCGGTGGTCGCTCAGTACCGGTTCACGAACGCCTATCGTGCCGCCGATCGGGTCTCCCAAGACCTGATCCGGGTGGTCTACAACGGGCCGCAGGACCCGCGCGATGTGCTTTTCCGGATCCTGTTGTTCCGGTTCTTCAACAAGCCCGAGACGTGGGCTGCGTTGGAGGAAGCGCGCGGAGAGATCTCGGCCGACGACTTCGACATCGAGGAGTACTCGCGTGTCCTCGACGACCGGCTCGCTCGCGGGGAACGGGTCTACTCGGCGGCCTACATCCTGCCTCCGCCGCCGTTCGGCGAACGACGCAAGCACCGCAACCATCTTCGGTTGATCTGGCACATGATGACCAGCAGCTTGGAGCGTGATCTCGCCACTGCGTCCTCGCTGAAGACGGTCTTTTCCCGGCTTATCGCGTTTCCGTCCATGGGACCGTTCCTTGCCTTCCAGTTGACGATCGACTTGAACTACTCGACCCTGATCGACTTCGACGAGAACGACTTCGTTGTGGCCGGACCGGGTGCCCTGAGTGGGCTCGCGAAGTGCTTCCCCGATGCTCGTGGCGTGGATCCGGCTGAGTTGATCCGCATGATGGTCGAGAGGCAGGAGGAGCAGCTGGACTACTACGGGATCGACTTCAATGATCTGTTCGGGCGACCGTTGAAGCTCATCGACTGCCAGAACCTGTTCTGCGAGACCGACAAGTACGCCCGCGTGGCGCACCCGGATCGTCTTGGGATCGGCAACCGCACCAGGATCAAGCAGCAGTTCGCCCCCCACGGCCGATTGGCCGCTCCGTTCTTCCCTCCGAAGTGGGGCCTCGACCCCTCGGTCCCGGGAGCACAGCGGCCGGCAGTTGCGCGGCCGGGTTAACCCGCGACCAGCCCCAGCCGCTTGATTTCGGCCCCGAGGAACTCGTGGGTCTCGCCTTCTGCCATCACGGGGACGCGAACCACAGCCAGGGGGCTCTCGTCGGCAATCGTCTGGTACCCCTCCGACACGCCGTCGACGTTGTTGCTGTCGGCCTCGTGGGCATGGAGGAACAGGAAGACGACGTCAGCGCGGATGGGTGCCCAGATTTCCTCGATGAGGGTGCGGAGGGTGTGCTCGTCGATGCCGAGGTCGGTCTCTCCTCTGCCGTACCAACCGTAGGCGAGCGTTGACCACCACCAGCGGTCTAGCACCAGCGCCCCGCTACTGGTTTTCTCCACAAGCTTGGGCATCAACTCGCTGTGACACGACAGGTGAGCCAGTTGTCGTGCCAGCAGGTCGGTCGGTGCCGTGTGCTTGTCCTCCAGCACGGCGTAGATCCCGGTGGTGAAGCCGCTGAAGCCGGATGGCATGTGCGCGAACGTCGTGCCGGCAGGGTCGATGGCCCGCTTCATCCGATGGAGTTGGGTGGACTTGCCGGCCTTGTCGAGGCCCTCGAACACGACCACGCTGCCGGCCGTGAGGCTCAGCGGCCTCGATGACGGGCTCGGTGACATGGCAGTTCGGCTCCTCGCGCTCAGCTGTTCGGGGGCGCGAAGGTGAGGGTGCGGGAGACCAGGTCGGCGTGGAGGGTGCCGCCGCGGTGGTCGCGCAGTTCACGGAAGGCTCGGTAGCCGGCGAGGATCGCGTACTCCCAGTCAGCTGTCGTTCGTTCGGCCACCTCCAGGTGACTGGTCATGCGTTGACAGGCTTTGATGAGGTCAGCGGGGATGCGGTCGCTGGTGGCGAAGAGGCTGTGTTCTGTGGCGACGGAGAAGGCGTAGGCGGTCAGGCCCTCTTCGAGGGCAGCCGAGCGACCTCCGTCCTGGATGCGGTCGGCGTCACGGTCGCCCTTTCGCTTCACGCCGAGCAGCCCGCGAAGGGTCGGGGACCAGCCGAGGACGGCCATATGCCCCAGGTGCAGTGCGTCGTGGTAGCGGTAATCGTCGTTGTCGTCACGGTTGTCATCGAGCGGGTCGCCGACGGCTTCGGTGCCCCGGTAGATGCGCACGACCGGGACCGAGCGCGCGCCACGGTCTGCCTCGGTGGTCTCGGTGAAGGTGATGTCGAGTTGCCGGGGGAACTGCTCGTCGGGGGGGCGGTCCTCGTCGAAGAGAATATGTGCGGGCGGGTCGGCGGGGCGGTTGAACCTCTGCTCGGTCTTGTGGAGGTTCTCGGCGAGGATCTCGTCCAGGTCGAGGTGGCAGCGGCGTGCCAGGGCCGCGGCATACCAGATCAGGTCGCCAAGCTCTTCGCGGACTTCATCACGAAAGGCGCGGTAGCCGACGGTGTCACGCTGGCGCTTCTTGTACTCGGCCGAAAGGCTGCCGACCTCACCGGCAAGCCCGAGCAGCGTCAGAGTGAGGTCATCGTCCGGCAAGACGTCGCTGCCAGCCGACCGGCGCTGGTACTCACCGATGTCCATGGATGTTCCTTCCTGTCCTGTGTCGAAGTCAGCGGGTGATGACGACCGCGGCCTGGACGGCGTTGGCGACCAGATAGTCCAGGGGGAGCCAGCCGTAGCCTGATGCACCCCAGGCTTCGGACCAGCTGTTGCGGATCAGCAGCCGCCTGCCCTGGACGTGGTCGGTGGCGGCGCCGACGACCAGCACGGCGTGGTAGTCGCCAGCGGGGCTTCGAATGTCGGGGACATCGATCGAGCCGTCAGGGGCCGGGTTCTGGAGCTCGTGGGTGACCTCGACGACCAGGACGAGGGGGTATCCCGCGGCGAGGGTGTCCTCAATCTGGTCTTCGACGCCGTCGTGCGCCGGTTCGAAGACGAAGGTCCGAGCCTGCTGCCAGGGAGGGGCACCGACCGCGGTGGGGGGATCCTCCGTCCCATACCCCAGGTTCGGGTTCCACGGCCACTGGCTCAGCGGCGGCTGGCCCGAGTCCCGCAGCGCCTCGCCGGCGTGATCGACGGCCATGCCTGCGGGGCGGGTCTGGCCCCGCTGCGCACAGTGCCACCAAATCGCCTCCGGAGCCATCGCCCCGTCCACGGCCTGGTCGGATCCGTCGAGCGCGTCATGGGCAAGGCTGAGTGAGAACGGCACACACAGGGGTCTTGGTCCCTGGTTCATCAGCGGGCTGGAGACGCGCGCGCGGAGATCGACTCCCGGGCGCGGCACGCCAGCGGGCGCCGGGGAAGAGGCCACGTCACTCATCGTCGACTCCGTCAGGGCCGTCCTCGTCGATCCAGTCGGCGTCGTCTGTGTCGTCCAGGCCGGCCTCGTCCGCAGTGCGGAGGTGGTGCTTGCGTTGGGCGGCGGCGGGAGATGGTGCGATGGTGACGTCGATCTGGTAGGTCTCTGCCAGCGTTCCGGCCGGGTCGTAGGCAGAGCTGTACACGAGGCGGTAGGTGTCGTGTCCCTCTCCGGCGGAGCGCAGTGCAATGACGCGGGTTCCGGTACCGCCGACCAGCAAGTCGACCGCAGATGGCGCTGCGGGCTGATTCGCGCCTGCTGTGCGCTCGGGCGTGGTGTCGACCGCGGCGGAGAGGGACTCACCATGAGCGATGGAGCGGCGCAGGGCCCGCCGCTCGGAGGGGCGCGCTGACGTCCACGAGGGGTGGTAGGTGTCGTCGACAGTTCGCAGTTGCGGAATTGAAAGTAGCGCCTCTTCCGCCTGCTGCACGTCGCTGCCACCGCCGGTCGCGTCGTTATCGGGCTGGGGGTCTCGCAAGGTCCGGATGGAGCCCGTGTTGCCCGGGATGGCGAGCAGCGCCCGGTCGATGTCCTTGCCGGACTTGGCACGGAGTCCGGTTTCGGGTTCCCAGTCGGGGTCGGCGTCGCGGATCTGGGTGTCGGGATCGATCGGCGGTCCGGGTTGGATGCGTCGTCCGGCTCGTGCTCGCAGGTCGTCCGCGGCGAGCCACTGGTAGCCGGTGGTGCGATTCTCCGGAAGCATGATGATGACCTCGTCGCCCTCGGTCACGGTGATCGCACCGCCAGAGGAGCGCACGTCGACGGGCCACACATCGACGTTGCCGTCGGGCCGGTGCCCGAAGGCGAGCTGGGTCTTGATGGTGGCCGGCTGGATCGAGAGCAGCTCGTCGCGCTTGCTGCGGTTGATCGTGTCGAGGTTGTCCAGTTGGCGCACGACGGCCTCGTAGCTGGCACCCATGTCGCGGGCCATCAGGTACACCAACGGACCGGTGGCGGTGGTCGAGTTCGTGACGCCGTACCGGGCTGCGGTGGCATAGACCAGAGGCGGGGGCATCAGCAACTGGCTGGCGAAGATCTGGGCGAGCTGCTCGCGGTCATGAGTGGGGGTATAGAGATCGGCTTCGGTGTCGAAGGCCGATTCGTGATCCAGGATCCAGTGTCCGATCTCGTGCGCGGCGGTGTACCGCTGGACGGCGGCACCGCGCTGGGTGCTTAGCATGATGCCGCCGGCGCCGTGGGGGACCAGCGCTCCGAGGATCGTCTTAAGGTTGTTGAAGACGAGTTCGAGGTCGAGCTCCTCGATGAGGGCGAAGACGTCGACTGGTGCGTCTTGGACGACATCAAACTCACGCAGGAGCGCATCTGCTTCTTGGAGCGCATGACGGCGCGCCTGCATCGAGACCATCGTCAGTCTCCGTCGACCGCAGGTCGTGTTCCCGCCGCGCGGGCGCGAGGCTTGGAGGAGCCTTGGATCTTCGCGGCAGCCAAGAACTCGGCAAACCGAAGCACCTGCTCCTTGTCCTCGGGCGAAAGCTCCGCGGTCGCCCGGTAGAGGGCACCGTTGTCACCGACCAGCTCCGGGTCGGGCTCCTCGCCAAGAACCCAGGCCACGCTGCGTCGATACAGCCGCGCGAGACGGCGAAGTTCCAGCGCGCTGACGTTTCGTTTGCCTGACTCCATTGCGATGACGCTGGTGCGCTGGATGCCGAGCGCCCCGGCGACGTCTTCTTGCGTCAGGCCAAGAGTCTCCCGTGCACTCCTCAGCCGCTGCCCCACCGCCTGCTGTTCGTTCAGGTCCATGTTCATCTCCTTCCGGTTCTCGCGTCGAAGTGGTTGCCATTGCTCATGGGTGAGCAGAAACGTGATTCGTACAGCACCGGGTCGCGACAACCAACGCGGTGGCGAGGTCGGCCTCATGACTCATCGACAACGTCAATGACACATCGGCCTCCTGCGCGAAGGCGCTCGCGGTGCCCGACAGCCGCAGTGCCGGTCGCTGACCTTCAACGGAGACGACTTCGATGTCGAGGGGGTCGACTTCACCGATGCCGTGGCCGAGCGCCTTCATCGCCGCCTCTTTGGCCGCCCACCGCACGGCATACCGGGCGGGCGACTCCCCGCAGTACGCCTGCTCTGCTGGGCTCCAGCACATGTCACGGTAGGGCTGTCCCGACGCTTCGAGCATGGCGGCCATCTGGCTGATGCTCACCATGTCGATGCCGGCTTCGGTGGCGCACATCGCTACCCCGCCGACCTAGCGGCCGTGATCAGGTCGGCCACGCCAGCCTTGGTGTAGTTGCTGTGCTCTGCGTCAGCAAAGGTGGCGTTGACCATCAGCTCGCCCGCTTCGAAGCCGGTCTGCTGGGCAAGGAAACCGAGCAGGTGGCTGAGGCCCAGAAGGTTGCCGTACGCCTTGGTCACCAGGTACTGATGCCGGTAGGTCGCGGCCATACTGATGCGACGCTGATACAGCGTGAGGTCGACATGGACCAGGCAGGGGAAGCCGCGTTCGCGCCGATCATTCGCCGCGTATACCTGCAGCCCGGCCGGGTCCTGTGGCGGAGGCGTGGCCAGGAGTTCGGCCTCCCCTGCGACGGTGATGTCTTCGAGGTTGCGTTGGCCGACGCTGGCCTTGTGTGCCCTCCGGAAGCGCGTGATCCGGTCGGTGAGCTGGTTGGTTCCGCCGCCGGTCTTGCCCGGCCAGCTCACCATGCGGCCGAAGTAAGTGCCGTGATTGTTGGCCCGATCGGTGGTCAGGATCGGCAACATGTCGAGGTAGCAGGTGTACAGGTCAGCGGCGCTGGCGTCCAGCTTTGCCAGTGCCTCCTTGTCCATGCTCGGCGCGAAGGTGAGTCCTGTGTCGGCGTATATGTCGTGCGAGAAGATCGTGCCGGCGACCGTCTCCACTGGCTGAACCCGTATCCCCTTGCGCTCGCTTGAGAGGACCTCGTCCAAGGCGCTGCGGATAATCGGATCCTCCGAGGCCAAGGGATCGGTGATGGTGGTGATCACGTTGACGGCATGCCCGCCGGCGTCGACGACGTGTTCCACGGTGCGCAGCCACGCCTCGCTGAGGTTGGTCGCTGGCTCGATGTAGCTGCTCATACCAAGGTGCCTTCCGTATCCGCGTTGAGCACTGCCCCTAGGAGACCGGTGAGTCCGCCCACGCTGCGAAGCGACTCGACGTCCTTCACACGAGACAGGTTCACGAGCTTGCGGCGCCCGTATGCCTCAGAGATTCGACCGATCAGCCAGACCGCGACCTGGCTGCTGATGCGCACGGTCCCGTCCTGGTGCATCTCGCCGGCTGCGAGCTCATGGACGGGTCGGTTCGTCATCGCGGCCCACAGAGCGAGCAGCGTGGTGGACATGGCGGTCGCGTCAGCTGCCCGCAACTCGGAACGGCTGAGTCCGGGCACGGCGGCAACGCGTTGTGCAAGGGTCAGGCCGGGCTGCGCCGCGGTCGGCACCGGGATCGTAGGCACGGCCGACACCGACGCAGGGAAGAAGTTCCCTCCGCTCGAATCCGCGCCATACGCAACGTCCGATGTCACGACTCCAATGTTGCATTTTCTGACATCGTTGGCAAGGGTCGACGGTGGCGAGTCCAGACACACTCACCTCAACCAGCCGGCGAACGCGATCACAAACCGCTCGCCCTGGGCACGTCCTCCCCCGCCGACGGGTCACGTCACAGATGTTCGAGCTGGTCGCACCGAGGTCCGGAGGTTCCCCTCCGAAACAGCCCGATCGATCCCATGCCGCTGAAATTCTTGCGGACTCTGTGCGGACTGAGAGGGGTCACACCCCGTCTGACCTGCGCAAACGCGCCGATTCACACGTTGAAGCGGAACTCCACCACATCGCCGTCGGACATGACGTAGTCCTTGCCCTCGATCCGCACCTGACCGCGGGCCTTGGCCTCGACCATCGAGCCGGCGTCGACGAGTGCCTCGAATGAGACGACCTCGGCCTTGATGAAGCCGCGCTGAAAGTCCGTGTGGATGACCCCAGCGGCCTGGGGGGCGGTGGCGCCCACCGGAATGGTCCAGGCGCGCGCTTCCTTGGGACCCGCGGTGAGGTAGGTCTGCAGACCCAGCGTCCGAAAGCCGACGTGGGCCAGCTGGTCGAGACCGGACTCCTCGACGCCCATCGATTGGAGCAGCTCAAGAGCCTCGTCGTCGGGCAGCTCAACGAGCTCGGCCTCGATCTTGGCGTCGAGGAAGATGGCCTCCGCGGGCGCGACCAGCGCCCGCATCTCATCGAGGAACGCCGCATCCGCCAGCTCGTCCTCGTCGACGTTGAACACGTAGATGAACGGTTTAGCCGTCAGCAGGTGCAGCTCCCGAAGGTGGTCGAGGTCGATGCCCGCTCGGGCGCCGCCGGCGTAGAGGGTCGTGCCCCCGTCCAGCACGTCCCGGGCCGCTTGCACGGCTGCCAGGACCTCCTTCGCATCCTTCTGCCTGTCCTTCGCCAGCCGCGTCTCCTTCTCCAACCGGGGCAATGCCTTCTCCACGGTCTGCAGATCCGCGAGAATCAGCTCGGTGTGGATCGTCTCCAGATCGTCCTTGGGAGCGACATCACCGTCGACATGCACGACGTTAGGGTCTTTGAACGCCCTGATGACCTGGCAGATCGCGTCGGACTCGCGGATCGTCGCGAGGAACTTGTTGCCCAGCCCCTCACCCTCTGAGGCGCCACGGACGATGCCGGCGATGTCCACGAAGGACACTGTCGCGGGCACGATGCGGGCCGACGCGAACAGGTCGGACAGTCGCCGCAGGCGCGGGTCGGGCACGCCGACGACGCCGACGTTGGGCTCGATCGTGGCAAACGGGTAGTTGGCCGCAAGGACGTCGTTCTTGGTCAGGGCGTTGAACAACGTCGACTTGCCGACGTTGGGCAGCCCGACGATGCCGATGGTGAGGGTCACAGGCTCCAAGGGTACGTCGCCGGGCCGCCCCCGTCGTACGCCGCGCCGCGTTCTGGGCCACGTTGTCGGACCCCTGCGACACCCTGGTCGGATGAACATCGTGCTGCTCCTTCTCGGCCTCGCCGCCGGCTTCAGCCTTGGCCTGCTGGTGGCCCAGGGCCGCGGCCTCACGTCCCGCGACCTCGCGACCCGCGACCGCGCGCTGCTCGATCTCGCCGACAGCCGCTTCCGCGAGGCCAGCGCACATGCGTCGGGCGACCTGGACCAACGCCGCATCGCGGTCGAGCACCTCGTCGCTCCGCTGCGCGAGACGCTGGGGCGGGTGGAAGGCCAGTTGCACCAGCTCGAGCGGGCCCGGCTCACGGCCTATACCTCGCTCACCGAACAGGTCAGTGTCGCCCATCAGGCTTCCGAGCGGCTGCGCGAGCAGACGGCGGCGCTGGTGACCGCCTTGCGGACGCCACAGGCTCGCGGCCGGTGGGGCGAGATGCAACTGCGCCGCGTCGTCGAGATGGCGGGCATGGTCGAGCACTGCGACTTCACCGAGCAGGCATCTGCGGCCTCCGGCGACGGCGACACCGTGGTTCGGCCCGATATGGTGGTTCGCCTCGCCGGCGGCAAGCAGGTGGTGGTCGACGCCAAGGTCTCCCTCTCGGCCTACCTGCAGGCGCTCGAGAGCAGCGACGACGCGACCGCCGCCGAGCGGATGCTCGCCCACTCCCGTCAACTGCGAGCCCACGTGGACGGCCTGGCCGCCAAGGAATACTGGCGCGCGTTCCAGCCGACGCCCGAGTTCGTCGTGCTGTTCGTCCCCGGCGACGTGTTCCTCGCGCCCGCGCTGGAGCGTGACCCCACTCTGCTCGAGGACGCGATGCGCCGCCGGGTGTTGATCGCGACGCCGACCACCCTCATGGCGATGCTGCGCACGATCGCCTACACGTGGCAGCAGGAGGCGTTGACCGCGCATGCCCGCACAGTCTTCGAGCTGGGGCAGGAGCTCCATCGTCGGCTGGGAAAGCTTGGCGGCCACGTCGACAAGCTGGGCCGCTCACTGAGCCGCGCCGTCGACGACTACAACTCCACGGTCGGCTCGCTGGAGCGCACGGTGCTGACGCAAGCCCGGCGGATGGCCGAGCTCAAGGTCACCGACCTGGAGTTGCCCGCCCCGGTCCCCGTGGAGGTGGCGCCGCGGCCGCTGGGCGCACCGGAGCTGGTCGCGTCAGCGCAGGAGGAGCGCGACCTTCGGGTGCTGCGGCGCCCCGCCGGCTGAGGGTCAGCCGGGCGCGAGACAGCGGACGCGCGGCGAGCCGGGACGGCCCCTCTGACGCGACCCCTCTGCCGCCACCCCTCTGCCGCCGTTTGGCGTGTCGGTCCCGGCACGGGTGATCTTCCCCCTACGGTAGTGACGATGACGATGACGATGACGACGAGCACGACAGGTTCGACGAGCACGACAGGTTCGCGGAGTCCGGCCACCGACGGGCACAGCAGTAACGGCGGCGCGTCGCAAACCCTTATCACTGCCGCCGCGCAGGTCTCCCCGCGCCACGACCTCTCGACGTCGGGTGCGTTGATCGTCGCAGGCATCGTGCTCGGCCTGGGGTCACTCGTCGACATCCTTGTCGGCCGTGGTCCAGGCTTCGGGTTGACGGCGGCGTTCCTGCTCGCCTGCCTGTCCATGGCCGGATGGCTGCGCATCGACGCCCTGGCGGTGGCCGCGCTGAGCCCGCCGCTGCTGTTCGCTGCCGCGGCGACGGCGATCACGATGGCCAGCGGCCGGTCCCAAGGCGGACGGCAGGTCGGGCTGGACGTGGCGACCTCGCTGGCGCTGTCCGCCCCGGCGCTCTACGCGGGGACGCTCGGTGCCCTGGTCGTCGTCCTGGTCCGGGTCGTTCGAGACCGGCTGCGTCGCCCGGGGACCAGGTCGGCTCGGGGCCGGCTCAGCTGACCCCGGCAGCCTTCATGTCGCGGCGCAGGTTCTGCGGTAGCGCGAACAGCAGGCTCTCCTGCGCCGACACGACCTCTTCGACGTCGGTGAAACCCCGCTCAGCCAGCCACTCGAGCACGCCACGAACCAGGATCTCGGGCACTGATGCGCCGCTGGTGAGCCCGACCGTCGAGACGCCGGCGAGCCACGCCTCGTCCAGCTCGGCCGCCTTGTCGACCAGCCGGCCAGCCCCCGCGCCCGCTTCCAGCGCGACCTCGACCAGCCGGACTGAGTTGGATGAGTTGGTCGAGCCCACGACGATGATCAGGTCGGCCCGGGCGGCAATCTCCTTCACGGCGACCTGACGGTTCTGGGTGGCGTAGCAGATGTCGTCGCTCGGCGGGTCCAGCAGCGCGGGGAACCGCTCCCTGAGCCTGCGCACCGTCTCCAGCGTCTCGTCGACCGACAGCGTCGTCTGAGAGAGCCAGGCGACCTTGGCGGGGTCGCGGACCGCCACGCCGGCCACGCCGTCGGGCCCGTCCACGAGGTGGATGTGGTCGGGGGCCTCCCCCGTCGTACCGATGACTTCCTCGTGCCCTTCGTGCCCGATAAGCAGGATGTCGAAGTCGTCGTCCGCGAACCGCCGGGCCTCGTGGTGCACCTTGGTGACCAGCGGGCAGGTCGCGTCGACGGTGCGCAGGTGGCGAGCGCCGGCCTCGGCGTGTACGACGGGTGCCACGCCGTGCGCCGAGAGCACGACGGTGGCCCCTTCAGGCACCTGCTCGGTTTCCTCGACGAAGATGGCGCCGCGGTCCTGCAGGGTCTCGACGACGTGCTTGTTGTGCACGATCTGCTTGCGCACGTAGACCGGAGCTCCGTAGGTCTCAAGCGCCTTCTCCACCGCGATCACGGCGCGGTCGACGCCGGCGCAGTAGCCGCGCGGCGCGGCCAGCAGGACACGTCCGGGGGTCGAGGTCATAACCCCATCGTAGGTCGGCGGATCGAAGGTCGGCGGATCGAAGGTCGGCGGATCGTCGGTGCCGGACCCTCGCTCGCAACTGCCTGTGGCGCTGCCGGCATTGTTGTCGGCAGCGCCATAGCGCGCCGCTATCCTGCTCGCTAGCCTGCCGACGTGCCACTCGTGTCCTCCCCCGAACAACCCGTGCCCGTTCGTAGGGTCAGCCAACTGATGCTCGGGTGGATCTCGCGGCTGGGCTGGGTCTGGGTGGAGGGCCAGGTCACCCAGGTCACGCGCCGGCCGGGAGCGCGCACCGTGTTCCTCACGCTTCGGGATCCGAGCGCCGACATCTCGCTGCCGCTGACCTGCTCGGTGAGCCTGCTGGACGGGGTACCGGGTGGCCTGCGCGACGGCGCGCACGTCGTGGTCCACGCGCGGCCAAGCTTCTATGTGGCTCGGGGCACGCTGTCGCTGGCTGCCGACGCGATCCGCCCGGTGGGGGTGGGCGAGCTGCTGGCCCGCCTGGAGCACCTTCGCCGCGTGCTCACCTCCGAAGGACTGTTCGCGCAGGACCGAAAGCTGCCACTCCCCTTTCTGCCCGGCACCGTGGGCGTCGTCTGCGGGCGCGCCTCCGCCGCCGAGAAGGACGTGGTCGAGAACGCCCGCCGCCGCTGGCCGTCCGTGCGGTTCCGCGTCGAACAGGTCGTCGTCCAGGGGCCTAGCGCCGCCGCCGAGGTGAGCGCCGCTGTCGGCCGCCTCGACGCCGACCCCGCGGTCGAGGTGATCGTGATCACTCGCGGCGGCGGATCGCTGGAGGACCTGCTGCCGTTCTCCAACGAGGCCCTGGTCCGCGCTGTCGCCGCGTGTCGGACACCGGTCGTCAGCGCGATCGGGCACGAGACCGACACGCCGCTACTCGACCTGGTCGCCGACGTCCGCGCCTCCACACCGACCGACGCCGCCAAGCGGCTGGTGCCGGACATGGCCGAGGAGGTCGCCCAGGTGGGCCACCTGCGCGACCGCACCCGGGGCGCGATCCAAGCCCTGCTGAGGCGGGAGTCCGTCGCGGTCGCCGACCTGCGCAGCCGGCCGGTCCTCGCCCACCCCCAGGTCATCGTCGAGTCGCGCCGGGAGGACGTCGTGCGGCTTCGGGACCGGGCACGGCGCTGCTTCGGGACTGCCCTGGACCGGGGCGCTGACAACCTCGCACACACCCGCGCTCGGGTGACGGCGCTCTCGCCGGCGGCCACTCTGCACCGCGGCTACGCCGTGGTCACACGTCTCGACGGGGAGATCGTGCGCTCACCGGACGACGTGACCGCGGGTGCTGCCCTCCGGGTCCGCCTGGCCGAGGGCGAGATCGCTGCCACCGCCGCCGGGCCCGGCGGGTGAGGGCGTCCCGGCCCGGCCACCCGCCTACGCTGGGCGCCGTGCGCAGTTCTTCCCTGGACCCAGCCGACCCAGCCGACCCAACGGATCCAGTCGCTCCAACGGATCCAGCCGATCCAGTCGCCCCGGACACCGGCGAACGACCCACCTACGAACAGGCCCGCAACGAACTGATGGAGGTCGTCCGCAAGCTGGAGACCGGGGGCACCACGCTGGAGGATGCGCTAGCGCTCTGGGAGCGCGGCGAGACGCTGGCCACGATCTGCCAGGACTGGCTGGACGGTGCTCGGTCCCGGCTGGACACCGCACTCGACCCGCCCGGCTCCGCCTGACCGACCCAGCCGGACCGACCCAGCCGGACCGCCCAGCCGCACCGCCCCAGCCGGACCGCTCCGCCTGACCGCCCCAGCCGGACCGCTAGGGGTCCGTTTAGCCTCACGGTGTCGGGTGAACTGCTACTCAAGTCCGGTGACCTCAGGTCAGGGTGTCGGGTGGAGTGCGGCCGCCAGCTCGTGCAACTCGGCCCACCCGGCACCGCCGGCCACCAGGGTCGTGACCGGCCCGACGCTCAGCAGCAGGCCCCGCGGCTCCGGGTGTCCCCCGACCCTGCGCTGCCACGACCGCCCGGCGACCTGCACCCGCCCGGCGTCGGTCGAGCCCGCCACGAACCGGTCCACGTAGCGTCGAACCTGCGCGGTCCCGGCGACGTCGGACTGCTCCACCGCGGCATAGGCATCGCGCGGGGTGACGAATCCGACATGCCACTCGAACGCCTCCCCCGCCGGCTCAGCTCGGACGCTGGTCGCCCGCCAGCGGTCGCCGAGTTCGACCGGCGCGAGCACGTCGTACGACGCCTGGGCTCCCGCGGTCGCGGCGGGCCCGGCGAAGTCGACGGTGCGCACCGGCTGGCCATGGGGGCGCACCACGAGGATCACCACGACGGCGACCACCGCCAGCACCGCGCCCATCGAGCGCAGCATGTCCCCCGCCGACTCGCTGCCCCTGCGCTTGACCGTCGCCACCGGCCCATCGTCGCCGACGCCGGGCACCTCCGGTGCCGCGGGTCACCGGCGCCTGGAACGTCGCTACGATCGGTGCGAACGCGACCACTGCCCGGTGCGACGAGGGAGTTCCACCCATGACCGAGCTACCTGAGGCGACAGCGACGGCGATGGCCGCGGAGCACCCGGCGCCCGGAGCGGCAGTGCCAGACCGCAACCTCGCGATGGAGCTGGTCCGGGTCACCGAAGCAGCCGCGATGGCGGCCGGCCGGTGGGTGGGCCGGGGCGACAAGAACGGCGCGGACGGTGCCGCGGTCAACGCGATGCGCCAGCTGATCCACACGGTGAGCATGAGCGGTGTCGTCGTCATCGGGGAGGGCGAGAAGGACGAGGCCCCGATGCTGTTCAACGGCGAGCAGGTCGGCGACGGGCACGGCCCCGAGTGCGACGTTGCCGTCGACCCGATCGACGGCACCCGCCTGGCCGCCCTGGGCATGAGCAACGCCATCTCGGTGCTCGCCGTCGCCGAGCGCGGCTCGATGTTCGACCCGTCGGCGGTCTTCTATATGGAGAAGCTCGCCACCGGCCCGGACGCGGCCGATGTGGTGGACATCCGGCTTCCCGTCGCCGAGAACGTACGTCGAGTGGCCAAGGCCAAGCGTGAGTCGCCCTCGGACGTGACGGTCGTCATCCTGGACCGACCGCGCCACGACGCCATCGTCGAGCAGGTCCGCAGCACCGGCGCCCGCATCCTGTTCATCACCGACGGCGACGTCGCCGGAGCGATCATGGCAGCCCGCGAGGGCACCGGCATCGACCTCCTGCTGGGCATCGGCGGCACCCCCGAAGGCATCATCGCGGCCTGCGCGATCAAGACGCTCGGCGGCGTCGTGCAGGGCCGCCTGTGGCCCACCGACGACGCCGAACGGCAAAAGGCGATCGACGCGGGCCACGACCTCGACCGGGTGCTGTCGACCGACGAACTGGTGTCCGGCGACGACGTGTTCTTCGTCGCGACCGGCATCACCGACGGCGAGTTGGTCAAGGGCGTCCGCTACAGCGCCGGCAGCGTGCGCACCCAGTCCATCGTGATGCGCTCCCGCAGCGGCACGATCCGCGTGATCGAGAGCCAGCACCGGCTGGACAAGCTTCGGGCCTACTCCTCGATCGACTTCGAAACCGCCAACTGAGCCAGCGACCCGGGAGCTCCCCAATGGCCGAGCCGGACTACCGCATCGAGCACGACTCGATGGGAGACATACAGGTCCCCTGGGAAGCCAAGTGGGGGGCGCAAACCCAGCGCGCGGTGGAGAACTTCCCCATCTCGGGAGCCACCCTCGAACGCGCCCACATCGAAGCGCTGGCGCGGATCAAGGCTGCGGCGGCGACCATCAACGCCGACCTCGGGGTGCTCGAGGCCGACGTGGCCGCGGCGATCGGGTCGGCCGCGCAGGAGGTGGCGGACGGCCGCTGGGACGACGAGTTCCCCGTCGATGTGTTCCAGACCGGGTCCGGCACCTCGAGCAACATGAACACCAACGAGGTCATCGCCACGCTTGCCACCGAGCGGCTCGGGCGCCCGGTTCACCCCAACGACCACGTCAACGCGTCGCAGTCGTCCAACGATGTCTTCCCGTCCTCGATCCACGTCGCGGCGACCAGCGCCGTCGTCAACGACCTCGTGCCCGCCCTGACCCACCTCGAGCAGTCGCTCTCCCGCAAGGCCCGGGAGTGGGTCAGCGTCGTCAAGTCGGGGCGCACCCACCTGATGGACGCCACTCCCGTCACCCTGGGGCAGGAGTTCGGTGGCTACGCCGCGCAGGTGCGCCTCGGCATCGAGCGGCTGCAGTCCTCGCTGCCCAGACTCGCCGAGCTGCCGTTGGGCGGCACGGCGGTCGGCACCGGCATCAACACCCCACCCGGCTTCTCGGCCCGGGTCATCGGGGAGGTGGCCCGTACGACGGGGTTGCCGCTCACCGAGGCGCGGGACCACTTCGAGGCGCAGGGCGCACGGGACGCTCTGGTCGAGATGTCCGGTCAGCTGCGCACCATCGCGGTCTCGCTGTACAAGGTGTCCAACGACATCCGCTGGATGGGCTCGGGACCGCGCACCGGCCTTACCGAGATCTACCTGCCGGACTTGCAGCCGGGCTCCTCGATCATGCCGGGCAAGGTCAACCCGGTGATCCCGGAGGCCCTGTGCATGGTGTGCGCCCAGGTCATCGGCAACGACGCCGCGATCGCGTTCGGCGGCGCCGCCGGCAATTTCGAGCTGAACATCATGCTCCCGATGCTGGCGCGCAACGTGCTCGAGTCGATCCGGTTGCTGGCCAACATCGCGCGGATCTTCGCTGACCGGTGCGTCGAGGGAATCACGGCTGACGAGGCCCGATGCAAGGAGTACGCCGAGTCCTCGCCGTCGGTCGTGACGCCGCTGAACCGCTACATCGGCTACGAGGCGGCCGCCAAGGTCGTCAAAGCGTCGCTGGCGCAGCGCAAGACGATCCGCCAGGTCGTCCTCGAGGGCGGTTTCATCGAGTCCGGTCAGCTCACCGCCGAGCAGCTCGACGAGGCCCTCGACGTCCTGCGGATGACCCACCCCTGACGCCCGTCCCTCTGGTCCGGGGTCACCCCGTTCCCATCCTGCAGCGCTGCCGGCATTGTTGCCGGCAGCGCTAGCCACCGGCAGCACCAGCCGCGCCTATGGCCCTGCCGGCATTGTTGCCGGCAGCGCAATAAGCGGCTATCAGCCGGGCAGGTCCTCGAGCATCTCGGTGACTAGCGCCGCGATCGGCGAACGCTCGGAGCGGGTCAGCGTGACGTGGGCGAACAGTGGGTGGCCCTTGAGCGCCTCGATGACCGAGGCGACCCCGTCGTGGCGCCCGACGCGCAGGTTGTCCCGCTGGGCCACGTCGTGCGTCAGCACCACGCGGGAGCCCTGGCCGATCCGGGAGAGCACGGTGAGCAGCACGTTGCGCTCGAGGGACTGCGCCTCGTCGACGATGACGAACGCGTCGTGCAGCGAGCGGCCCCGGATGTGGGTGAGGGGCAACACCTCCAGCATGCCGCGGTCCATGATCTCCTCGACGACATCGGAGGTGACCAGCGCCCCAAGAGTGTCGAACACGGCCTGTCCCCAGGGGTTCATCTTCTCCGACTCGTTGCCGGGCAGGTAGCCCAGGTCCTGGCCGCCCACGGCGTACAGCGGCCGGAACACCACAACCCGGCGATGCTGACGGCGCTCCATCACGGCCTCGAGACCGGCGCACAGGGCGAGCGCCGACTTGCCGGTGCCGGCCCGGCCGCCGAGCGAGATGATGCCGACCTCGGGATCGAGGAGCAGGTCCAGAGCGATCCGCTGCTCGGCGCTGCGCCCGTGCAGGCCGAAGGCGTCCCGGTCGCCGCGCACCAGCCGCAGCGTCTTGTCCGGGGTGACCCGTCCCAGGGCGCTGCCGCGCTCGGACACGAGGACGACGCCGGTGTGGCAGGGCAGCTCGCGGGCCGCGTCGAGCTCGATCCGATCCTCGGCGTAGAGCGCATCCACCACGCCGGCGCCGACGGTCAGTTCGCGCATCCCCGTCCAGCCCGACTCGACGGCCCCCTTGCCCCGGTAGTCCTCGGCCGCGAGGCCGACGGCCGAGGCCTTGACCCGCATCGGAAGGTCCTTGCTGACCAGGGTGACGTCGGCTCCGTCAGCCGCCAGGTTGCGGGCCACAGCCAGGATGCGGGTGTCGTTGTCGCCCAGCCGGAAGCCCCCCGGCAGGACCGAGGGGTCGGTGTGGTTGAGCTCGACCCGCACGGTCCCGCCGTGGTCGCCCACAGGCAGCGGCTGGTCCAGCCGGCCGTGCTCGACGCGCAGATCGTCGAGCAGTCGCAGCGCCTGGCGGGCGAAGTAGCCCAGCTCGGGGTGTGCGCGCTTGGCCTCGAGCTCGATGATCACCACCACGGGAAGCACGACCTCGTGCTCGTCGAACCGCAGCGGCGCCAAAGGGTCCGCCAGCAAGACGCTGGTGTCGAGGACGTAGGTGCGGTGTCCCGCCTCCCGAGCGCTGGTCCGTGCGCCGATCCGACTGCCGGTGAGTGCGACCACGTCCGGATCTCCTTGCCTTCGGGGCCGGCGCGGCTGCCGTCCGCTTGATCGGGACCGTACGCGGCGGAGCGCGGCCGTCCGAGGCGACACGCGGCGGGACATCGAGCGTTCACCCATCGCGCCCCTCGCGGCTGCCTCCCGCTCAGGCGCCGAACCGTCGGTTCCGTGCGGCGTAGGCCCGGATGGCCCGCAGGAAGTCGACCTTGCGGAAGTCGGGCCAGTAGGCCTCGCAGAAGTAGTACTCCGAATGGGCGCTCTGCCACAGCATGAAGCCGGACAACCGCTGCTCACCGGACGTCCGGATCACCAGCTCAGGGTCGGGCTGGCCCTTGGTGTAGAGGTGCTCGCCGATGTGCTCGACATCGAGCGTCGCGGCGAGGTCCTCGAGCGTCGTGCCGAGCATGGCCTGCTCGTGCAGCAGCGAGCGCACAGCATCGATGATCTCCCGCCGGCCGCCGTAGCCGATGGCCACGTTGACGTGCAGGCCGGGGTTGGCCGCCGTGCGCTCGTCGACCTCCTTGAGCAGCCGCACGGTGCGGTCGGGCAGCAGGTCAAGCGCGCCCACCGGATGCACCCGCCAGCGCTCGCTGTCGGCCAGTCCGGTGACGGCCGCCTCGATGATGGTGAACAACTGCGCGAGCTCGGCCTCGGGCCGGTTGAGGTTGTCGGTCGAGAGCAGCCACAGGGTCACCACCTCCACGTGCAGGTCGTCGCACCACCCGAGCACCTCGTGGATCTTGTCCGCACCGCGCCGGTGGCCGGTGGCAGCTTGCTCGCCGTAGGCACGGGCCCAGCGCCGGTTGCCGTCCAGGATCACCCCGACGTGGCGCGGGACCTGATCAGGGTCGAGCGAGGCAGCGATGCGGCGTGCATAGACGTCGTACAGCAGGTCGCGAGCGCCCATCCGACCCGGCTACCCTCCATGCTCGGCCTAGGCTGCGCACCATACCGCCGAGCCCCGTCCGGGCCGGGCCCCGGACTGGTTACGGATTGGTAACCTACGCAACCGTAGGTTAGGCTTGCCGCATGACCCACGCCACGGAAAATGCACCGGAAACTGTCGTGGACGAGCTCATCGCCTCGGTGAAACCCAAGCTCCGCGGCTGGCTGCACGCCGGCACGTTTCCGCTGGCCGTCGCCGCGGGGATCGTCCTTGTCGTGCTCGCCCACGGCACCCGGGCGACGATCGCCACCGCGATCTTCGCGACCAGCGCCGCCCTGCTGTTCGGCGTCAGCGCCCTTTATCACCGCGGCCACTGGTCCCCCGCCCGGGAGAAGCTGCTCAAGCGCCTCGACCACTCGAACATCTTCCTGATCATCGCCGGCAGCTACACCCCGTTCAGCCTGCTGCTGCTCGACGACGGATCGGCCCGCACGCTGCTCTGGCTCGTATGGGGCGGCGCCCTCGCGGGCATCGCCTTCCGCGTCTTCTGGGTCGGCGCACCCCGGTGGCTGTACACCCCGGTCTACATCGCGTTGGGCTGGGTCGCCGTGTTCTACCTGCCCGCCTTCTGGCGTTCCGGCGGCGTCGCCGTCATCGTGCTGCTCGCGGTCGGCGGGCTGCTCTACAGCGTCGGTGGCATCGTCTACGCCCTCAAGCGACCCAACCCGTCACCGACCTGGTTCGGCTTCCACGAGGTCTTCCACGCGCTGACCCTCGCGGCCTTCACCGTGCACTACATCGCGGTGTCGCTCGCCACCTACCGCTACTCATCCTCGTAGGTCAGCCGGCAGCCGACCCGTCTCGCCCTCGTAGGTCGGCTTCAGCCCGCAGCCGGCCCGTCTGGACCCTGGGCTCGCACCTGCTCGACCTTCTCCATCGCCGCACGCAGCTCACCGAGCCACTCCTCGGCGTGCTGGCCGACCAGCCGGACCGACCAGGCCAGCGCGTCGGAGCGCGATCGGGCCACGCCGGCCTCGACGAGGGTGTCGAGCACCCGTCGCTCGGGCTGGCGCAGCCGGGTCATGACCGGCACCGCCAGGTGCGTGAACAGCACCCGCTGGTCCTCGCAGTCGACCCCCCAGGCCACCTTGCGCCCGAACCGGTGCTCAGCCTCGCGGGCCACCTGAATCCGCTGGTCGCGGGTCTGCTCGCGGAAGCCTTTCACCCGGCCCTCGGCGGCCGCTGCCCGCTCGGGCGCCGCGGCGTCAGCGGCGAGCGCCGGAGCCGGCAGCCGCCCGATCACGGTGATCTCCTCGCGGTCGGCGGTCACGTCCACCGGCCCCTCGAACCAGCCCTCGGGCAGCCGGCCGATGAACCAACCGCGGATCGTGTCGTCCTGTGCGTCATGTGGTGTCATGCTCCGATAATTACATGATTACTGTGCAAGTCAACCGGTGTTCGCTCCGGGCGGACGTCACGGCGAGACCGGCGCGGCGCGCTCCAGCGAGGCCAGCACGGCGCGCTCCAGCACGACGTACGTCGTGTCCCCCACGCGGTGCTCGGCGGTGCGCTCGAAGCCCAGCCGCAGCAGCAGTCGGATGCTCCGCTCGTTCCAGTCCTTGACGACGGCGCGCAGCCGGTAGGTCACGACCGCACCCCGAGCGAGGTCCCCAGCACCCCCGGATCGGTCGTCGGGGCGTCGCACGTGAAGTGCCGGCAGACGTAGGCCGTGGGGCGCCCCCCGACCAGCGGCCGGTCGGCCAGCAGCGGCACGGCCGACGCCTCGGCCGGGTCGCCCCAGGCCACTGCGGCGCCGGGCGCCGTGCCCAGCAGCGCGGTGCGGTGCAGCGCCCGCGTGGCCGGGTCGCCGGCCGCGCCGAGGACGGCGACCTCGCGCGGGCCGTCCAGCAGTGCCTCCGCGACCGCCAAGCCCCAGCCGGCGAAGCGGGCGTGACGCTCGGCGAGGTCGCCGTAGACCCCCAAGGCGCGCTCGGCGGACTCCCGGTGCCGCGCCGAGCCCGTGTAGGCCGCGTAGGTGAGCAGGGCGCCTGCCGCGGCGGACTGGCCGGCGGGCGTGGCGTTGTCGGTCGGATCCCGGGGCCGGCGCACGGTCGCCAGCCGGGCGTCGGTGGCGTCATCGGCCGTGTCGTAGAACCCGCCGGCTGGGTCGGCGAACCGGGCCAGCACGACGTCGAGCAAGGAGCCGGCCCGGGTGAGCCACCGTTCGTGCCCGGTCACGGCGTACAGAGCCAGCAAGCCCTCCGAGACGTCACCGTAGTCCTCCAGCACGCCGGCGGGCGGACCGGCGACGCCGTCCCGCGACACCCGGCGCAGCCGCTCCCCGTCGAGGTGGACGGCGAGCAACAGGCCGGCAGCCCGCGCCGCCGCATCGACCAGGTCGGGCCGGTCCAGCAGGGCGCCGGTCTCCGCGAGCGCGGCGACCGCGAGCCCGTTCCAGGCGGCGACCACCTTGTCGTCACGCGCGGGGGGAACCCGCTGGCTCCGTACGGCGAGCAGCCGCGCCCGTTCCTGCGCCCAGAGCTGGAGGTCGTCGGGGTCGCGCAGCAGCTGCAGCACCGACGAGCCCCGCTCGAAGGTGCCCTCCGCGGTGACGTGGAACATCTCTGCCGCGACGGGCCCGACCTGCTCCGGGGTCCAGACGTAGAAGATTCCTTCCTCGCCCTCGCTGTCGGCGTCCAGGGCGGAGGCGAAGCCGCCCTCGGGCGTGCGCAGGTCTCGCACCATCCAGTCGGCGGTCTCGAGCGCGACCCGGCGCGCTAGCGGCGACCCTGTCGCCCGCCACCAGTGCGCGTAGACGCGGAGCAACAGTGCGTTGTCGTACAACATCTTCTCGAAGTGCGGCACGACCCAGTCAGCGTCCACGGAGTAGCGCGCGAAGCCACCGCCGAGCTGGTCGTAGATGCCACCGCGGGCCATGGCCGTGCAGGTGCGCTCCACCATGTGCAGCGAGTGTGGGTCGCCGGTGCGGGCGTGATGGCGCAGCAGCAGCTCGAGCACCATGGACGGGGGGAACTTGGGGGCGCCGCCGAACCCGCCACGGGCGTCGTCATGTTCCCCTGCCAGGGTGCGCACCGCGGCATCGATCTGGTCGGCACTCGCGGGTGCCGAGCCGGCCGGAAGCGGCGCCCGGCTGGCCAGGGCGGTGACGATGCGCGTTCCAGTAGCCAGCACGTCCTCGCGCCGCTCGCGCCACGCCCCGGCCACGGACGCGAGCAGCTGCGGGAACGACGGGGTGCCGTGCCGGGGGGTCGGGGGGAAGTAGGTCCCCGCGAAGAAGGGCTCGCCCGACGGCGACGCAAACACCGTCATCGGCCAGCCCCCCTGCCCGGTCATGGCCTGGGTCGCCTCCATGTAGACCGCGTCGACGTCGGGTCGCTCCTCCCGGTCGACCTTGATGGCGACGAAGTGCTCGTTGAGGAAGGCCGCGGTCGCCTCGTCCTCGAACGACTCGTGCGCCATCACATGGCACCAGTGGCAGGCCGCGTAGCCGATGCTGATCAGAACCGTTCTGTCCAGCCGCTTGGCTTCGGCGAACGCTTCGTCGCCCCACTCCCACCAGTCGACCGGATTGTCCTTGTGCTGCAACAAGTAGGGGCTCGTAGCAGCCGCAAGGCGGTTGGCCATCGAGAACTCCTCCGTCGCACCCTG
>JBBRHF010000040.1:0-25378 GCA_038223055.1 Actinomycetes bacterium | reverse complement strand
TCTACCAGGTCTATCCCCGCAGCTTCGCCGACTCCGACGGCGACGGCGTCGGTGACCTCCAGGGCATTGCCTCGCGGCTCGACTATCTCAGCGCGCTCGGCGTGGACGTCCTGTGGCTGTCCCCGGTCTACCCCTCGCCGCAGGACGACAATGGATACGACATCAGTAACTATCAGGACATCGACCCCGTGTTCGGCTCGTTGGCCGACTTCGACGTCGTACTCCAGCAGGTGCACGTGCGGGGGATGCGGCTGGTCATGGACCTCGTGGTCAACCACACCTCGGACGAGCACCCGTGGTTCGTCGAGTCGCGGTCCTCGCGGGACAACCCCAAGCGCGACTGGTACTGGTGGCGACCGCCTCGCCACGGCATGCGGGCCGGGGACCCAGGCGCCGAGCCCACCAACTGGGGGGCGTTCTTCTCGGGTTCAGCCTGGGAGCCCGACGACGCCACGGGCGACTACTACCTGCATGTGTTCTCGCGCAAGCAGCCCGACCTGAACTGGGAGAACCCGCAGGTCCGTCAAGCGGTCCACGCGATGATGCGCTGGTGGCTCGACCGGGGGGTCGACGGTTTCCGGATGGACGTCATCAACATGATCTCCAAGGACGTGTCACTTCCCGACGGCCATGTGCGCCCCGGTGCGCTCTACGGTGACGGAGGTCCCTCCTACGTCTGCGGGCCACGCATCCACGAGTTCCTCGCCGAGATGCACCGCGAGGTGTTCGCCGGCCGTGACCAGGCCCTGCTGACGGTGGGGGAGATGCCGGGTGTGACGGTGCAGGAGGCGCGGCTGTTCACCGATCCGGCGAGGGCCGAGGTGGACATGGTCTTCCAGTTCGAGCACGTCGGGCTCGACCAGGGTCCGACCAAGTGGGACGTGCACCCGCTGCGGCTGCGCGACCTGAAGGCGACGTTCGGCCGCTGGCAGGCCGGTCTCGCCGACGTCGGCTGGAACAGTCTCTACTGGAACAATCACGACCAGCCGCGCATCGTGTCCCGGTTTGGTGACGACGCGGCGCACCGGGTGCAGGCGGCGACGATGCTGGCGACTGTGCTGCACCTGCACCGGGGCACTCCTTACGTCTATCAGGGGGAGGAGCTGGGCATGACCAACGCGCCCCTCGCCGGCATCGAGGACTTCCGCGACATCGAGTCGGTCAACCACTATGCCGAGGCTCTTGCGCAGGGTTCGGAGCCTGCGGACATCCTGACCGGCTTGCGGGCGATGAGCCGGGACAACGCCCGTACGCCGATGCAGTGGGACGACTCGGTCCATGCGGGGTTCACCACGGGCACGCCCTGGATCGCGGTCAACCCCAACCATGACCGGATCAACGCCGCCGCAGCGGTGGCCGACCCGGGCTCGGTCTTCCACCACTACCGCAAGCTCATCGAGCTGCGACACACCGAGCCCGCGGTCGTCCTCGGTGACTTCACCATGCTGCTCCCCGAGGACGAGAGCGTCTACGCGTTCACCCGCCGGCTGGCCCACACCGAGCTTCTGGTGCTCGGCAACTTCACCGGCCGCGACGTCGTGGCCGACGTCCCGGACGCCGCGGGCTGGATGGCGGCCGAGTTGGTGGTGGCGAACTACCCGCCCGAATCACCGGCGGCACTGTCGGGCGCGGACGGAGTGATCCTTCGCCCGTGGGAGACCCGCGTCTACCGCCGCGTGCACGTCGAGTAGGCGCAGGGATCCGCAGTGATCGGGTGATCCGGGTGATCGGGTGATCCGGGTGATCGGGTGATCCGGGGAGGTCAGACCGGCCGCTGGCGACTTACCAGCTGAAGAAACGGGGCGGGCCCGGCCGGTGTGGTCCCCGCGACGGGTCGGGGGGCGTGGTCCAGGCCCTGGCCAGGCGCCGTAACCGGGCCAGGCGGCGCAACCGGGTCGGCCGCAGCAGTGTCAGTCGCCAGAGCAAAGCGCCGGGAACACCTGTTGTCGCTGCGGAGCGCCCTCCCGGGCCGGTTGCCCCGGCGTCTCGGGCGCCTGCCCCGATCGCATGCATGTCCATCTGCCACCCGTCCCGTGGTCTCGAGGGCGTCAAGGCGAGAGCCGTGCCGGGGGCCGGGGCAGACAGGTCGACGGTAGTCCGAGGCTTGCCGGTTCGTCCATATCCAACCCGCCCCTCATCTTCCCCCCGGGATCCACCCCCCGGGATCCACCCGCCCCGGATCCACCCGCCCCGGATCACCCTGGCCCCTTCACCCAAGCCCGCACCACGATCAAGCACTGGCGGGGCCGATCCTCGCCGCCGTGCCCACGCTCGCGCGGGGTCAGCTGTTCCTGGTGTGGTGTCGGTTCGTGGCGCCCGGTCGGCTCGGCATACGAGACGTTCCCCACCGTGGCGTGAGATTCGCGGTGGCCTACCGAGGCGAAACGCCGAGCCGTTCACCGATGCCAGCCACTCACTGGACCGACGCGCCGGTTCGCCGTACCCAGCACTCCACGAAGGTGTCGCCCGACGTCCATCCGGCCCTCCGGGACCATCTCATCGACACCGGCACAGTCGGCGCCCAGCAGGCAAGGCCCGCGCGGCGCTCCAACTCCCGTGCCCCCGGATAGGCCTCATCGGGCCGTTTCGCGAGGTCGAGCATTCGGGAGAGCACCCAGCGGCGTCCGGTCTTGCACGGCCCGAAGCGGGTGTCCTTCTTGTTCGGTCCGGCCGTGACTCCGCCGGTGGAGCAGTAGCTGAAGGACATCGGACGCCTCGCCACCGCGGTGCTCAGGTCTGCCGGAAGTGCGGTCCATTGCCTGTGCCGAATGCCCGGAGTGACATCCAGCGAGCCGAGGTCGCAGCGGAACGAGCGCACTCCTGCAGCCCACTGCGCCGGTGAGGGAATGTAGACGGAGGTCGCGAAGCGCAACGGGGTGTCGTTTCCGCCCCGACCCAGATAGGAGTTCACCTGGGTCCACGCGCAGGCGTCACGCACGACCGAGGTCGTCCAGGGCCCTCTGGATCGCGTCGTCGAGGGGTAGGCCTGGTCGCGGAGCAGCAGACCCACCGCGAAGGTCAGCGCGTTGTGCCTTCCTGTGCACGACACGGCCGGGCCTCCTTCCCACGTCAGCCCTTCGGTGAGCGTCGGCGTCGTCCGCCAGCATTCGCCGACCTTGGGTTCAGGAGTCGATCGGGGCCTCGAGGCGACCGGGCCGGTCGCGGAGGCGGCGACGTGGGGCGGGGTGCGGGCGGCCGGGTGAGCATCGGCCTGGCTGCACGCGGCCACGCCGAACGCGCTCGTCGTGACGAGGGCGACTGCTGCCCATCTGGGCCACCATCTCGGAGTCCGTGGGCGGAAGTTGGGCATGCGAAATCCCCTTAAGGAGTGTGGGTCATCCGGCCCTGCACGCGCTGCGGTGCGACTCGTCCAGTGGAGTTGGCCGCGGTGGAGTGGCCGTTGCAACGACCACAGGCAGCCTATGGCTCGAACGTCGGTGTGGATCTTGAGATGCCACGTCCTGTGGATAACTCCGCCTCGGGCCGCGACGCAACCCAAACGAACGTCAGGCGATGCGGGCGCGGCGCTCAGTTCCTGACGGCCTGCAACGTAAAGCTGTGGGGCAGCCGCTCGGGACGGTCGGCGAGGCGCCACTCGCCCGGCTTCACCCGCTCCATCGTGCCGGGCAGCGCCTCCCACGGTACGCTGTCGTGCTCCACCAGGCCGGTGATCTGCAGCCCCTCGGCGAGCAGGGCGCTTACGATCTCCCCGAGGCCGTGGTTCCACTCGTGGCTGCGGGCGTGCACGAACTCCATGTCGGTCTGCACGTAGGTGCCCGGCTCATCGAAGATCATCGGCTCGTGCTGCTCGAAGTAGGCGTGGTCGATGGCCAGTACGCCGTCGGCGCGCGGGTCGCCCAGGGAGAACAGCACCGGATGCCCCTCCCGGATGAACAGCCGGCCACCTGGGCGCAGCAGCGCCGCGACGACGGCGGCCCAGCGGCGAATGTCGGGCAGCCAGCCCAGCGCACCCATGCCGGTGAAGACGAGGTCGAACTCGCCTGCCCCAAGCGCCTCGACCGCGCCGTACAGGTCGGACTGCACGAAGTCGACCTCCGCCCGCACGAGCGAAGCGAGCCGACGGGCCTCCGCCAGCGCGGCCGGCGAGAAGTCCAGGCCGGTCATCCGTGCGCCCAGGCGCGACAGCGAGATCGTGTCGGTGCCGATGTGGCACTGCAGGTGCACGCCGCGCAGTCCTTCGACCGACCCGAGCAGCGGCAGGTCGAACCGGATCACATCGGACAGGTGGCGTGGATCGTCGGCGAACCGGGCGAAGGCGTAGTCGGGGGAGGCGGCGTGCACGGGGGCGCGCTCGTCCCACAGGGCGCGGTTGACCTCGCGGTAGTCCTCCGACATGGCGGTCAGCCTGGCAGACCGACGTACGCGATCGCCACCAGGATCAGAGCGCGGGAAAAGCCCGGTCGACCTCCTCGCCCTGCTCGAACACCTGCGCCGCCGGGCCGATGATCTTGGGGTCCGGGGCGCCGACGAGGGAGGTGTCCTTGTCCTGGTAGGCGAACAGGTTCAGCACATGGCGCATCGCCTCGATCCGGGCACGCTTCTTGTCGTTGCTCTTGACGACCGTCCACGGCGCGTGCGGCGTGTCGGTGTAGTAGAACATCGCCTCCTTGGCCTCGGTGTAGGCGTCCCACCTGTCCAGCGAGGCCAGGTCGGTGGGCGAGAGCTTCCACTGGCGCACCGGGTCGATCTGGCGGATGACGAACCGGGTGTGCTGCTCGCCCCGGGACACCGAGAACCACAGCTTGACCAGCAGGACGCCGTCGCGCACCAGCATTCGCTCGAACTCCGGGGCCTGACGCATGAACTCGAGGTACTGCTCCTCGGTGCAGAATCCCATCACCCGCTCGACGCCGGCCCGGTTGTACCAAGAGCGGTCGAACATGACCAGCTCGCCGGCCGCCGGCAGGTGGGAGATGTAGCGCTGGAGATACCACTGGGTGCTCTCCCGCTGGCTCGGTTTTTCCAGCGCGACGACCCGGGATCCGCGGGGGTTCAGGTGCTCCATGAACCGCTTGATCGTGCTGCCCTTGCCGGCGGCGTCGCGGCCCTCAAAGACGATCACGATCCGGTTGCCGGTTTCCTTGGCCCAGTACTGCAGCTTGAGCAGCTCGATCTGCAGTCGGCGCTTCTCCTGGTCGTAGGCGTCCCTGCTCATGCGTTCGTCGTACGGGTATCCCTCCCGCCACGTGTCGACCGGCGCGCCGTCGGCGGTGAGCAGGACGGGGTCGTCGTCGTCCTCGTCGATGACCTGGAGGTGTCGATCGGCCAGCAGGGACGTCTCCTCGGGATCCATGCCTTCATCGTCCCCGAAGATCCGGTTGGACACCTGCCAGACACCGACCAGACACCTGCCAGACACCTGCCGATCACCGGCAACTCAGCCGCGAGTCCAGCGTGAAGCGGAGAGCGAAGCCGCGCCGTGCGATACTTGTGGTGATCGTATATTTGCACCAAGGTTCACGAAGCAAGGTTCAAGCAACGCGTGCTCCGGGGTCGGTGAAAGTCCGAACCGGCGGTGACAGTCCGCGACCCGTCTGCTGCCAGCAGTCGGTTGATCTGGTGGAACTCCAGGACCGACGGTGAGAGTCCGGATGGGAGGAGCATGCGGCGCGGCCCGGTTCAGCGGGTCGGCGTCGCAGTCGCGTCGAGGGCGGCAAACGCACCACAGCAGCGGTGCGAGGTCCCCGCCTCGAGGTGACCATAGGACGACCCCGGAACCCGCCCCGAGCGAGGCAGGAGGGGTCCAGGTGAGCAGCACTGGCGACGCGGCGTCGACTTCCTCAACGCTTGGCCCGATCATGAGCCGGGCTGTCGCGTTGGCCCGCCGCGGACCGGTCGGTCCCAACCCCCGCGTCGGCGCCGTCGTCCTGGACAAGCAGGGCCACGTGGCCGGCGAGGGCTGGCACGAAGGCGCCGGCACCGCCCACGCCGAGGTCGTGGCGTTGCGAGCGGCGGGGGATCGGGCGCGGGGGGGCACCATCCTGGTCACCCTGGAACCCTGCAACCACCATGGCCGCACCGGTCCGTGCGTCGAGGCGCTGCGTGCGAGCGGCGTCGCTCGGGTGGTCTACGGCCGGGCCGATCCCAACCCGGTCGCCGGGGGTGGCGCCGCCGCGCTGCGTTCGGCCGGCGTCGCGGCGGACGCCTACGACGATGTCCACGCCGCCGAGGCGCAGCGGCCCGGCGCGCAGGCAGCGCCCGTCGACCCACGCGCCGAGGTCGAGGCTCTTGTGGCCCGCTGGGTGTTCGCGGTCGAACACCTGCGGCCGTTCGTGACCTGGAAGTTCGCGGCGACCCTGGACGGGCGCTCCGCGGCGCGCGACGGTTCCAGCCGCTGGATCACCGGCCCCGAGGCGCGCGCGGACGTGCACCGGCGCCGGTCCGAGTGCGACACGGTGCTGGTCGGCTCGGGCACCGTCCTCGCCGATGACCCGCGCCTCACGGTGCGCGACGACGCCGAACGGCCGGTGCCCCGCCAGCCGCTGCGCGCCGTGATGGGGTTGCGTGACCTGCCGCCCGGCGCCCGGGTTCTCGATGACGACGCCCGCACCGTCCGGCTGCGCACCCGAGATCCGCAGGCGGCGATCGGTCAGCTGTGGGAGGCGGGCACCCGCCACGTCTGGCTCGAGGGCGGACCCACCCTGGCGGCGGCGTTCCTCGCAGCGGGGCTGGTCGACGAGGTCGTCGCCTACATCGCGCCGGCGCTGCTCGGGGCCGGGCCCGCGGCGGTCGGTGATCTCGGGGTGCACACGATCAGCGACGCCCTGCGCCTGGACCTTGTCGACGTCGCCACGATCGGCGGGGACCTGCGCCTCGTGCTGGCCAACCCTCTCGCAGCGACACACTGGGGAGATCTGACCTGATGTTCACCGGCATCGTCGAGGAACTCGGGCTGGTCGCCGAGGTGACCACGCTGGCCGACTCGGCCCGGCTGCGGCTGCGCGGCCCGCTGGTCGTGGCGGACGCGGAGCCCGGCGCCTCGATCGCCGTCAACGGCGTGTGCCTCACCGTCGTGGACCATGACGCCGAGCAGTTCTCGACCGACGTCATGGCCGAGACGCTGCGCCGCAGCAGCCTCGGCTCGCTGCGCCCCGGCTCCCCGGTCAATCTCGAACGGGCGGTGCGGGTCGACGCCCGGCTCGGCGGACATATCGTCCAGGGTCACGTGGACGGCACCGGGACAGTCCTGCACCGCGAGCGCGGCGAGCGCTGGGACGTGGTGACGGTGTCGCTGGCGCCGAGCCTGTCGCCGTACGTCGTAGAGAAGGGCTCGATCACCGTCGACGGGGTCTCGCTGACCGTGTCGGCCCTCGACGACCGGGCCGGCACGTTCTCGGTCTCGCTCATCCCGACCACTCTCGCGCTGACCACCCTGGGGTCGGTCCCCGTCGGCGGCGTGGTCAACCTTGAACTCGACGTCCTCGCCAAGTACGTCGAGCGCCTGCTGCTGCACTCTCCCGGCCTCGCCGGGGGAGCCATGACCGGAGGAGTCACCTCATGACCAGGACCGTCGAGCCCACCGAGCCAACCCGGACCGGCACGCCCGCCCCGCCCGGCTTGTCCGGCATTGCCAGCGCCCTCGATGCGCTGCGGCAGGGCCGCCCGGTGCTGGTCGCCGACGACGAGGACCGGGAGAACGAGGGCGACGTCATCCTCGCGGCGCAAAGCGCGACCGCCCACTGGGTGGGGTGGGCGGTGCGCCACACGTCGGGCGTCCTGTGCGCTCCCATGCCCGACGAGGTCGCCGACCGGCTGGCCCTGCCGCCGATGGTGGAGCGCAACGAGGACCCGCGCGGCACGGCCTACACCGTGTCGGTCGACGCCCGGTTCGGCATCGGCACCGGAATCAGCGCCGCCGACCGGGCCCGGACAGTGCGGCTGCTGGCCGATCCGGCCGCCGGCCCGTCGGACCTGGTGCGGCCCGGGCACGTGTTCCCGCTGCGCGCCCGCCCGGGCGGAGTCCTGGATCGCGCCGGCCACACTGAGGCAGCGGTGGACCTATGCCGGTTGGCCGGGCTGGCGCCGGTCGGGGTGATTGCGGAGGTCGTGCACGACGACGGAGCGATGATGCGCCTTCCGGCGCTGCTCGAGCTCGGCGCCGCCCACGACGTACCCGTGGTGACGATCGCGGCGCTCGCCGCGTGGCGGCGCGTTCACGACGAGGTGGCCACAGCCGCCGGAGGCCCCAGACCTGGCGAGGCTGGTTACGGCCCCCGAGGCAGCGGAAGTCGCGGGGGTCGGGCGGCTCCGCTGCCGCGGGTGGCCCGCGTGTCGCAATCGACGCTCCCGACCCGGCACGGCACGTTTACCGCTGTTGGCTACCGCGACCTGCTCACCGGCGCGGAGCACCTCGCCCTGCACACGGGCGACATCGCGGGCGCCCCGGTGGTGCGGGTGCACTCGGAGTGCCTGACCGGGGACGCGTTCGGATCGTTGCGCTGTGACTGCGGGCCCCAGCTCGACACCGCGCTCGGGATCGTGGCCGGTCGCGGCGGTGTCCTGATCTATCTCGGCGGCCACGAGGGGCGCGGCGTGGGCTTGCTGGCCAAGCTGAGCGCCTACGCCCTGCAGGACCTGGGTCAGGACACGGTGGACGCCAACCTGGCGCAGGGACTGCCCGCCGATGCCCGGGAGTACGGCGCGGCCGGCGCGGTGCTGGCCGACCTCGGCGTACGCCGGGTGCGGTTGCTGACCAACAACCCGGCCAAGGTGTCCGGGCTGGTGGCGCTGGGGGTCGAGGTCGTCGAGCGGCTGCCGCTGCAGATCGCGCCCGGTCCGCACAACGTCGGCTACCTGCGGACCAAGCGTGACCGGATGGGGCACGACCTCCGCCCCGGTCCCCGCGGGCTGGATCACGAGGTGATCGCGTGAGTGGCGAGGGCGCCCCGGCGCTCGAGGTCGACGGCGCCGCGCTGCGGGTCGCGGTCGTCGCCGCGTCCTGGCACGAGCGGGTGATGGATGGACTGCTGGGCGGGGCGTTGCGCGGACTGATCGCCGCCGGCGTGCCGGCTCCGCTCGTCGTCCGGGTGCCGGGCAGCTTCGAGCTGCCGGTGGCTGCGGCCCGGTGCGCGGCGGCTGGCTACGACGCCGTGGTCGCGCTCGGTGTGGTCATCCGCGGGGGCACACCGCACTTCGACTACGTCTGCCAGGCGGCAACGGTGGGGCTGACTCAGGTGACGGTGTCGACCGGGGTGCCCGTCGGCTTCGGGGTGCTGACCTGCGACACCGAGGCGCAGGCCGTCGCCCGCGCCGGGCTGCTCGGCTCCGGCGAGGACAAGGGCTACGACGCGGCGCTCGCGGCGGTCAGCACCGCGGTGACACTGCGGGATGCGCTGCCGGGTTCGGCGCTGCCGGGTTCGGCAGTTGTCTCGGCCTAGCTCGATCCGAGCAGGTGCTCCATCGCGAGCTGGTTGATCCGGATGAAACCGCAGCCGCGTTCGCCGATGCCCTCGGCGTCGAAGGTCTCGAAGGCCGAACGGTCGGCGAGCAGGTCGGCATAGGTCTCGCCGGGACCCAACGTCGGCACCGCAAGGTCGGTCACCTTGGCCGCGGCAAGCGCCTCCTGCACCGCAGGGTCGGCGCGGAAGCTGGCGGCCCGCTCCTTGAGCAGCAGGTAGGTTCTGATGTTCGCCGCGGCCGAGGCCCACACCCCGTCGTAGTCCTCGGTGCGCGCCGGCTTGTAGTCGAAGTGGCGTGGGCCGTCGTAGGCCGGGCCGCCGTCCGGCCCGCCGTTCTCCAGCAGGTCCACCAGGGCGAACGCGTTGAGCAGGTCGCCGTGGCCGAAGATGAGGTCCTGGTCGAACTTGGGCCCCGTTTGGCCGTTGAGGTCGATGTGGAACAACTTGTTCTGCCATAGGGCTTGGGCGATGCCGTGCGCGAAGTTCAGCCCGGCCATCTGCTCGTGCCCGGTCTCCGGGTTGATCCCCACCATGTCGGCGTGGGCCAGGGTGGAGATGAACGCCAGGGCATGGCCCAGCGTCGGCAGCAGGATGTCCCCCCGAGGCTCGTTGGGCTTGGGTTCGATGGCGAACCGGATGGAGTAGCCCTGGTCGATGGTGTACTGCGCCAGCAGGTCCAGGCCCTCGCGGTAGCGCTCGAGCGCGCTGCGGATGTCCTTGCCGGCGTGGCTTTCCGAGCCCTCTCGGCCACCCCAGAACACGTAGGTCTCGGCGCCCATCTCCGCGGCCAGGTCGAGGTTGCGGATGATCTTGCGCAGCGCGAAACGGCGGACGGACCGGTCGTTGCTGGTGAACGCCCCGTCCTTGAACACCGGGTGGGTGAACGTGTTGGTGGTCATCATCGGGACGACCGTGCCGGTCTCGGTGAGCGCCAGCTTGAACCGCTCGATCGTCTTCGCCCGGACCGAGTCGTCGCTGCCGAACGGGACTAGGTCGTCGTCGTGGAAGGTCACGCCGTAGGCCCCAAGCTCGGCGAGTCGGTGCACCGCCTCCACCGGATCAAGCCACGCCCGGGTGGCGTCCCCGAAGGTGTCACGAGCCAGCCAGCCGACCGTCCACAGGCCGAAGGAGAACTTGTCCGCGCGGGTGGGCTGAGGAGTCATGCCGGCCAGCATAGGACTCCCGCCAGCGGCGGAGAATTGCCTAGCAGGCCAGGGTCGGCAACGACCGGGTCGCTCCGGTCCGGGAGATGTCTGCGAGGGTCACCCGGGCCAGGGCGGGAACCGCCTGAGCGGTCGCGCGTACGGCGTCGCCGCTGCCCGCCTTGTCGTAGCGCACCCGTCCGCGGTTGGCCGCAGCCGCGCCGCAGCCGGACTGCAGCGAACGCAGGAAAGCCTCCGCCCGGGCCGCGGCCTGCGCCCGACCGATCGCCCGCAGCGCCTGCGCCGCGAGGCCAGTCGTGTTGGTGTTGCGGGACTTGTTGGACGTGAACGACCCGTCGCGGTTCTGCACCTGGGCCAGCCACCGGCCGGCCCGCACCGCGGCCGCCTCGGCCTTCGCCCCGCGCACGACGTGCAGCGCCTGTACGGCGAACGCGGTCGCGTCCACCGACGGCGTGCACCCCGGCGTGCTCAACGCCTCCGGGAACGCGCCGTTGCTGCACTGCTGACCCAGCAGGTAGCCGACCGACGGGCTGGACGGGCCGGGCCGGGTCGCGCGGTGCAGCGCGACCAGCGCCAATGACTGGGTGATCGTGTTGCTGAAGTCACCGAACGAGCTCTGGTCGCTGAATCGGCCCGTGTCGGCGGCCGGGCACGCCGGTCGGTTGCCCCGGCCGCATTCGAGGTAGCGCAGATGCCCGACCAGGTCGCGCCGGCTCGACGTACCGAACCGGCGTGGGTTGACCCGCTGGGCGACGGCGACGTTGATGAGCTTGGCGAAGGCGCCGGCGAAGAAGTCGCTGGGCGCACCGAAACCGGTGTAGGCGCCCACGTTGGCGGCGAGCGCCCTGGTGGTGCGGCCCGCGACTGCTTGCCCGACTCCGGCCGAGTCCAGTGCCAGCACGATGTCGGCGCTCAGGCCGTAGTCAGGTCCGAACTGGCCCGTCGACAGGCCGGTTGCGGGGGACAGTTGGCGACCCAGCCAGCCGGCGGCCGCGTCGGCACGGTTGCGCGTGCTGGCTGCGTCGGCCACTCCGGGGGAGGCGAGAAGCAGCGCGGGTACGACGATGGCGACCGCGGTTGCGGCGAGCACCTGGCGCGCCGATCGGCGGCTTGCGGCGGGTCGGGTCGTGAGCAGGCTCAACGTGGTGGGTCCTTTCAGGGAGCGCTGTGCGACGGTCCCTGTGCGACCAGGCCTGATGACGCGCGCATCGCTTCGGGCGCGAACAGTCAGACGATCGGTCGATCGGGCCCCGTCCCGCAGCCGCGACGGATGAGTGGAGCCGTTGCCGGCAGCAGGTGTTCCGGCTCGCCCGATCGGTGGGTGCCGATCGCGGCCTACGGTTGCGGGACAGCGCCGGAGTCGGACCGGCTTTCCCTGCTGTGGCACGTCAATGCAGTTGTGTGGTGACGAGCACCTTGGGTGACTAGACCAGCCCCGACGGCGTTAGTCAAGCCGCCGCTACGGTCAGCGGTCAGCGGTCCGCGACAGTGAATCGCGGCAGGCAGAGCTGAACCACGGGGCCGATGGCGAACACATAGACGATGGTGGCCACCCCGAGCGTGCCGCCGAGCAACCAGCCGGTCAGGACCACGACGAGCTCGATGCAGGTCCGGACCAAGCGCACCGACCGGCCGCTGCGGCGCACCAGCCCCGTCATCAGCCCGTCGCGCGGCCCGGGACCCAGCCGCACCCCGATGTAGGCCGCCGTGGCGACCCCGTTGAGGGTGACGCCGAGCACGACCAGCAGCACCCGGATGCCCATGGCGTCCACGGTCGGGAAGACGGCGAGCGCGCCGTCCACGGCCAGCCCGATGACGAAGACGTTGCTGACGGTGCCGAATCCGGGTCGCTCCCGCAGCGGGATCCAGAGCAGCAGCACGAGCGCACCCACCACGATCGACACGGTGCCCAGCGAGCCGCCGACAGTGCGGGAGAGCCCCTGGTGCAGCACGTCCCACGGCATGACGCCGAGCCCGGACCGCACGAGCAGGGCCATCGAGACGCCATAGAGCACCAACCCCACATAGAGCTGGAACAGGCGGCGGGGCAGCCGGCGCGCGGTCGCCGCTGAGGTGGTGGGCGGTGGCGCGGTGGCAGGTGACGGGCTGGCAGGTGACGGGCTGGCAGGTGAACTGGTGGTAAGTGGGTTACTGGCCCGTGAGAAACCGGCCCGTGAGAAGCCGGCACGTGAGCTGGTCGTAGGTGAGTTGCCGGTCGGTGAGGCCGTTGCAGCAGGGGCCGTGTGTGGGTGGCGCATGACAGTATTGTGGCCCATGATTGGACTGCGACTAGCAGGCCAATCGAGGAGGAGTGGTTGAGGTGGAGGCGGTGACGGCTCGGCGGCTTGGCGTGCTCGTCGGGGACCTGTCCCGGGATCGGCCGCCCATCTACGCTGCGTTGGCCGCGCGGCTGCGGCTGCTGGTCGGGGATGGGCGGGTCGCCGTCGGCGTCCGTCTGCCCGCGGAGCGCGATCTCGCCCTAGCGCTTCGGTGCAGCCGGGCGACGGTTACGGCTGCCTATCGCCGGTTGCGCGAAGACGGTTGGGCGACGGCCCGGCAGGGCGCCGGCACCTGGACCCGGCTGCCGGCGGGTCCCGACCTCGGCGCGTGGGTCCCTGTTCCGGCCGCGCCCGGGATCATCGATATGGCGCATGCGGCGCCGGCGGCGCCACCGGAGATCACCACGGCGTTCACGTGGGCCCTCTCGGAGTTGCCCCGGCTGCTGCCCGGCCATGGCTACCATCCGCAGGGGCTGCCGGACCTGCGGGCGCGCATCGCGGCGCGGTTCACGGCCCGCGGGTTGCCGACGACCCCTGAGCACGTGCTGGTCACGGGGGGAGCGCTGCACGCGCTGACCATCGCGTTCGAGGCGTTGACCCGCCGCGGCGATCGGGTGTTGGTCGAGCACCCGAGCTACCCCAACGCCCTCGATGCGGTCACCGCGGTCGGTGCCCGACGGGTGGCTGTGGCCATCTCGGCCGACGACCCGGGCGCGGCCCCCGGTGATCTGCTCCGGGCCACCCGGCAGGCGAACCCGCGAGCGGCCTATCTGATGCCGGACTTCCAGAATCCCACCGGGCTGCTGCTCGACGAAGCACAGCGGCGCACGCTGGCCAGCGGTCTCGACCGGAGCCGTGTCGTGGCGGTGATCGATGAGACGCTGGTCGACCTCGGGCTGGACGCGCTGCCCGACCTCCCGTTTGCTGCCGTCGCCCGTCCCGAGCTAGCGGTCACTGTCGGGTCGATGAGCAAGAGCTTCTGGGGCGGGCTGCGGGTCGGCTGGCTTCGTGCCGAGCCCGACCTCGTACGACGGTTCGCGGCAATCGCCGCTCGGACCCAGATGTCGGGACCGGTGTTGGAGCAGCTTGCCGCCTGTCACCTGCTCGACATCGCGGCTCCAACCCTCGACGAGCACCGGGCGCGACTGCGGCGGCAGCGCGAGGCCCTGGTGTCAGGCCTGGCTCGGCGGTTCCCGCTGTGGCACGTGCCGGTGCCACCCGGCGGACTCGTGCTGTGGTGCGGGCTGCCGTCGAACGCCCTGTCGTCGTCCCAGTTGTGCGCAGCCGCCGAGCCGCGCGGGCTGCGGCTCGCCGCCGGCCCCCGGTTCGGCGCAGGTCACGCCTTCGACGACCGGCTTCGGCTGCCATACACGCAGCCGGTCGACGTCCTCGAGCGCGCCGTCGACCTGCTTGCCGGGATCGTCGAGGAGATGCCGAGCGATGCCGGCGCGGTTTCCGGCCGGCAGCTCATCGTCTGACCGGCCCTGCGTTTTCGCCCTCCGCCGACGGGGCTGATAGGGTTTCCGACGCGCGCCGCTAGCTCAACTGGCAGAGCAGCGGACTCTTAATCCGCGGGTTGGGGGTTCAAGTCCCTCGCGGCGCACCCTGCCTGACCTGGCCTTTCGTCCTTGCGGGCGCCGGGCCAGAGTCGTTTCCCGGCCCAGATGGGCCCGAGATGGGACCGGCGGACCCAGGATCTGCCAGCTGCCCCCTCGGCACCAGTCGAGCGACCGCCTCCGCGGAGCGGCGGGCGACCTCGGGCAGCACGCTCGCGTAGGTGTCCGCGGTGATCGTGATCGAGGAGTGCCCGAGCATTTCCGACACCGTCTTGAGGTCTGCCCCGCCGGCCAGCGCGAGCGTCGCAGCTCCGTGCCTGAGGTCATGGAGCCGGACGGGCGGGAGCCCGGCGTCGCGGGCGAGCCGTTCGAAGTGGCGGGTCACGTACTCCGGGTGAAGTGCTGACCCGTCCTCACGGGTGAACACCAGCCCGCTCTCGACCCAGGCCGCTCCCCAGGCCAGCCGCTCGGCCGCCTGGCGCGCCTTGTGAGCGCGCAGCGCCGCGACGCTGTCCTCGTCCAAGACGACGGGACGCGAGCTGTCGCTCTTGGGTGGCCCGGTCTCGGTGCGATAGCCGAGCTGCACGATCTGCTCGCTCACCTGAAGGCTGCGCCGGGCGAGGTCCACCTCGGCCCAGGGGAGCCCGACCGCCTCACCGCGGCGCAAGCCGCGAAACGTCACCAGGTGGTAGAGCGCGTAGAGGCGGTCGGCCTCGGCGTGGTCGAGGAACGCCCCGGTCTGCTCGGGCGTCCAGACCGCAACCTTCGGATGTTTTCCGGTCCGGCGCCACTGGGCGACCCACTCGTCGGTCCACAGGACCGCCTTCGGTCGCTTGCCCGACGCCAGCTCGACGTACGCCGCCGGGTTGAACGGGATGAGCCGCCGCTTCGCTGCCGCGTTGAGCGCGGACATCAACGTTGCATGGACGCGCCGGATCGACGCGTCAGTCAGGCGACGTGCCGTCGGCGATGTTGAACGCCGCGAACAGGCTCGTCACCCCGTTGCGGGCGTAGTCGTGGCTGCGTCGTCCGGCATCCCCGGCAGCACTGGCTGGGACCGGTCCAAGGCCTGCATCTGGGACTTCTCGTCCACACACAGCACCACCGACCGCTCGGGCGGATTCTGGTAAAGCCCGACCACGTCAATGACCTTGGCCACGAACTGCGGATCGGTGGACAGCTTGAACTTGTCCCCAACGTGGGGCTTGAGTTCGAAGCGTGCCGACCGTGGCCTGTGCGCACCCCAGCTTGGCCGCGACCGCCCTGTTGTCCATGCCGACTGCACAGGCCAGCACAATCCTCGAGCGCGACGCCAGCGACTGCGCCGATTTCGCCCGACGCGACCAGCGAACCAACTGTTCGCGTTCCTCATCACTCAACACCAGCGGGGTCTTGGGACGTCCAGTTCTTGCCATGGCCCAGTCTACAACTTATCCCCCGAATTTACGGCGCACGACACTAGCGGGTGAGGCCCCCAAGGACGGTCGCGGTTCGGGACACACCAAGTCGGGTCGCGCCCGCAGCGATCATCTCCAGCGCGGTCTCGGTCGAACCTATGCCGCCGGAAGCCTTGACGCCCAGGCGCCCCCCGACCGTCCTTGCCATGAGCTCGACGGCATGAGTGGTGGCCCCGCCAGCCGGATGGAACCCTGTCGACGTCTTGACATAGTCGGCGCCGGCATCTTCGGCTGCCCGGCATACCCCGACAATCTGTTCGTCGGTGAGCGCCGCTGACTCGATGATCACCTTCAGCACCACCGGTGCCGGAGCGGCTGCTCGCACGGCCGCAATCTCAGCCTGCACTGCCTCGTACTGTCCCGTGGTTGCTAAAGCGAGGTTGAGGACCATGTCAATCTCGTCAGCTCGTTTGGCCACGGAGAGCGCGGCCTCGGCGGCCTTGACTTCGGGCTCATGCGCGCCGGAGGGAAAGCCACACACCACGGCCACCTTGAGTGAGCCTGTGCCACTCAGCGGAAGCTGGTTTGGCGAGACGCAAACCGAGTACGCACCCAGTTCCTGAGCCTCGGCAACAAGTCTTGCGACGTCTTCGGCAGCGGCCTCAGGCTTGAGCAACGTGTGGTCGACCATTTGGGCAACCTCGGAACGGGTACGACTTAGCATCTTCTCTCCCTCATATTCGTGCTGTGCGCCTGCTGGTCATTCCACAACTGGCTGGGTGCGCGCACAGGACTGAGGACGCACCCGTGTGCGCAGGTCGTGTGGGCCGCAGCCGATGCCAGGACTGGGTGTTGCTTGCAGGTAGCGGTCGCCTGTTACTTGCAGGTAGCGGTGTCGCCCAGGCCCGCCAGTTTCTTGCAGTATGTCGGGACGTCGGCCGTCTTCACGAGGGAGCCCTGGAGGACCTTGTTCTTCTCCACCTTCGCGCCGTTGGCGACCTTGGCGGACAGCGCCATAACTTCGGAACCGAGCGCGAAGGGGGACTCGGCGTTGGTCGCATACAGGGTGCCGTCCTTGATTGCCTTGACGGCGTCCGCGATTCCATCGTTGCCGACCACCTTGACCTTGTCAGTCAGGCTTGCCGCCTTGAGAGCTGCGATGACTCCCATTGCCATCTCGTCGTTGGCGGCGTAGACGCCGTTGATGTCGCGGTTGGATTGAAGGACGTTGGTCATGACGTTAAGCGCCTTGCCGCGGTCGAACTCCGCCGGCTGGGTCGCGACGATCTTGATGCCGGGGAATGCCTTGATGCCCTCGTTGAAGCCTTTGCTGCGCTCCTGAGCAACGCTCGTGCCCATGATTCCCTGGATCTCAACGATCTTGCCCTTGCCGCCGAGTGCCTCGCCGAGCGCCTTGGCGCCGTTCTTGCCAGCCTGGACGGCGTCGTAGCCGATGAACGCCTTCAGGTCGCCGCCCTGCGGCATGCGGTCGAACGCGACAACGGGCACGCCGGCGTTGTTTGCCAGCGTGACGATCGAGCCACCGGACGCGCTGGAGACAGGGTCCATGATGAGCACGGCTGGCTTCTTGTTCAGAGCCGCAGAGCCGAGGTCAAGCGATGCCTGATCTGAGTTGTTCGAGTTCTGGACATCCAAGGTCATGCCCAGGGTCTTCGCCTTGGCTTTGGCGCCGTCAGCGACGGAGACGAAGAACGGGTTGTTGAGGGTGCTGATCACCAGAGTGGCGGACTTGGCGGATTTGGCGCCGCCTGCCGCCGCATCCGGGGTGCTTGACGAGCCGCAGGCTGCTAGGGATGGGCTCATGGCCGCAACGACAGCCATGGTGACAAAGGTCTTCTTACGCACGGTTCATGCCTTTCTGCAGGGTCGGGATTCAGTTCGGAAGTTCTTTTGGGACCAGTGAGCTCGTCGTGGTCCTCGTGGATCGGGGGTCATCGTGTGGGAGCGGGCTCCTTCGTCGGATGCGGAGTCTGGGGGGTCATGCGTTTGAACGACTGGACGATGATGCGGATCGGGCCAGCGTTGCGGTCGATGAAGACCGCGAAGAGGATGACCGCACCTTTGACGACGTCCTGAAGGAATGGCGACACGTTGAGCAGGTTTAGACCGTTGTCGATGGTGCCCAGCAAGAGCGCACCGATCACCGTTCCAAGAACTGCTCCGCGTCCCCCCAGGAGGCTGGTTCCGCCGATGATCACGGCTGCGATGGCAGTCAGCTCGAGGCCCTTCCCGGCCGACGGCTGGGCGGTCCCGAGCCGCGCCGCGAGGATGAACCCGGCGATGCCCGCGAGGACTCCGGAGATCACGAACGCTGCCACCTTCACCCGGATGACCGGCATACCGGACAGGTGCGCCGCCTCGAAGTTGTCCCCCGTGGCATAGACCTGACGTCCGAAGCGGCTACGTGTCAACAGGATTCCGAAGACCACCGCGCAGATCAGAAGGATCCAAATCGGTGCGGACACCCCGAGGACCTGGCCCGTTCCGATGAGCCGGAAGGAATCCGAGCTGATACTGACCGGATTGCCCTTGGTGAAGTAGAGCGTGAGACCTGACAGGATCGACAGTGAGGCAAGCGTGGCGATGAACGAAGGCATGTTGACTTTGGTGACCAGCAGCCCGTTGATCAGCCCGGCGCCGGCGCCGACTCCCAACCCGGCGAGCAGACCCAACACCAGACCGGTGTGCGGGAGCACCATCGCCGTGATGACCGAGGTGAACCCGAGCATCGCTCCGACGGAGAGGTCGATCTCGCCGAGAATGATCACGAATGTCTCGCCGATCGCGAGCAGTGCCGTGATGGATGATGCCAGGGCGATGGCTCGCAGGTTGGACGAGGTGAAGAAGAACGGCGTGGCGACAGAGAGGATGAGAGCCACGCCCAGGAGCATCCACACGGCGCGGAGCTGTAGGGCAAGGGCTGACAGACGGTTCATGACGCGGCACTCTCCAGAGCGTGGTGAAGGACGGACTCCTGGCTGATGTCGTTCCCGGCGAGTTCCGCGACGACGTGACCCTCACGCATGACGATCACCCGGTCACTCATCTCGACGAGTTCGGGCAGGTCGGAGGAGACCAGGACGATGGCGACCCCGCGGGACGTCTGCTCGTTCATGACGCGGTAGATTTCGGCCTTGGCTCCCACGTCGACCCCACGGGTCGGCTCTTCCATCAGCAGGACCTTGGGGTTTGTCATCAGCCACCGTCCCAGTAGGACCTTCTGCTGGTTCCCGCCGGACAGGGCTGCCACGGGTTGGTTGACCGAACGGGCCTTGATGCCCAGGGCCACCCGCATTTTCTCGCCGCGGGCTAGCTCGGACTTGGCGTCGACCATCCCGACGGAGGTGATGGCATCCAGTGTGGCCATCGAGATGTTGCGGGCGATCGACTGCTGGACGGCCAAGCCCTCGTTCTGGCGGTCTGGTGTCAGGTAGCAGAGGCCTGAAGCGATGGCAGCCCGGGGGGTCGTCGGTCGAAACTCGACACCGTCTAGCTGGACGTCGCCCGCGGTGACCGGTAGCAACCCATAGAGGCTGCGCAGGAGGCTGCCCTTGCCGCATCCCTGAACACCGCCGATCCCGACTATCTCGCCGGCATGAACCGCAAGATCGACGTCGGAGAAGCGACCTTCGCTGGACAGTCCCCTAAGCTGCAACACCGTGTGGTCGGTGCCATGCTGCTCCTTCGGGTAGAAGTTCTCTACGGACCGGCCGACCATCGCCTGCACGACCTCGCGCTCACTGCTCTCGGCAGGGGTGGTCTCCAACGCCACGACGCCGTCGCGAAGCACCACAAGCCGGTCCACGAGGCCGAACACCTCGGTAAGCCGATGCGAGATGTAGACGATCGCCACGCCCTCATCGCGTAGGCGACGCACCTGCACGAACAAGGCCTCCGACTCCGCCTGGTCGAGCGCTGCCGTCGGCTCGTCGAAGATGACCAGGCTGGCGTCCTCACCGATCGCCTTGGCGATCGCCAACATCTGCTGCTCCGGGACAGAGAGGTCACTCACGAGCGCACGGGGACTCATCGTCATACCAAGGCTCTTGAGGAGCTCGGCGGCATCCTTCTGCATCGCCGCGCGGTTGCTCCACAGCCGGCCGTGCCTGCCAGACCTGTCACCAGCAAACAGGTTCTCGGCGACCGTGAGCTGAGGGAAGAGGTTGTGTCTGAACTCCTGGTAGATGACCTGGATGCCAGCCTTCATCGCATCCTGTGGCTTGTGGAAGGCAACGTGGGAACCGTCGATCTCCACGTCGCCATCGTTGGCCGGGTAGGCACCTGATATCACCCGAGCCAACGTCGACTTGCCGGCCCCGTTCTCGCCGAGCAGAGCCACGACCTCACCACCGTTGACAGTGAGGTCGATCCCCTTGAGGACCTCGTTCTCACCGAACTGCTTGCGGATCCCCCGCAACTTGAGCTGCATAGATACCGCTCCTAGTAGACGACACCGCACGTCAGAATGACGTTGGCGTAGGGGGTGAACTCACCGGATCGGACAGCAGCGCGAGCATCGCCGCTGCGCTTCTTGAACTCCACGTGTGGTACCAAAGTCAGCTCGACACCGAGGCGGTCAAGCCGCTGACGAAGTGCGGCGAGCATCTCCGGGCTGTGCGTCTCGATCTCGGCCGGGGCCACGGCACCTTCGATGACAACCTCCGCAAGGGTCTGGTCCAGCACCTGGAGGAACCCAGGAATCCCTTCTGCCAGTGCGAGATCGACTCGTTCAACGTGCTTCAGGATGGGAAGTCCGGCATCGGTGACGACCAGCTGGTCGGTGTGCCCCAGCTCGGAAAAGACCCGCGACAGTTGCGAGTTCAGGGTGCCTGCGTTCTTGCGCATGATGCGTCCTCTCGGTCATGGTTCTGGGCGGCGATGAAGGCATCGACAGCGTCGGCGGTCGGCAGGCTCGTGCTGGCACCTGCCACGGTCACCGCCAGGGCTCCCGCGTGGATGCCGCGGTCAATTGACTCGCTCCAGGCAAGCCCGTTCGCGAGGCCTGCGCCCAGGTATCCAGCGAACGCGTCACCGGCCGCGGTCGTGTCGACGACCTTCACGGTTGGAGTGGATCGGCTATGTGCTCCGGCCTCGTTGACTTCGACGACCCCCTTGTCGCCCAGGGTGATCAGCGCTGTGCGCACCCCTCTTTCGAGGAACCACCGGCCGGCGACAACAGCGGCATCGACGTCGGACACTGATATGCCCGTCAGCACGGCTGCCTCAGACTCGTTGGGGGTGACGACGTCTACAACAGACCAGATCTCATCCGGAAGGGTCGCCGCCGGAGCGGGATCGAGGACCACCGTCATCCCCAGCTCACGGCCGACGATCGCCACACGAAAGGTGGTCGCGAGCGGGATCTCCAGCTGGAGCAGCAGCACATCGCCGCTCCTGGCCACCGCGCGCAGCCGCCGCTCCGCAAGATCGGGAGTCAGTGACGAGTTCGCGAGCGGGACGATGACGATGTCGTTCTGGCCGGTGGTGTTGTCCACCCGAATATGTGCCACACCTGTCGGGCCTGGCACGCTCGTGACCGAGGTCGTATCGACGTCGCCGTCGCGCAAGCCGCCAAGAACGATGTCGCGGAAAGGGTCGTCACCAACGCACCCGATCATCGTCGAGGAGGCACCAGCCCGAGCCGCGGCCAACGCCTGGTTGGCGCCCTTGCCGCCGAGCACGAGGGTGAACGACTCACCGATAACGGTCTCGCCCGGCACGGGAAGCCGGTTGCCGAATGCGGTCACGTCAGCTGTGATGCTGCCGACGACGACGACCTTGGAGGCGACTGTGGTCACGATGACTCCTTGCTGCTGTGGACATGTTTCAGGGCCTTTGGGTCGGGCGTGGCCGTTGAACCACGGACAATCAGCTCGACCGGAAGGGTCAGGTGCTGGGGACCTCGGCCAGGTTCGGCCAGTCGTGCGCGGAGCAGTTCGGCCGCGCTCGAGCCGAGCGTGAAGGTCGCCCGGTCTACAACTGTCAGGGGTGGGTTCAGCAGCTCACCGAGATCGATGTCGTCGAACCCGACGAGAGACATTTCGTCCGGGATGGCGACGCCACGCTCCCTGAGCAGTTGCAATGCGCCCATGGTCATCATGTTGTTGGCGCAGAAGACCGCGGTCGGCGGAATCTGCTCGTCAAGAAGGCTGGTCATCGACGTGTAGCCGCCTTTGACGCGGAAGTCCGACAGACAGACGTGCTGGGGCCGAGCCGGCTGGCCGAGGTCGGAGAGCGTGTTCAGAAACGCTTCATGCCGCTCACGCCCGGGAAAGCTGGACAGCGGACCGCTGATGGTCGCAATCTCGTTGTGCCCCAACGAGACCAAGTGTTCCGCCGCGAGCTGGGCACCACGGCGGTTGTCTACAACCACGAAGTCGACGTCGGGGCCGGTGCTCAGCACGCGGTCAACGAGGACGACGGGGACCCCTGCCAGCGCAATCTGGACCAGCACAGGATCGGTTTCGACCGGTGGGATCAGGATCAGCCCGTCGGTCCTGGACACGAGATCGGCGACCAGAGCGGCCTCATGGATCGGGTCCTCTCTGCTGTTTGCCAGCAGGACCCGGATGTTATCGGCGGCGAACACCGACTCGATGCCATCCACCAGTGCGGCAAACAGAGGATTGGTGATATCCGGCACGATGACGCCCACACAGCTGTGCCGACCGGAACGCAGTCCGCGAGCGAGTTGATTGGGCTGGTAGCGCAGGTCCTTGATCGCCGCATCGATGCGTTCTGCCCCACCGACCTTGACTCCGGACATGTGTCGTGACACGGAGGCAGGAGACACACCTGCCCGCTTCGCGACATCGCTGATCCTGGCCACCGAACACTCTCTTCGTCCTGGCTGAAATCGATTTCAGAATCGATTTCACTTAGTTTCGGCCACATCGGTTGGTTTGTCAAGACGGCGCGTGAGTCAACGCGGGGGTTCGACTGTCGTGGTGGCGGGCGCAGCGTCGGCGGGTCCGGGAAGTGACTTGTCCGAAGAGCCGGTATAACGGGCCCGGCGACCTCTCGGCAGAACTGTGCCGGTTGAACGCGTTGCCCTGGCCTGAGTTTCGCAGCTGAGTGATCTTGGTAGGCGGGAAGGTGGCGTTGACCGGGCGTTTGTGCTCAGGACCGGTTCGAAGCGGGAAGGCCGCCTGCACTGCTCAAGGTGCGGGACTTCTATGCCGATAGGGAGTTGTGGATGTTCCGTGCCGTGCTGTCGGGGCGCGCGCACGTGTGCGCCGCGGCGCCGTCGTACTGGACCGTGTCGGGGCTGGCTTGCTCATCTTGGCGGGGCTGGTCCTGGTTGCCGGCGGCATGTTGTGGTGGACGGCCTCGGCCGGGATTGACGGGGTTGAGCGGACACGCCGGGTGGATAACCGGCTGGTCGAGGCCGCTGACCAGATCCGTTACCTCGACGAGGTTCTGACGCATTCGTCTGCCCGGTTTGCCTTGACCGGAGACCCGAGATGGCAGACCCGCTACGACCGCGCCGTCACCCAGCTTGACTCGGCGATCGCTACTTCTCGCAGGTTGGGAGGTCACGCGGCGACAGGTCCGTTGGATGCGGTGGCTCAAGCGAACCAGCGGTTGATCGTGCTGGAGGCCAGGATCTTCCGGCTTGGCGCCGCCGGGCGGCTGGCCGAGGCCCAGCAGACGATGTTGGGTGAGTACGAGGTCCAGAATCAGATCTACCACGCCGGTCTGGTGGAATTCGTCGACGGGCAGGAACGGGCGTCCGCGGCGTCGATGTCTTCCCAGCAGCACACCCTGGTCATCAACCGTTGGATCGCCGTGGGCCTGGTCGTCGTCCTGCTGGCCGCGGTGACATCTCTTGGGCGCCTGCACCGTCGGCAGGCCGCGCTGCTGGATGCTCAGTCTGATCAGTTGACCGACGCGGCAATGACCGACGCCTTGACCGGGTTGGCGAACCGGCGGGCTGCGGTCGCCATGCTTGACTCCTTGGTGCGGGCTGCGGAACGCGGGCGTCCCGGGACTGTGATGTTCATCGATCTGGACGGGTTCAAGGCGGTCAACGACACGTTCGGTCACGCAACCGGGGACGACGTACTGATCGAGGCGGCGCGGCGCCTGCACATCGTCGTCGAGGGCGAGGGCGAGGTGGCCCGGTTGGGCGGCGACGAGTTCCTCGTCCTCCTCGACGGCGACCTCGAGCAGGCCTCACACGTCGCCCAGGCTTGCCTGGACGCGGTGGGCAACCCGTTCCCGGTCCGCGCCGCAACGGTCCGACTCTCGGCTAGCATCGGGCTCGCCACAGCGGGAGCTGACAGCGCGCAGAGCCTGCTGCAGGACGCCGACTTCGCCGCCGCCTGGGCCAAGGAACATGGCAAGTCGCAGATCCAGCACTTTGATGCATCGATGCGACAGCTGATCCTGGACCGGCATCACGCGGAGAACAATCTCCGTGACGCATTGGCAGCCGGACAGCTCGAGGTCTACTACCAGCCGATCCTGCGGATCGGCAACGACGCCCGGCAAGAGCCGAGGGTGATCGGCGCCGAGGCCCTGATCCGTTGGCGCCACCCTGACGGCAATTTGATCCCACCGGACAAGTTCATTCCTACCGCGGAAGCCAGCTGGTTGATCGTCGACATCGGCCGCCTCGTGCTGGATCGCGCGTGCCAGCAGCTGGCGATTTGGACAGGCGCGGGTCTCGATCTGCATCTGTCGGTGAACATCTCCGGCCGGCACTTGGTCCACGCAGACCTAGTCGGCGACCTTCACACCGTGCTCACGACCCACCAGGTCGACCCGACCAGGCTGACCATCGAGGTCACCGAAACGCATTTACTCGGCGACCTCGATCGCGCCTCTGCCGTCCTGACCCAAGTCCGCGCGCTCGGCATCCGGGTAGCCCTGGACGACTTCACCACCGGCTACTCCACTCTGACCCACCTCACCACGCTGCCAGCCGACATCATCAAGATCGACCGCAGCTTCGTTGCCGCGATCACCCACGAACGTGAACACCTCCTCGTCGAGTTCCTGCAACGCCTCGCTGACCTCAGCGGCATGCAGACCATCGCCGAGGGTGTCGAAACCGCCCAACAGCTCGCCCTCCTCGCCAAGCTCGGCTGCCACACAGTCCAAGGTTTCCTCTTCAACCCAGCCCTACACCCCGACCAATTCCTCGACTACGCGAACGCATCACAGGTCGATGTGTTCAAGTAGCCCGACTCGCAGCCGTAGGCCTCGAAAGGGACCACGCGATGACCGACTCTGAGACCTGCACTCGCGAGCTCGACCGTGATCCGGGACCGGCCGCCACTGGGCGAGGCCGAGTTGGCGGGTCAGCTGTTGTGCCGGGCGCACTCCGAAGGGGTCGAGCTGTTCGGCCCGGACGGGCTGCTGTCCCAGCGGGAGTTTCCGCGCTATTCGAATCTTGGTTGTGTTGTTGCTGGTCACAGACATGTCGATCTTGTTTGAATGTATGACCTAACTGTGTGGGGCACACCGGTTCAGGTCGAAGATTTCGATGAGCCGGGCTTGGGTGTCGTCGGTGTCGGTGAGCATCCGGCGGGCTTTGGG
>JBBRHF010000039.1:0-25619 GCA_038223055.1 Actinomycetes bacterium | reverse complement strand
TCACCGCCGGCCTGGACCCGGGTGCCGGCCAGGCGCGCACGCCGACGCTGGGCGATCCCGCGATGGTTCGCACCGTCTACGGCGCGGGCTTCGTGGGCGCCCATGTGATGGCCCTCGTGCTCGGCATCATCGGCATGTCCGGGGAGTACCGCCATCACACCATCACGCCCACCTTCCTCGCCACGCCGCGCCGGGGCCGGGTGCTGGTCGCCAAGCTCACGACGTACGGCGTGCTGGGGTTGGTCTTCGGTGCCGTCACCACCGTGACCGCCGTCGCGCTGGGTGCCCCGATCATCGCGGCCAAGGGCTTCGACCTGCGGCTGACCTCGGGACAGGTGCCGCAGACCCTGGCCCTGTCGGTGCTGGGCATGGGCGTGTGGGCCGTCTTCGGGCTCGGGCTCGGCACGCTGGTGCGTAGTCAGGTTGCGGCGATCCTGATCGGGGTCGGGTTCAGCATCCTGATCGAGCCGCTGGCGACCTTCGCCCTCAGCACGGTCGACCTGGCCTACCTGGCGAGATTCCTTCCCGGCAACGCGTCCAACGCGATCGTGCAGAGTATCCCCACGATCAAGGGGCTCGACCTCTTGCCGTGGTGGGGCGGGTCGCTGCTGCTGCTGGCCTACGGCGGGCTGTTCGCCGCCCTGGGGGCATGGCTCACGCTGCGCCGAGACATCACCTGATAGGGCTGTGACGTCACCTGATAGGCATGGGGCATGACTACACCCGACCCCTCCTCCCGGCCCGTCGTCACCGTCCTGGGCGCGGGCACGATGGGCGCTCCGATGGCGCGCAACCTGGCTCGGGCCGGCCTGTCCGTGCGGGCCTGGAACCGCACCCGAGCCAAGGCCGACCCGCTCACCGAGGACGGCGTCGTGGTGGCCGACACCCCGGCGCAAGCGGCGCAGGGCGCGACCCTGCTGGTCACGATGCTCTACGACGAGGAGTCGGTCGCGGTGGTGGCGCCCGAGGCATTGGCGGCGCTCGCGGCGGACGCCCTGTGGATGCAGATGAGCACCATCGGGCTCGCGGGAACCCGGCAGATGGCCGGCCTCGCCGCAGAGCACGGCGTGGCCTACGTCGACGCGCCCGTGCTCGGCACCAAGGGCCCGGCCGAACAGGGCGCCCTGACGGTGCTGGCCGCCGCGCCGGCCGGTCTGCGCGACCGGTGCACGCCCGTCTTCGACGCCGTCGGAGCACGGACTGTCTGGGTCGATGGCGAGGCCGGCGGCACCCGGCTCAAACTCGTCGTCAACAGCTGGGTGCTCGCGGTGACCGAGGGAGTCGCGGAGGCAGTGGCGCTGGCGGAGGGGCTCGACCTGGACCCCCGGGTCTTCCTCGAGACCGTCCGGGGCGGCCCCCTGGACGCGCCCTACGTCCAGGTCAAGGGCTCGATGATGATCGAGCGCCGGTTCCCGCCGAGCTTCGCCCTCGACGGGGCGGCCAAGGACGCCGGGCTGATTCTCGCCGCCGCGGCCGAGGCCGGCGTCGACATGGCCGTGACGGCTGCGGTTCTCGCTCACCTGACCAGGGCCAGCGAGCTCGGTCACGGCGGCGAGGACATGGCCGCGACCTACTACGCCCACAGCGCGCAACCGTGAGCCGGCCAAGCACCGTCGGTTAGTGTGGACGCACACCTCGCATCGCATCATCCAGCTCGCGGAAGAGGGCGATCTCCACCGTGTCCCAGTCCCCCGAAGGCCCCCGGTCGACCCCGGCAACCGCACCAGGAGCCGACCCGGAGCAGGCTTTCGGGCTGCCGGACTTCGGTCCCAACGAGTGGCTGGTCGACGAGCTCTACCAGCAGTACCTCCGCGACCCCGACTCGGTCGACCATGCGTGGGAGGAGTTCTTCGCGGACTACCGGCCCCACGACGCGCTCAGCGGGGCAGCCGCCAACGGTGCCCCGACGCCGGCGCCGGTCGACTCCCAGCCGGTCGACTCCCAACCCGCGGCCCAGCCCGCAGCGGGCAAGCCGGCTGCCACAACGCCCTCACCGGTCACCGCGCAACCCGCACCCGGGACCACCACACCACCGGCCACCACACCCCCCGCCACCACGAAACCCGCCACCACGAAACCGGCCACCACGAAACCGGCCGCCGCGAAACCGGCCGCCGCGCCACCGACGGTCGCTGCTGCGCCCCCTCCGGCTCCGGCCAAGCCACCCGGACCGGTGACCCTCACGCTCAAGGGCCCCGCCGCCCGCGTGGTCACCAACATGCAGTCCAGCCTCACCGTGCCGACGGCGACGAGCGTTCGCGGCATCCCGGCCAAGCTGCTCATCGACAACCGCATCGTCCTCAACAACCACCTGCGCCGGGGCCGGGGCGGGAAGGTCTCCTTCACCCACCTGATCGGCTACTGCGTCGTGCGCGCCCTGCGCGCGATGCCGGAGATGAACTACGGATTCGCCGAGATCGACGGCAAGCCCACCGTCATCCAGCCTCAGCACGTCAACTTCGGGCTCGCCATCGACGTACACCGCCCCGACGGCAGCCGGACCCTGCTGGTGCCCTCGATCAAGCAGGCCGAGGCGATGGACTTCTCCCAGTTCTGGGCGGCCTACGAGGACATCGTGCGCCGCGCCCGCACCAACAAGCTCACGGCCGACGACTTCGCCGGCACGACGATCACCCTGACCAACCCCGGCACGATCGGCACCGTCCACTCGGTCCCGCGGTTGATGGCAGGCCAGGGCGCCATCGTCGGCGTCGGCGCCATGGACTATCCCGCCGAATACCAGGGCGCCGCCCCCGACACGTTGGCGCGTCTTGCCATCAGCAAGGTCATGACGCTCACGTCGACCTATGACCACCGCATCATCCAGGGCGCCCAGTCCGGCGACTTCCTGCGCCGCATCCACGCGCTGCTGCTCGGCGAGGACAACTTCTACGACGTCATCTTCCGTGCCCTGCGCATCCCCTACGAGCCGATCCGCTGGGTCCGCGACATCTCTGCCTCCCACGAGGACGACGTCGTCAAGCAGGCCCGCGTGCAGGAACTGATCCACGCCTACCGCGTGCGTGGGCACCTGATGGCCGACACCGACCCGCTGGAGTTCCGCCAGCGCTCCCACCCCGACCTCGACGTGGTCTCGCACGGGCTGACCCTGTGGGACCTCGACCGCGAGTTCGCCACCGGCGGCTTCGGCGGTCGGCCGATGGCCAGCCTGCGCGACATCCTCGGCGTGCTTCGCGAGTCCTACTGCCGGCGCATCGGCATCGAGTACATGCACATCCAGAGCCCCGAGGAGCGGCTCTGGATCCAGGAGCGGGTCGAGGTCAAGGACGCGAAGCCGTCCCCCGAGGAGCAGTTGCACATCCTACGTCGCCTCAACGCGGCCGAGGCGTTCGAGACGTTCCTGCAGACCAAGTACGTCGGGCAGAAGCGGTTCTCGCTCGAGGGCGGCGAGTCAGTCATCCCGCTGCTGGACCAAGTCATGCGCTCGGCCGCCGACGCGGGCCTGGACGAGGTCTGCATCGGCATGCCCCACCGGGGCCGACTCAACGTGCTCGCCAACCTGGCCGGCAAGAGCTACGGCCAGATCTTCCGCGAGTTCGAGGGGAACCAGGACCCGCGCTCGGTCCAGGGCTCCGGCGACGTGAAGTACCACCTGGGCACCGAGGGCACCTACACCACCTCCGACGGGAAGCGCACCAAGGTCTACCTCGCCGCCAACCCGTCGCACCTGGAGGCCGTCAACCCGGTGCTTGAGGGCATCGTGCGGGCCAAGCAGGACCGCATCAACAAGGGCGAGATCGGGTTCACCGTGCTCCCCGTGCTCATGCACGGCGATGCCGCGTTCGCTGGGCAGGGCGTGGTCGCGGAGACCCTCAACCTGTCCCAACTGCGCGGCTACCGCACCGGCGGCACGATCCACGTCATCGTCAACAACCAGGTCGGCTTCACGACCTCCCCGGTGGCATCCCGGTCCTCGGTCTACTCCACCGACGTCGCCCGGATGATCCAGGCGCCTATCTTCCACGTCAACGGTGACGACCCCGAGGCCTGTGTCCGGGTGGCCCGGCTGGCCTTCGACTACCGCCAGGCGTTCAAGAAGGACGTCGTCATCGACATGGTCTGCTACCGCCGCCGCGGCCACAACGAGGGCGACGACCCGTCGATGACCCAGCCCCTCATGTACTCCTTGATCGAGGCCAAGCGCTCGGTGCGCAAGCTGTTCACCGAGGCCCTCATCGGCCGCGGCGACATCTCGGTCGACGAGGCCGAGAAGGCGCTGCGCGACTACCAGGGTCAGCTCGAGCGGGTCTTCGCTGAGACCCGGGAGGCGATCGCCGCGTCCACCGATGAGGGCACCGGCGAGGGCCTCGAACCGCCCGCCGAGGAGCGGGCCACGGTCGGGCGAACCCACCTGCGGACAGCCGTCCCGCTCGAGATCATCAAGAAGATCGCCGACGCCCACGTCGAGATCCCCGACGGTTTCTCCGTGCACCCCAAGCTGCTGCCGCTGCTGCATCGCCGGGCGGCGATGGCCTCCCAGGGTGGCATCGACTGGGCGATGGGCGAGCTGTTCGCCTTCGGCACGCTGCTACTCGAGGGGCGCTCGGTGCGACTCGCCGGCCAGGACAGCCGCCGGGGCACGTTCGTGCAGCGCCACGCCGTATTGATCGACAAGAAGACCGGGGCCGAGTGGACCCCGCTGGCGCAACTCGCGGCCGGGCAGGGCCGCTTCTGGCTCTACGACTCGCTGCTCTCGGAGTTCGCGACGATGGGCTTCGAGTACGGCTACTCGGTGGCCCGCGCCGACGCGCTGGTCATGTGGGAGGCCCAGTTCGGCGACTTCACCAACGGAGCCCAGACCATCGTTGACGAGTTCATCTCCTCGTCCGAGCAGAAGTGGAACCAGCACTCGTCGGTCGTGCTGCTACTCCCGCACGGCTACGAGGGCCAGGGCCCGGACCACTCCTCGGGGCGCATCGAGCGCTTCCTGGCGATGTGCGCCGAAGACAACATGAGCGTGGCCGTGCCCTCCAACCCCGGGTCCTACTTCCACCTGCTGCGCTGGCACGCATATCACGAGCCACGGCGTCCCCTCGTGGTCTTCACCCCCAAGTCGATGCTGCGGCTCAAGGCAGCCGCCAGCGCTGTGGAGGAGTTCACCACCGGCCGGTTCCGCCCTGTGGTCCCGGAGACCGAGAGTGGGGTCGAGCCCGCCGGCGTACGCCGGGTGCTGCTGTGCTCGGGCAAGGTCTATTGGGACCTGCTGTCCGAGCGGGCCAAGCGCGCCACGACCGGCGGGGCCGCGGTCGCCATCGTTCGGGTCGAGCAGCTCGCGCCGCTGCCCGGGCGGGAGATCGCGGAGGCCGTCGCGACCTACCCCGACGCCGAGATCGTCTGGGTGCAGGAGGAGCCGGCCAACCAGGGCCCGTGGCCATTCGTCGCCCTCAACCTGCCCGCCCACCTCGGCGGTCGTTCCCTCGCGCCGATCACCCGGCCGGCGTCGGCCTCGCCCGCCTCGGGATCGCACAAGAAGCACGAGGCCGAGCAGCGCGAGCTGGTCGCGCGCGCCTTCACCGTCTAGGCCAGCACATGTACTTCACCGACCGAGGCATCGAGGAGCTCGAGGCCAGGCGCGGCGAGGAGATGGTCAGCCTCGGCTCGGTGGCCGGCTTGCTGCGGGAGTTCGTCGACCTGCACCCCGAGTTCGAGGCCTCGGTCGAGCGCCTCGCCACCTGGCTCGCGCGCCTGGACGACGAGGACGAGTGAGCCGCGTCGCCGGTGTGCGACGCATCGAGCGCCATCCGGATGCGATGTTCGATCCGCAGACCTGGCCCTACACTCTGGCGCCGGTGCGTCAGCTCGTGAGCGAAGGGCTGGACCTGGCACCCGGGGTCACGTTCCTCGTCGGAGAGAACGGCTCCGGCAAGTCCACCATCATCGAGGCCGTCGCGATGGCCTGCGGGCTCAGCCCCGAAGGTGGGTCGACCGGCGCCCAGCACCGCAGCCGCGAGAGCGAGTCCGGCCTGGACGCGACCTTGCGGATCGTGCGCTCGCCGGGGGCGCCGCGCTGGTCCTATTTCTTGCGGGCCGAGACCATGCACGGGCTGTTCACCTATCTCGAGTCGGCCGGGCCGTCTCGCGACGCGGCGTTCCATGAGATGAGCCACGGCGAGTCTTTCCTCGAGCTCGTGCGCAGCCGCTTCGACGACGTCGGCTTCTATTTGCTCGACGAACCCGAGTCCGCCCTGTCCTTCTCTGCCTGCCTCGGTCTGATCGCCTCGTTCGACGACCTCGCCCACGCCGGCGCCCAGGTACTGTGCGCGACCCACTCGCCCCTGCTCTGCGCGCTTCCCGGCGCGACGGTGCTCCAGCTCGACGAGGACGGCTTCCGGCCCGTTGCCTGGGAGGACCTCGATCTGGTCGGCAACTGGCGCGCCTATCTCGAGGCGCCGCAACGCTACCTGCGACACCTGCTGCGCCCCGACTGACAACCGAGCCGACCTGGGTGACCCCGGCCGGCGGGACCCGGCCGGCGCGACCCGGCCGGCGTGACCCCGATCTGCGTGACCCGGCGTGGCCCGGCCCGTCTGACCCGAGCCGTTCTTCTGTGTTCTTCGGCAGATGATCTTCAAAAATCAGAGGCGCGGGGCCGGGGCGGGTCGGGTTCCAGCGGCGTGGGTTCCCACGGCGCCAGCAGCCAAGCCGGCACCCCGTTGCCGAACACCGACAGCGCCGCGGGGGTGGCCTCGGCGAGCGCGCGACAGTAGCTGGCCGCTCGGGCGACCCCTCCCACCCGCACGGCCAGGCGGGCCGCCTCGACCAGGTCCCGTCTGTCGTGGTCCGCGGTCCACGACTCGAGGTAGGCGTCCCGCAGCCGCAGCAGCGGGTCGGAGCCGTAGGGCAGACCGAGCAGGTGAGAAACGACGCGCAGCGTGACCATCAGCGTGCTGAACGGGTGGGCCACCGCGGCGTCGCCCCAGTCGAAGACCTGGTAGTGGCCGACGCCGTCCCGCGGCACGAAGACATTGCCGTCATGTAGGTCGTCGTGCTGCAGCGATGCGGGAACCCCGATCTCGTCCAACCTAGAACACCACCTGCCGTAGGCCGGGAGGTGCTCACGCAACAACGCGACCTGGCCTGGCGCCAGGCCATCAGCGAGCCCGAGCCGCAGCCAGCCCGGCTCGTCCAGCATCCCAGCGTAGCGGGACGGGAGCACGGAGGGCCGCATGTCAGGCACCCCCAGAGCAAGCAGCTCAGCGTCATAGTCGGACAGCGTCCGCTGCAGCTCGGCGTAGTGGACCAGGATGCGCTCCCAGTGGGCGAGGTCGGTGTGGCCCTGTGCGGCTTCGCGCAGCGTCGGGCCACCGTCGGGCAGCAGCAACCAACCCCGCTTCGGGTCCACGGCCAGCGGCGCAAGCACGCCGTCCGGGCACCAGCGGGAACACCCATCGAGCAGCGCAGCCTCATAGGCGGCGCCGGGGCAGTTTGCTTTGAACCACAACGGCATTCGGTGTGTCGGCACGCGCAGGACAGTCGACCACGGGCGGGCGTGCGGCTGCTCGATGGAGCCGGTCACCGAGATCCCGAGCGCAGCGCACCGGTCCGCGATCCAGCTGTGAGCGCCAGCCAGCCAGCCCGCGTCGCGCCTCAGCGGCGCGGACAGGTCCGGGTCGCTCACGCCGAGATCGAGAACACGACCCGGGTCGCTCACGCCGAGATCGAGAACACGACCTTGCCGAAGACGTCGCCGGACTCCAGCTTGGCGAACCCCTCATGAACCTTCTCGAACGGCAGCACGGTGTCGATGACCGGCCGCACTCCGGTGGCGACGCAGAACCGCACCAGCCGGTCCAGCTCGTCGCGCGTGCCCATCGTCGACCCGACGATGCGCAGCTGCAGGAAGAAGACCCGCCGAAGGTCGGACACCGCCTGATGCCCGCCGGTGGCTCCGCTCACGACGACGGTGCCGCCGGGGCGGAGCGCCTTGAGGGTGTGCTCCCAGGTCGGCGCGCCCACCGTCTCCATCACGGCGTCGACCCGATCGGGCAGGCGGGCGCCGGACTCGAACGCCTGGTGCGCACCGAGCTCGACCGCCCGCGCCCGCTTGCTCTCGTCGCGGCTGGTCACCCACATGCGATAGCCGGCCGCATGCCCCAGCACCACCAGGGCGGTGGAGACCCCGCCGCCGGCGCCCTGCACCAGGATGGTCCCGCCCGGCTGGACGCCGGACTGCGTGAAGAGCATGCGGTACGCCGTCAACCAGGCCGTCGGCAGACAGGAGGCCTCGGCCCAGCTCAGCTCGGGCGGCTTGGCCACCAGGTTGCGCCGAGGCACGGCGACCCGCTCCGCCAGGGTTCCGTCGAAGCGCTCGGACAGCAGCGATCGCTTGGGGTCGCTGGTCTCGTCGCCCCGGAAGTCGGCGTCACCGATCAGGGCGTGCACGATGACCTCATTTCCGTCGGGGTCCACGCCCGCGCCGTCGCAGCCCAGCACCATCGGCAACTGCTCGGGCTTGAGCCCGACTCCGCGCAGGCTCCACAGGTCGTGATGGTTCAGCGACGTGGCCCGCAGGTCAACGGCGGCCCAGCCGTCCGGCCCCGTCGGGTCGGGCCGGTCGAGGATCTCCAGGCCGCGAAGCGGATCGTCGGCGGAAAAGCTGGTGACGCAGGCTGCTCGCATGCCTGGACCATAGCCAGCGGGTCCGCCCGTCAACCACCCTCATCGGGCTCACCGACTCCAGGAGCGTCCTCGGCGCGCCTCCCGGACGGTCCTGGGCGCCGTCGGCCCGACCACCGAACCGGCCAGCAGCGCGCCAGCACCAGCGCGACCACATCCGCCTCGGGCACCGCGCCGACCTGCCACGAGTCGACGCCTTCTCGGGGGTTGTCACGCTCCACCCACCAGCCAGCGGCGTCACGGAAGGCGACCCGCTTGACCGACAGCGGCCCACCCGGCAACCGGACGACAGCCAGCCGGCCGGGCCGGACGCGGGCGCCGTAGCGAACGAGCAACTGGTCCCCGTCGTAGAGCGTGGGCTCCATCGAGCGCCCACGGACCAGGACCCGACGTGGCACCCACCGGGGCACCCGTCTCGGCCGCGGCAGCTGTGCCTGCATGTGTGCCTGCATGTGTGCCTCTCGGTCGCACGGGTACTGTCGAACTCGACCCACCATCCCGAGAGTCAGCCAAGCACAGGAAGGACTGATGCACGTGTTCGCACGTTTGTTCAGCCCCCAGCACCTCCCGGTCGTGCACGCCCACTGCGACCTGCCGTGCGGCGTCTACGACCCGGCCCAGGCTCGGATCGAGGCCGAGTCGGTCCTGAAGATCTGCGAGAAGTACGCCGACAACAGCGACGAGACGTTCCGCACCCGCGCCGTGCTCATCAAGGAGCAGCGGGCGGAGCTCGTGAAGCACCATCTGTGGGTGCTGTGGACCGACTACTTCAAGCCCGAGCACTTCGCGAAGTACCCCGACCTGCACGAGACCTTCAACGCGGCCACCAAGCTGGCTGGGGCCAGCGGCGCCAAGGGCTCGGTCGACGCAGCCAAGGCGCAGGAGCTGCTCGACAAGATCGCCGAGATCGACAAGATCTTCTGGGCGACCAAGCAGGCCTAAGGAAGGCACCGCCGGCCGGTTGACCCACGAGAAGATGCTCGCGGGTCAACCGATCCCGGCCACCGCGACCTGCACGGCCGGAAGGGACCAAGCCGGACGCAGCGAATCCGATTCGGTTCGTCCACCCGAGCAACCCGTCGTGATGTCTCCCGAGGAAGAAGTGATGACCCGTTTGCCGGCTATCTGTTTTGGTTTGGCAACGATGGTGAGGCTGGGTTCGGTGCCGATGTTCGGTTCGCCGATCCACGCGCTGCCCAAGGTCGCCGGCTGACCGGGCCGGGGGACCAGCACGTGCGCGCCACGCTGGAGGGTCACGGCGGCGAGCTGGCCGTAGCCGTGGCCCGGGCGCACGGCGTCGAGACGATGTTCACCCTCTCCGGCGGGCACGTCTTCCCCCTGTACGACGCAGCGGTCACGGCCGTCCCGCCGATGCCGCTGGTCGACGTCCGGCACGAGCAGACCGCCGTCTTCGCCGCCGAGGCCACCGGAAAGCTGACCCGCCGGCCCGGCCTGGCCGTGCTCACGGCCGGGCCGGGAGTTACCAACGGCATCAGCGCGGTCACGACGGCGTGGTTCAACGGGTCACCGCTGCTGGTCCTGGGTGGGCGCGCGCCGGCCTACAACTGGGGCGCCGGCAGCCTGCAGGAGCTCGACCACCCGCCGCTGCTCGCACCCGTCACCAAGCGGGCGGCCACCATCGGCGGGGTCGCCGACATCGCCGACGACGTCAACGCCGCCCTGGCCCTGGCCACCGCGGCACACCGCGGGCCGGTCTTCCTCGACGTGGCGATGGATCACCTGTTTAGCCGCGCCGAGGTGGAGCTGCCGGTGCCATCGGAGCGTGACCGCCGCGAACCCGACCCCGACCGGGTCGCCTCCGTCGCCGCGCTGCTCGCGACAGCGGCGCGTCCCCTGCTGGTCATCGGGTCCGACGTGTGGGCCGAGGGCGCCGAGGCCGCGGCGCTGCGGCTCGCCGAGTCGGCCGGCCTCCCGGTCGTCACCAACGGCATGGGCCGCGGCATCCTGCCCGCGGGCCACCCGCTGCTGCTCACCCGGGCCCGGTCAGCCGCCTTCGCGCAGGCCGATCTGGTGATCGTCGTCGGTGCGCCGCTGGACTTCCGGCTCGGCTACGGCCGGTTCGGGGCGAGTCCCGAGCACCCGACGCCGGTCGTGCACCTGGCCGACCATCCCGAGGGCATCGCGCGGCACGCCCCGCTGGCCGCCTCGGCTGCCGGCGATCTGACCTTGGTCCTCGACGCGGTGCTGACCGGGTGGGAGCGGGCGCGCACGCGCCCGTCGTACGCCGAATGGACCTCGCTGCTGCAGGACCGAGCCTGGGCAGCCGTCGACGCCGACCGCGCCGACCTCGAGAGCGCCGCCGACCCGATCCACCCGGCGCGGGTCATCGGCGAGCTGCGCCGGCGACTGGCCGACGATGCCGTGGTGATCGGTGACGGCGGTGACTTCGTGTCCTTTGCCGGGAAGTACGTCGAGCCGGCGCGGCCGGGCTGCTGGCTGGACCCGGGACCCTACGGCTGCCTCGGCACCGGCCTCGGCTATGCCGTCGCGGCGCGGCTGGCGCGGCCGGCCAGCCAGGTGGCGCTGCGGCTCGGCGACGGTGCCGCCGGCTTCTCCCTGATGGACGTCGACACGCTGGTGCGGCACCGGCTGCCCGTGGTCATGGTGGTCGCCAACAACAGCGGCTGGGGGTTGGAGAAGCACCTCATGCAGCGGATCTACGGCTATGACGTGGTGGCCGAGCTCGCGGCCCGGACCCGCTACGACGAGGTGGCGCGCGCCCTCGGCGGGGCCGGCGAGCTGGTGACCGACCCGGACGGGATCGGGCCGGCGCTGGACCGGGCCTTTGCCGCGGGTGTGCCCTATCTGGTCAACGTGGTGACCGACCCGGCGGCGGCCTATCCCCGAACCACCACCGGGATCTGAGTACGCCGATCATGCCGGCCCGGCCGCCGAAGGATTCGGGATGGAGGGCGGGGCCGGGGTCGGGTCGCCTAGTCTCGGCGGGTGCTGATCAGACCCGCCCGGCCGAGCGAGTTCGCCGCCGTGGGCGAACTCACCGTCGCCGCCTACCTCTCGGACGGCCACCTCGCGCCGGACTCCTCCTACGTGCACGAGCTGCGCGACGTGCCCTCGCGGGCGGGCGGCGCCACGCTGCTGGTGGCGGTGGCGGTGGCGGTGGCGGTGCCGACGGCGACGGCGGTGGCGGTGGCGGACGGGCCGCAGGTGGCCGGCGACGGCGGGTCGTCGGTGCTCGGCACGGTGACGTTCTGCCTGGCCGACACGCGATACGCCGAGGTGTCCGTCACCGGAGAGGCGGAGTTCCGGATGCTCGCGGTCTCGCCCCCCGCACGCGGCCGTGGGGTCGGGCGGGCGCTCGCGGGCAGGTGCGTCGACCTCGCGCGCGAGGCCGGGGCCAGCGCGGTGGCGTTGTGCAGCATGGCGACCATGACCCACGCCCACGACATCTACCGGGGTATGGGCTTCGAGCGCACCCCCGAACGGGACTGGGAGCCCGTGCCCGGGCTGACCCTGCTGACCTTCCGGTTAGCCCTGTAGCCGGGCGAGGAACCGGTCCCGGTCGACCACCACCCGGGTCACCTGGCCGTGGGCCACGGTCGGGCCGTCGATCTCCGCCGCCGTCACGTCGAAGCGCAGCAGCCGACCGTCGACGTGGGTCAGCGTGGCCTCGACAGCCACCGCGGTGCCCACGGCCGAGGGGCGGGAGTGCTCGAGGGTGACCCGGGTGCCGACCGTGGTCTGCGCGACCGTCAGCGAGGACGCCACCGCAACGACCGTGGTGGCCTCGCACCATGCGATCAGCCGCGGCGTCGCGAGGACGTCGAGGTCACCGCTGCCGAGGGCCGCGGCGGTATCCGCCACCCCGACGACGTACGTCGTGCTGGCCTGCCGTCCGGCCTCGATCCTCACGCCACCAGGCCGAGGCGGCGCAGTTCGACGGTGAGGTCATGCGGCGCGGTCGAGGCCGCCAGGGCCGCCTCCAACGTGATCACGCCGTCCCGGATGAGCGTCACCAGGTGTTGGTCGAAGCTTTGCATGCCGTAGTAGGCGCCCTCCTTGATCAGCTCTCCGATCGTCCCGGTCTTCTCGGAGTCGGCGATGGCGTCGGCGACCCGGCCGGTGCTGACGCAGATCTCCATGGCCACGCACCGGCCCTGGCCGTCGGCGCGAGGCACGAGGCGCTGACAGATGATGCCGCGAAGTGCTCCAGCCAGGGAGAGCCGGACCTGCTTCTGCTCGTGCGGCGGGAAGAAGTCGATGACCCGGGTGATGGTCTCCTGCGCGTCGGTCGTGTGCAGGGTCGACATGACGAAGTGTCCGGTCTCGGACGCGGCGATCGCGGCCTTGACCGTCTCGTGGTCGCGCATCTCGCCGACCAGGATGACGTCGGGGTCCTGGCGCATGGCGCCGCGCATGGCGGTCGCGAAGTTGGCAGTGTCCAGCCGGACCTCGCGCTGGTTGATCATCGAGAGCTTGTCGAAGTGCAGCACCTCGATGGGGTCCTCGATCGTGATGATGTGGACCTCGCGGTTGGTGTTGATGTGGTCGATCATCCCGGCGAGGGTGGTGGTCTTGCCCGAGCCGGTGGGGCCGGTGACGAGCACCAGCCCACGGGGCTCCATCGCCAGGGCGGCGAGCACCGGCGGCAGGCCCAACTCGTCCAGCGGGATGGCGCCGACGCTGACCCGGCGGAAAACCATTCCGGCCGAGCCGCGGGACCGGAACGCGTTCACCCGGAACCGGCCAAGACCCGGGACGGAGTAGGCGAAGTCGGCCTCGTTGGATTGACCGAACTCCTCGACGAGGTCCTTGCGCAGCACCTCGGCCACCATGAACTCAGTGTCCGCGGCCGTGAGGTTGGGTGCCTGCAACTTGCGCAGGCGCCCGTCGATGCGCACCCGCGGGGGCGACCCCACCTTGACGTGCAGGTCCGACCCTCCGACCTCGCCAAGGGCACGCAGGAAGGGCACGACTGACAGCAGTTGCGATCCGCTCACATGGGTTGTTTCGGAATCGCCAGGCGCCACCTTGAGTGGGCGACCCTAGCCGATGACGGCGATCACGTCACCTTCCTGGACGACGTCGCCCTCGGCGACGTTGAGCGCGCTGATCGTGCCGGACGATTCGGCCAGCACGGGGATCTCCATCTTCATCGACTCGAGGATCACGATGGTGTCGCCGTCCTCGACCTCGTCACCCTGGGCGACGACGACCTTCCATACGTTGGCCACCATCTCGGACCGCACCTGCTCTGGCACCATCGGTTCCTCCTCGCTCGTTCCGGCACGCTTGATCTGCTCGTCCCCTCTGGCTCGCATCCAACCACCGTTAGCTGCGCATGCGTCCGACGATGCCCGTGTCGTAGTCGCCGGAGACGAACTCGGGGTTGTCCAGCAGCTCGGCGAAGAAGGGCAGGTTGCACTTGGGACCCTCGATCCGGAAGCCGGCGACGGCGACCCGCGCGCGCGCCAGCGCCTGGTCGCGGTCGGCTCCGTGGACGATCAGCTTGGCCATCAGCGAGTCGTAGTGCCTCGGGACCGTCGTCCCCGCCGCATAGCCGGCGTCGACCCGGACGCCGGCACCGGTCGGCTCCTCCCAGACCGTGATCGCCCCGGGCCCCGGCAGGAACCGCCGGGGATCCTCGGCGTTGACGCGTAGCTCGATCGCGTGCCCGGTCGGCGTGAGCCCATCGGGGTCGAAGGACACCTCGCGACCCGCCGCGACCAGCAGCTGTTGCTCGACCAGGTCGATGCCCAGGCGCATCTCGGTGACGGGGTGCTCGACCTGAAGGCGGGTGTTCATCTCCAGGAAGACGAACTCCCCCGTCGCACTGTCGAGCAGGCACTCGACGGTGCCCGCGTTGCGGTAGCCGACGGCGGCGCCCGCTTGGACGGCGGCTGCGAGCAGCCGCTCCCGCAGCGCGGGCCCGACCGCCGGCGAGGGCGACTCCTCGGCGAGCTTCTGGTTGCGCCGCTGCACCGAGCAGTCGCGCTCGCCCAGCGCGACGACTCGCCCGTCGGCCAGTCCGAGGATCTGCACCTCGACGTGGCGGACCCGGGGAAAGTAGCGCTCGAGCAGCACCGACGGGTCACCGAACATGCGGGCCGCGAAGGCGCCGACCTGCGCGAGTTGGGTGGCCAACTCGGCCTCGTCGGCCGCGACCGCCATGCCCATGCCGCCGCCGCCGGCCGACGCCTTCACCATCAACGGGAAACCGATCTGAGCCGCAGCGGCCAGGCCGGCGGCGAGGTCGGTGACCGGGCGGTGGGTCCCCCGGGACACCGGCACCCCTGCCGCCTCGACCAGGTTGCGCGCGTTGATCTTGTCCCCGAGAGCCTCCATCGCCTCGGCCGACGGGCCGACCCAGGTCAGCCCGGCCTGCTGGATCCGGCGGGCGAAGGCCGGGTCCTCGGCCAGGAAACCGTAGCCGGGGTGCACGGCCTCGGCCCGAGACTGCCGGGCGGCCTCGAGGATGACCTCGATGTTGCGGTAGCTCTCCGCGGGGGGCGCCGGCCCGATCTCGACGGCCTCGTCGGCCGCGCGCACGAACGGCATCCCCGCGTCCGCGGTGGAGTAGACCGCGATCGCCCGCAGGCCCATCCGCTGGACCGTGCGGATGACGCGGCGGGCGATCTCGCCGCGGTTGGCGACGAGGACGGACTCGAACACGGCTGGCCTCCCGGTCGTTGCGGTGCCGGCAGGCGAGACTAGCGGTCGTGACCCTCGTCCTCGTCGTCGCGGTGCTGTCCGCGGCGACGGCGGTGCTGCGTCGTCGTACCGACCGGCTGGCCGGCCTGCGGTCGCGCGGTGTCGGTCTGCTGGTGGTTGCTGCCGCCGTGCAGGTGATCGTCGCGCTATGGCCCGCGGCCCAGGAGTGGCCGCGCCTGGCAGCGCTGGCGGTGAGCGCGCTGCTGGTCGCGCTGTTCCTGGCCGCCAACCGCCGCCTCCCCGGAGTTCCGCTGATCGGGCTCGGCCTGCTGCTCAACGCCGCCGTCGTCGCCGCCAACGGGGCGATGCCGGTCTCGCTCCGCGCCGCCGCCGCGGCGGGCATCCGGCCCGCCGACGTGCGCCTGGAGGGCGACGGGCTGCGCGAGACCGCAAGTGACGGCACCCGGTGGAGCCTGCTCGGCGACACCATCCCCGTCGCGCTCCCACGGTTCCCGCAGGTCGTGAGCCCTGGTGATCTGCTCGTCGCGGCCGGAGTGGGCTTGCTGCTGAGCGTGGGAGGATGGCCGCACGACGAGCCGAGCCCCAACCCGACATCACCATGCGAGGAGCAGAACATGGCAAAGAAGTCACGCAAGCGCAAGGGTCGCGCCAAGAGCAAGGCCAACCACGGCAAGCGCCCCAACTGCTGATCTGGTCGGGTGACCCCGTCCGGGTCGCCCGACCCGGACCGGGGATCAACCCTTCTTGCTGGCCCGCACGCCGACGTCGATCGATGCGGCCTCGACCGACGTGACCTCGGCCGACGTGACATCCACGCGCAACGACTCGATCCGCAACAGGACTTTGCTGCGCAGTTCGTCGGGTGCCCGATCGTGGCAGGCGCGACGCACCAGCGCCTTGACCGCACCCTCGAGGCCGAACTCACGAAGGCACGGCCCGCACTCTTCGAGGTGCTCGCGGATCACGTGCATCCGCTGAGCGTCGAGCTCGCCGTCAAGGTAGTGGTAAACCCGGTCCAAAACTTCCCGGCAGGGCGTGCCGTGCGGGTCGCCGCAGCTCATGACGACACCTCCCCGTCGGTGGCGCCGGCAGGGACCAGGCCACGCTCGCGGGCGTAGTCCGAGAGCAGATCTCGCAGCTGGCGGCGACCGCGGTGCAGCCGCGACATCACCGTGCCGATGGGAGTGCCCATAATCTCGGCGATCTCCTTGTAGGCGAAGCCCTCGACGTCGGCGAGGTAGACCGCGATGCGGAAGTCCTCGGGGATCGTGGCGAGCGCGTCCTTGATGTCGGAATCGGGCAGGTGCTCGAGCGCCTCGGCCTCGGCGGACTTCAACCCGCCGGCGGTGTGCGACTCGGCCTGGGCGAGCTGCCAGTCCTCGACCGTCTCGGTGCCGGCCTGTTTGGGCTCGCGCTGTTTCTTGCGGTAGGTGTTGATGAACGTGTTGGTGAGGATGCGGTAGAGCCAGGCCTTGAGGTTGGTGCCCGCCTGGAACTGGTGGAACGACGCGTAGGCCTTGGCGAAGGTCTCCTGCACCAGATCTTCGGCGTCAGACGGGTTGCGCGTCATGCGCAGCGCGGCGGAGTAGAGCTGGTCGAGGAACTGAAGGGCGTCACGCTCGAACCGCGCGTTGCGCTGGGCGACGGACTCCGTCGGGGACTGGCTCATCACCCTCGACTCTATCCCGACCCCTCGGTGGCCGTTCCCGGACCGACCCTGCGGCGCCGCCCCCACCTCCGTAGACAGGGGGAACAGCACCGGCAAGCCGGGCAGCAACGGCCGCTCGTCAACGGGACGGGCGGCGAGGGCCGTGGCGGACATGTGGTGGACCTCCGAGTTGGGTGTGCTGCCTCCGCGACAACCACTCACGCCGGGCCGCGATTCCCGTCCAGCGCCGGGACCGGACTTCGGAGCACCTACGATTCGTCGACAGACAGCGCGCCGTTCCCACCACGACCCAGGACCTGATCATGAGCCCCAAGGACAGCCGCCGCAGGCGCAGCGAGCGCAAGCACCGGCCCCAGGACTCGAGCCGCGCAACGGTGCGCGCGGCTCGCTCGATGATTCCATCCGACCTGCTCGCGGCGCTGCTGGCCGCGGGCAAGGACATGGTCCGCGGGGACGGTGCGCTGGAGGCGGAGCAGATCGCCAGCAGCCTGCTCAGTCTGTGGTGGGGTCACAAACTCATCGGCGTCGACGTCGAAGAGGTTCTCGGCGAGGCCATGGTGGCCGAGGCGGCGCGGCGGCGCACGTCGCAGAGCCTGGTCCTGCTCACAGCCGTCGCCTCGGTCGCCGACGGGCGGCTGCGCAGCAAAGCGGCCACCGCGGCCCAGGCGCTGGACCGGGCCGGAATCACCGGGCCTTCGTGGTTGGGCCACGTGGGGCAGGCCACCCCGGTCGGCGCGTACCGCAGCTGGGACGAGGCGGGTGACGCCTACAGCGTCGTGGTCCTCTTCGCCTTCGGCGACGAGTCGCCGCACGCGGTCTGTGTCCTGGTGGACCGCAACCTCGGCGGGTTGGCCAAGAACGCCTGGCTGACCGAGCAAGGGATGGAGGTGATCGAGCTCTACCGGGAGCAGTGCGCCCGGAACCCGTTGATGAGAATCGAAGAGATGGACATGGCCCACGCCCGAGAACTGGTCGAGGAAGCTTTCGCGGTGACCGAGCGCGCCCTGCACCATGACCCACCGATCTCAGCCGACCTCGGCGGTTTTCGCGCATTGATCCTGTCGCGGGTGAGCCTGTTGCCGCGGCGCCGGCTGCCCGCAACTCTCGGCGAGCTGGACATCGCCGGGCTGGTGGCCCTCTCCCTGCTCGACGACGCGGCTCTGCCGGAGGACCGGGCCTTCTTCGGTGACGGCGACCACGCCGAGTTGACGCGCTTTCTCGCCACCAGCGAGGTCACCGCACTGGGTCGACCGCGGATCGTGAGGGCCGCCATGGAGGCGATCCTTGAGCACAGCACCCTTTTCGACGACGGGCGCATCCTCCGGGTGAGCCCGTCCAAGAACGAGATGCTGCTGACCGACTGGCTGCCCAAGTGGGCGGACCTGTCCGCCTCCGAGGTCGCCGTTCTCCCCGAACTCCTCGCCGTGTGGTGCCGCCACGCCGCGACCCGCGCCGGTCGGGACCCGCAGGTCCTGGACCAGGCGCTGACCAGCATTGAGACCTTCGGCCCCGGCCTGGGGGCGGCAGTCGCCGAGGCCGACGCGGAGGGCTATGGCTGGTTGTGCGAGCAGGTGGCCAGCGATGACATCTGGGGACGCGCCGAGGAGGTCGATCGGCTGCGCTTTTGCCTCCTCGTGGATCCTGGGCCCCTCTTCGATGCCGAACTCGTCAACACGGACGGTGCGCTGCACGACATCGCGATGCTGGCCCACCCGGGCTACGACGGGCTGGACCTCGAGATCGAGTCCATCCCGCTCGTTCAGGGCTTACCCAGTGAGGAGGACGCCGCCAGGGTCGGGGCCACCCTGCACCTGATGTTGCACGACGTCATCGCGACCCAGCTCTGGGACGACGACCCGCCGCAGGCGTGGCACACGGTGCGGCGACTCCAGGTCGCCGACCTCGCCCCCCATGAGATCCACCACATGTTGATGATGGCGCTGAGCGAGCCAATGCGCCGGACCTTCGTAGAGGAGGAACCCTTCGACGGGGAGGTCTATCTCGACCGGCTCACCCGGCTCCCCGGCTTGTTGGACGAGCCGCTCTTACCGTGACTGTTGCAGCACCCAGTCCCCGACGGTCGAGACCACACCGGCCATCGTGACAGCCGGGTCCCGCGGTCGCCGCACGCGCAGGGAGTGGTCGGCGCCAGCCACAGCGCGTACATCGACCCCGGCCGGGAACTCGCCCGGCCCCCCGAAGGCGTCCCGCTCGCCCTGGACGACAAGTGTCGGCACGCCAGCCTCCACGGGCATGAGCAGGTCGCCCAGCCGGGACCGCTCCGGGCGACCCGGCGGGTGCAGCGGGAAGGACAGGGCCACCACGGCCGAGGCCTCCACGGTCCATGCCGTGCGGCACGCCACCCGGGCGCCGGCCGACCGGCCACCGACGACGAGAGCGCCCGTCACCGCAAGCTCGCCCAGTACCGCGAGCCAGGCCCGGTCGAGGGTCGGGGGTGCGGTGGCGACCCGGCGACCGGCCACCCGCCACGGTTGTTCGACCCGCACGACGCTGATGCCACGCGGCGGGAGCCCCTCGGCGAGCGCCACCAGGTCGGCCGCCCCGATGCCGCCGCCGGCCCCGTGGCCGAGCACCAGCGTGGCAACCGAGTTCTCGGCCTGGGCGGTGGCATAGCGAGCCGGGCCAAGCGGCGTGTCGACCGTCGTCACCCAGGCGCATCCAGGAACAGGCCGTCCGCGACCGGCGCCTCGGGTGCCAGCGGTTCGATCAGATCCAGTGGTTCGATCAGGTCCAGTGGTTCGATCAGGTCCAGGGGTTCGATCAAGCGAGGTCCGTTGTTGCGCACGCTGTTGACCTCGGTGGAGACGGGGAACGCGGTGAGCAGCCCCGGGGCCGCGGGAACGAGCAGGCCGCGCAGCCGGTCGGCGTCGGCGACCGACGGGTCGAGCCACTCGGCGTAGCGACTCGGCTGCACCAGCATCGGCATGCGGTCGTGGATGCGCCCGAGGTCATCGGTCGCCGAGGTCGTGATGACGGTGCAGGTGGCCCGCCAGGCGTCGGGATCGTCCTCACCAAGGGACCGGTCGCGCCAGAACTCGTAGAGCCCGGCCATCGCGAGCACTCCGCCGTCGCTGGGTCGGATGAAATAGGGCTGCTTGGACCCGCGCACCTCGCCGTACCACTCGAAGTAGCCGTCTGCGGGCAGCAGGCATCGCCGGGCGGCGAATGCCTTACGGAACGCGGGTTTCTCGGCCACCGTCTCGAGCCGGGCATTGATCATCTTGGCGCCGATCGACGGGCTCTTCGCCCACGAGGGCACCAAGCCCCAGCGCAGGACGCGCAACTGGCGGACCGGTGGCGCGTCGCGGTTCTCGCGGGGAGAGCGCTCCAGCACGGCGTAGACCGGGTCGGTCGGCGCCACGTTGAAGCTCGCCGGCAGCGCTGGCAAGGGTGCCGGAGCCGCCTCGAACTCCTCGACGAGATCCTCCGGGCGCCGGCTCGCGGCATATCGTCCGCACACGCGCTCCAGCCTCGCAGAGGGGCGGTGAGTTTCCTGGCCCGGGGCTCGGGCAGAGTGACCCCATGACCCTGGTACGACGACTGGCCCGGCCGATGCTCGCCTCGATGTTCATCTCGGGAGGCATCGACAGCCTGCGCAACCCGGCCCCCAGGGTTCCCGCAGCCAAGGACGTGGGGCCCACGATCGCCAGCAAGCTGCCCTATCTCCCGGAGGACCCGGAGACCCTGGTCAAGATCAACGCCGGCGTGATGGTGGGCGCCGGCACGATGCTGGCGCTGGGTCGGTTGCCTCGGCTGTCGGCGCTGCTGCTGGCCGGTTCGATCATCCCGACCACCCTGGCGGGGCACCGATTCTGGGAGGCCCAGGACCCCGACACCAAGGCGGCACAGCGCACCCACTTCTTCAAGAACCTCGGCCTGCTCGGTGGCCTGCTGCTCGCCGCCGTCGACACCGAGGGCCAGCCGGGCCTGGTCTGGCGGGCGCGCCACGTGACGTCGCACGCGGCCCACGGCACCCGCCGGGCCCACCGTACGGCGCGGCGTGAGGCGCGGCTCGCCGCTCACACGGCCCGTGCCAAGCTGCCGGTCTGACCGCTCCCCCGCTCCGCCCGACTACGCTCCGGCACATGTCCAGCCTGTGGCCCGCTCCCGTCGCCACGGAGCCTGTTCGGGCCACGGTCACGGTCCCCGGATCCAAGTCGGTCACCAACCGGGCATTGGTGCTGGCTTCCATCGCGACCACGCCGACAGACCTGCTGTGCCCCCTGCGCAGTCGTGACACGCTGCTGATGGTGGCCGGCCTGCGCTCTCTCGGCGTCACCGTCGAGGATGTCGGCCCGGACTGGCGGGTCACCCCAGGGGACTTGTGCGGCCCGGCCGACATCGACGTCGGAAACGCAGGCACGGTGATGCGGTTCCTGCCCCCGCTCGCGGCCGTCACCGAGGGCGACGTGTTCTTCGACGGCGACCCGCGCGCCCGTGACCGTCCCCTCGAGCCGGTGATCATGGGCCTGCGCGGGCTCGGCGCTCGCATCACCGCCCCGACCGGGCGGATCCCGATAACAGTTCACGGCCGAGGCTGGCTGATGGGCGGCACCGTCGTGGTCGACGCGTCGATGTCCTCCCAGTTCATCAGCGCCCTGCTGCTGGCTGCGCCGCGCTTCGCCGACGGTGTCAATGTGCGCCACGTGGGGCCTCCCGTCCCGTCGGGGCTGCACATCACGATGACGGTCGAGATGCTGCGGTCGGCCGGAGCACTGGTCGAGCATGTCGACCCCACCACCTGGCGGGTCGAGCCCGGCCCGGTGAACCTCGGCTCGCTGCGGATCGAGCCCGACCTGTCCAACGCCGCCGCCTTTCTCGCCGCTGCGATGGTCACCTCCGGTTCGGTGACCATCCCCGGCTGGCCGGTGCGCACCACCCAGGCGGGCGACGCGCTGCGCCGGATCGTGGAGCTCTTCGGCGCGCGCAGCGAACTCGACGCCGACGGCCTGACCGTCACCGGACCCGACGTGCTCAGCGGCGCCGACCTCGACCTCGGCGAAGTGGGAGAGCTCGCACCCGTTCTCGCCGCCGTGTGCGCCCTGGCCAGCTCCCCCTCCACCCTGCGCGGGATCGCGCACCTGCGCCACCACGAGACCGACCGCCTCGCCGCGCTCTGCACCGAGATCAGCGCCCTCGGCGGCGACGTCCACGAGATCAGTGACGGCCTGGTGATCTCGCCCAAGCCGCTGCGCGGCGGCACGTTCTTTACCTACGACGACCATCGACTGGCCACCGCGGCGGCCGTGCTCGGCCTGTGCGTGCCCGGCGTCCTCGTCGAGAATGTCGCGACCACCGCCAAAACGCTGCCGGGCTTCGTCGAGCTCTGGGACGGAATGCTCCCGTGAGCGCGGCCGGGCGCGGTCGCGATCTGGACGAGGACGACGTGCGGGTGCGCCCGTCCCGCGGCTCGCGGCCCCGCACGAAGGAGCGCCCCAGCCACGACGACGCGACCACTGGAGTCGTCGTCGCGGTCGATCGTGGCCGCTATGCGTGCCGAGTCGGCGCGGTCACCGTCCACGCGATGAAGGCCCGCGAGCTGGGTCGACGCGGTGTCGTCGTGGGCGACCGGGTCGGGCTGGTCGGCGACGTCTCGGGCCAGGACGACACGCTGGCCCGCATCGTGCGGGTCCAGCCACGGGTGTCGACCCTTCGTCGTACGGCCGATGACACCGACCCGTTCGAGCGCATCATCGTCGCCAACGCCGACCAGTTGGTCATCGTCACCGCCCTGGCCGACCCGCCGCCCCGGTCGCGACTGATCGACCGGTGCCTCGTCGCCGCCTACGACGCCGGCATGGCGCCCTTGTTGTGCCTGACCAAGGCCGACCTGGCTAGCCCCGAGGCGCTGCTGGACACCTACCGCGCCCTCGACGTACCCCACGTCGTGACCCGGCGGGGCGCAGCGCTGGACGAGGTGCGGGGCCGCCTGGCCGGGCGGGTCAGCGTTCTCGTGGGCCACTCCGGGGTCGGCAAATCGACTCTCGTCAACGCGCTGGTCCCTGGCTCGGACCGGGCCACCGGCATGGTCAACGCAGTGACGGGTCGGGGCAAGCATGTGTCCTCCTCCGCCATCGCCCTCGAGCTGGACGGTGGCGGCTGGGTGGTCGACACGCCGGGCATCCGCAGCTTCGGCATCGCCCATGTCGACCTCGACCGCATCATCCACGCCTTCCCCGACCTCGAGGCGGGGATCGCGGGCTGCCCCCGCTCGTGCTCCCACGACGAAGACGAGTGCGCTCTAGACGGCTGGGTCGCTGCCGGCCACGCCGACCCGGCCCGGCTCGCCTCGCTGCGCCGGCTGCTGCACAGCCGCGACGAGGCCGAGGAAACCGGCTGACACGACACGCCAGGAACGCGGGGGTCTCGCGGTTCGCCACCGCCGGGCGAGATGCTGGGCAGGTCGTGCGTCCGCATGACCACCGTCTCGCCGAGAGGTCACCATGATCAAGAAGGCCCTGATCTGGCTGGTCGCGGCGTTCGTCGTCTACTACCTGGTCACCCGCCCCGACGACTCGGCCAGCGTCGTCCGGGACGCCGCCGACGCGCTCCGCACGGCCTTCGACTCGCTGCTCACCTTCTTCCGCGGGCTGACCTCGTGACCCGCACCCTCCCCGTTCCCGGCGCCCTCCCCCGCGCCCTCCCCCGCCCCCGTCGGCACGCTCATGGCTCGGCCCGACCCGGCTAGGTCGGGCGTGCGGCGCTACCTTCTCGGCCGGGAGCGGCTGGTGGCCGAGGTGCGCTGGCACCTCGTGTGGTTGGTCCGGCCGGTGCTCTACGTCGTCGCCGCCGCAGTCGTCGGCACCTACCTCGCCATACGGGTCAACACGGACAGCCCCCTGCTTGACGTCGCCGGTTTCGCGTTCCTCGCCTCGCTGCTGTTCCTCGGTTGGAAAGTGCTCGAGTGGAGAGGGGAGCGGCTCGTGGTGACCGACCGGCGGCTGATCATGATCACTGGCCTGCTCACCCGCCGGGTCGGCGTGATGCCACTGCGCAAGGTCACCGACATGACCTTCGAGCGACCACTGGTCGGCCGCCTGCTCGGCGACCACGGGTGGGGGACGTTCGTGCTCGAGTCGGCCGGCCAGGACCAGGCGATGCACCGCATCCCCTACCTGCCCGAGCCCGAGCGCCTCTACGGCCAGGTCTCGCACGAGATCTTCGGCGACCGGGGACCATACAGCGGCGGCGCCGGGTCACCCGACCCCGAGGACGATCTGTTGATCGGGTCGGGAGGGCCACCCGGCGGGCCCGGGCCGGTGCGCCCGGACAGCGAGGACCGTCCCCACGATCGGTCAGCCCACGATCGGTCAGCCCACGATCGGTCGGAGGGAGCCGAATCAGGGGGCGACGCGCCCCTGGACGAGCCGGGACCAAGACCAGGCCGGAGCGACACCACAGAGATCCCCGCCGTGCGCGATACGACCGGAGGCGACCGTCCCGCTGAGTGACTGTTGGGCTGGGCGACCCCCCGCGGGTGACGGTGCGCTACTTCTGACAGCTCGCGGGATAGATCGTGCAGTTCCACACGGCCTTCGAGCCGAGCTCGCCGGTGATGGCTACCTGGGCGGCGGCGGCCCCGGCGCCGAGCACGGCCAGAGCGGCGAAGACCGTGACGAGGCGGCCGGTCATCCCCCGTCGGGTGACGAGCACCAGCACGATGGCCAGCACCCACATCGCGAGGGTCGGCAATAGCACCAGTCGGCCCATCTTCTCGTGGTCGGAGATCTGCTGCGCGATCACCCCGCTGGGATTGAGCCGCTTCTTCAGCTGCTGCCCGCTCGCGACGGCCACGGGCACCGTGACCAGAGCCGCGGTGGCGAGGCCGAGCACGGCCACCCCGAAGCGCTCCCGCCACCCGGGCAGTACGGCGATGAGCACCACGCCCAGGGCGGACAGCGGCACCAGAACGACGACGGCGTGGACCACGAGAGCGTGGACCGGCAAGCCGCGGAAGACGTCAAACATCGTTTCCTCTCACAGACCGACGTGGATCGAGGCTGGCTCGGGGTAGATCGGGCATGGATCAAGGACCGACCGTATATCGCCGCGACGCCTGCTGACGGGGCGGATCGGGCAGAGCCGGCAACAATCCCGCATCGGAGATGGGGCCGGTCCCGGCGCGGCGGATCGACGTACGGCGAATTGGGCTCCGCCGACTTGTACGGTGCCTGACGTGCCCGCCTACGACGACGACCTCCGCCTCGCGCACGTCCTCGCCGACGCGGCCGACTCCACCACGATGAGCCGCTTCCGGGCGCTCGACCTGCGGGTGGAGACCAAGCCCGACCTGACGCCGGTGACCGACGCCGACCGCTCGACCGAGGAGGCCATCCGGGCCACGCTCAAGCGAGCGCGACCACGCGACGCCGTCACCGGGGAGGAGTTCGGGCACAGCGGTCACGGCCCGCGCTGCTGGCTGGTCGACCCGATTGACGGCACGAAGAACTTCGTCCGCGGCGTGCCCGTGTGGGCGACCCTGATCGCGTTGATGGACGGCGACGACGTGGTGGCCGGCGTCGTGTCGGGGGGCGGCCCCGGGGGGCGCCGGGGGGGGGGGGCCGCGGCCCCCGCCCACAACCGGGGGCGCCCCGGGGGGGGGGCGCCGCGGGGCCGGGGGGACGGGCCACCCCCCCGCGGC
>JBBRHF010000038.1:0-25976 GCA_038223055.1 Actinomycetes bacterium | reverse complement strand
CGATGCCGCGGTCCATCGCGATCTTCGCGGCGCGCACGGCGTCGATGATCACGCCGGCCGAGTTCGGGGAGTCCCAGACCTCGAGCTTGTACTCCAGGTTCAGCGGCACGTCGCCGAACGCGCGGCCCTCGAGCCGGACGTAGGCCCACTTGCGGTCATCGAGCCACTGGATGTAGTCCGACGGGCCGATGTGCACGTTGCGGGCTCCCATGTCGTGCTCCATGTTGGAGGTCACGGCCTGAGTCTTGGAGATCTTCTTGGACTCGAGGCGATCCCGCTCGAGCATGTTCTTGAAGTCCATGTTGCCACCGACGTTGAGCTGGAAGGTGCGGTCGAGCACGACGCCGCGGTCCTCGAACAACTTGGCCAGAACCCGGTGGGTGATCGTGGCGCCGACCTGGGACTTGATGTCGTCGCCGATGATCGGCACGCCCGCGTCCTCGAACTTCTTGGCCCACTCCGGCGTCCCGGCGATGAAGACCGGCAGGGCGTTGACGAACGCCACGTGGGCGTCGATCGCGCACTGGGCGTAGTACTTCGCCGCGGCGTCGGACCCCACCGGCAGGTAGCAGACCAGGACGTCGGCCTTGGTGTCTTGAAGCACCTTGACGATGTCTACCGGCTCCTCGTCGGACTCGGTGATCGTCTCCCGGTAGTATTTGCCCAGGCCGTCGAGGGTGTGGCCACGCGCGACGACGACACCGGACGGCGGGACGTCGCAGATCTTGATGGTGTTGTTCTCGCTGGCGCCGATGGCGTCGGACAGGTCCTGGCCGACCTTCTTGGCGTCGACGTCGAACGCGGCCACGAAGGTGATGTCCCGCACGTGGTAGGGGCCGAACTGCACGTGCATCAGGCCCGGCACCCGGGCCTCGGGGTCGGCGTCCTTGTAGTATTGGACGCCCTGGATCAGGGATGAGGCGCAGTTGCCGACGCCGATGATGGCTACCCGTACGGAACCCATCTGATGCTCCTTGCTCGTGTGGTGGTGGGTGGTGGGTGGTGGGTGGTGGCTGGTGGCTGTGGTGGTGCGTTCGTCGGCGTGGGTCAGCCGGAGGGTCTGTCGGGGGGTCTGTCGGTCCTGCGTTCGGTGGCGATCAGCTCCTCGAGCCAGCGCACCTCACGCTCGACGGACTCGAGGCCGTGCCGCTGCAGCTCCAGGGTGTAGGCGTCCACCCGATCCCTGGTGCGGCCCAGGGCGGTCCGGACTCCTTCGAGGCGCTCCTCGAGCCGGCTGCGGCGACCTTCGAGGATGCGCAGCCGGGTCTCTGCGTCGGTCCGCCCGAAGAAGGCGAAGTGGACCCCGAAGTTCTCGTCCTCCCAGGCCGATGGGCCCGATTCGGCGAGCAGATTCTGCAGGCGCTCCTTGCCGTCCGCGGTCAGCTGATAGACGATCTTGGAGCGCTTGCCGGCCACGGGGGCCGGCTCCGCGGACGTGTCCTGGCTGATCAGGCCGGCTCGCAGCAGACCCTTGAGGCAGGGGTAGAGCGAACCGTAGGAGAAGGCGCGGAAGGAGCCCAGCACCGCGTTGAGCCGTTTGCGCAGCTCGTAGCCATGCAAGGGGCTGTCCTGGAGCAGGCCGAGCACGGCGAACTCCAGCATCCCTGCGCGCTGGTTCAACTGCTGGTTCCTCTCTAGGCGATAATCCACGGCTGCGATATATCGAGACGATACATCGACACGATAGCCACACATCCTGGGTTCCAGCAAATCCGTGCGACCAGGGTCGGGTGCCTCAATGAGCGGACGTCAGGGTCACAGCAGCGGCCTTTACTCTGGACCCAGCCGACATGGTGGCCGAGCACCCGCTTGACCGCCCGCACGATGACCGTGACGAGGAACGTTGCCCGTGAACTACCCCCGCCGCCAGTACGACGGCGTACGCCGTTTCCTGCCCTCGTTCCGGCAGCTGCTCCTGCTCGGTCTGCTGGGCTTTCTCGCCCTCGTCGGGGTGGTCGGGGTGGCCTATGCACGAACGTCCATCCCGACGCCCAACGAGGTGGCGACCTCGCAGGCGACGATCCTGTACTACGACGACGCGAAGACCGAGCTGGGTCGATTCGGCGCACAGAACCGGATCAACGTGCGGCTCGCCGAGGTGCCCGACCGCGTCCAGAAGGCGATGCTCGCGGCCGAGGACCGTGGGTTCTACGAGAATCGGGGCATCTCCCCGACCGGCATCGCTCGGGCCTTCTGGAACAACCTCAAGGGCGGCTCGACCCAGGGGGGATCGACGATCACCCAGCAGTACGCCAAGAACGCTTACCTCACCCAAGAGCGCACCTACAAGCGCAAGCTCAAGGAGTTCTTCATCGCCGTCAAGCTGGACCGGCGGGACAACAAGAGCAAGATCCTCGAGGACTACCTCAACACCATCTATTTCGGCCGCGGTGCCTACGGCATCCAGACCGCGGCGCAGGCCTACTTCGGCAAGGACGTGAGCAAGCTCACCGTGGGTGAAGGCGCCGTGCTCGCCTCGATCGTGCGCTCACCAGCCGGCTACGATCCGGTCCGCCACCCCGAGGCAATGGCGGCCCGGTTCCGCTACGTGCTCGACGGCATGGTCGCCAAACGCTGGCTGCCGGCGGCCGAGCGGACCAAGGTCACCGTGCCCGCAGTGCGCAAGCAGCGGACCGGAGCGACCCGAAGCGGCCCCACCTACTACCTGCTCGACGTCGCCCGCCGGGAGCTGCGGACCCAGGGGTTCTCCGATGCCGACATAGACCTCGGCGGGCTGCGGGTCACCACGACCTTCAACAGGCGGGCGCAGGCGGCGGCAGTGCGTGCCGTGCGCAAGGAGCGCCCGACCCAGAACGCCAAGAGCGTGCACATCGGTCTGTCGGCGGTGCGCCCCGGCGACGGCGCCGTGGTCGCCATGTACGGCGGCGGCACGGTCGGCGGCAACAACGAGGCCACCCAGGCCCGCCTGCAGCCCGGCTCGTCGTTCAAGCCGTTCGCGCTGGCGGCCGCCCTCGAGGACGGCGTCGGGCTGCGCAGCCGTTACGCCGGCAACTCGCCTTACTTCCTGCCCGGCGGCCGGCGCAAGGTCAACAACGAGTTCAACCAGAGTTACGGATCCTCGGTCGGGATGATCAAGGCGACGGCCGACTCGATCAACACGGCCTACGTCGACATGACCCTGGACATCGGCCCGCGCAAGGTCGTCGACAGCGCGGTCCGGGCCGGCATCCCGAAAGACACCCCGGCGTTGCGCGCCGAGGCGACCGTGACGCTGGGCACCGCCTCGGTGCGAAACATCGACATGGCCAACGCCTATGCCACCTTCGCCGCGCGCGGTCGGGCAACCCAGTGGTACGTCGTCAAGGAGGTCAAGGGGCCCAACGGCGGCAGCCGCTACAAGGCCCGGCCGAAGAAGTCCAAGGCCTACTCCCAGGGCGTCGCGGCCGACGTCACATATGCGTTGCGCCAGGTCGTGACCGGCGGAACCGGCACCCGCGCGCTCGGGGTGGGCCGGCCCGTCGCAGCGAAGACGGGCACCGCCGCCCTGCGACCGGACACCACCACCTCGTCCTGGTTCGTGGGCTACGCGCCCCAGCTCTCGGCGGCGGTCGACATCTACAAGGGCGACGGGACCAAGGACCTCGACGGTGTCGGCGGGCTGTCCACGTTCTTCGGCGGCAACTACCCGGCGCGGATCTGGACAGCGTTCATGAAGGGGGCACTGAAGGGGACCAAGGTGCGGGAGTTCCCGCCTGCTTCCTTCGTCGGTCGCACCGTCAACCCGGCACCCGTGTTCACCCCCAGGCCGCGGCGCAGCAGTGGGAGCTCGTCACCCTCCGGCAGCGCGACGGGATCGCCGTCGGGGTCGCCGTCGGGGTCCGCGACCGTTCCGCCGCCGAGCCCGCCCGTGACACCACCGGCCCCGTCTCCCGCCGCACCCGCGCCCGCTGCACCCGCGCCCGCTGCACCCGCGCCCGCTGCTCCCGCGCAGGCCACGCCCGCGCAGGCCGCGCCCGCGCAGCCCGTCCCGGTCGGGGGCGGCGGTTAGCGCGGGGGTGCTGCCCACCCGTGACGACCCCGTCGTACAGGCCGGCAGCGAGGTTCTGGGCGGTCCCGTCGGACGCCATGCCGACGTGGGGCGACCAGGAGCCTGGTGGACCCCGGTTCGGGTCCTGCTCGTGCTGGTGTTTCTCACCTCGGGACTCGGCATGGTCACCAAGGAGCACTGCCGCGCCACCGATTGGTCGCAGCCTGGTGTCTACACCCACGGCTGCTACAGCGACATCCCGGCGCTCTACTTCGGCCGCGGGCTCGCCGCCGGCGAGATTCCCTACCTGAACCAGCCGCCGGAGCACCAGGTGGAGTACCCCGTACTCACCGGGCTCGGAATGTGGGCCACCGCACACCTGGTCCCGGGCGGGGGCGACACGCAGGACCGGTCGCTGTGGTACTTCGACATCAATGCGATCGTGCTGGCCCTGTGCGCGGCCGTCGCGGTCGTGGCGACGGCCCGGACCGCCGGGCGCCGGCCGTGGGACGCCGCGCTAGTCGCCTTGGCGCCGACCCTCGCGCTGGCGGGGACGATCAACTGGGACCTGTACGCCGTGGCGTTGCTCTCCTGCTCGATGCTGGCGTGGTCCCGGCAGAGACCGATCGCCGCCGGCGTGCTGCTGGGCCTGGCGACGGCGGCCAAGTTCTATCCCCTTCTCATGCTGGGGCCGCTACTGGTGCTGTGCTGGCGGGCGGGACGGCTGCGCGCGTTCGGCACCACGGCGGTGGCGGCGGTGGCGGCCTGGCTGGTGGTCAACGTTCCGGTGATGTTGCTCGACTTCCCCGGCTGGGCCCGGTTCTATCGGCTCAGCCGGGAGCGTGGGGTGGGGTGGAGCTCGATCTGGCTGGTGATGCAGCAGCAGGGTCACGCGGTGCCGGCCGGGTCGCTCAACGTCGTGGCGGGCGGGCTGTTCGTGATGGCCTGCGCTGCCGTCGCGGCCGTTGCGCTGACGGCCCCGCGTCGACCACGGCTGCCGCAGCTGGCGTTCCTCGTCGTCGCGGCCTTCCTGCTGACGAACAAGGTCTATTCACCGCAGTACGTCCTGTGGCTGCTGCCGCTGGCCGCGCTCGCCCGGCCGCGCTGGCGCGACCTGCTGATCTGGCAGGCGACCGAGGTGCTGCACTTCTTCGGCATCTGGATGCTGCTCGCGGGCTTCCCGCCGGGCAATGCCAACCGGTCCCTGGGCGTCGACCCCTATGGCGTCACGGTCGTGGCGCACCTCCTGGGCACCCTGTGGCTGTGCGCCATGATCGTGCGGGACATCTATCAGCCCGACCTCGACCCGGTGCGTGCCGACGGTGCCGACGACCCGGCCGGCGGCATCCTCGACCACGCGCCCGACGCCTCCCCTTCCCGGCCGGCCTCAGCCCCGTCACGGTGGCGGTAGGGCCTGCACCTGGTCGGGGTGAGTGGTGGTGAGCCGCACGGCACAGTCGAGCTCGGCACCGATCGGCGGCGGGCTCACATCGTAGGGCAGGAAGATCAGCGACACCTGCATGTGCGGCGGCTCGACGAACCAGCGCTGCTTCCCGGCCCAGGTGAACGGCGACAGGTTGCGCCCCGCCGCCTCCAGCGCGCCCAGCGCCACGACCTTCGTGCGCGACAGCGCCCCGCGGACGGCCTTGGGCGCCTCGAGCGCGACACCGTGAGCCGTGCCGCCGCTGACCACGAGCAGGTGGCCACGGCCCGCGGCCCGGTGCTGGCGGTAGCCGCTGCGCTCGCCGCGGCGCAAGGGCTCGACGTCCAGGACCGTCCCGCGGGCGGTCAGCGCGCTGCGGTCACCGAGCCACAGGCGGGTGCCGATGCGGGGCCGGAAGATCGTCGATGGATGGCGGGCGGCGAGCTCGGCGAGCTCTCTCGCGTCGATGTGGCTGACCCACATGGTCGACGTGGGCAACCCGGCTGCGGCCAGGTGACCGATCCAAGCCGAGGTCTCGCGCACCGGGTCGTTGCCGCCAGCGCGCTCCAGCGGCAGGTGCAGCGCGAAACCCTCCAGGGTCACGTGGTCCAGCGCGGCCGGGACCGACGCGAGCTCCGCAGGGCGCAGGCCGTGGCGGTTCATCGACGTACGGCACTCGACGACCACCCGGGTGCCTGCGGGCAGCGAGGGCAGGGCGGCGCGGTGGGAGACGGTGCGCAGGACGCGCGCGGCACGGTCGGCGCCCCCGGTCAGCGCATGGTCCCCCAGCTGCCCGGCGGGTGAGGACGGCAGGACCGGGGTGAGGACGAGTACGTCGCCGGGGAACCGATCCAGAACCTCGTCGACCTCCTGGTCGATGCCGACGGCCACCACATCCACGCCGACATACTTGCCATCGCCGGCCACCACATCCACCACATCCACGCCGTCGCCGGCTCGCAAGCGCGCCGCCTCCTCGGCGAGCCGGGCGTTGCCGACGCCGTAGCCGTTGCCCTTGGCGACCGGCACCAGACCGGGGAACTCGCCGAGCACGCGGCGCTGGTGCGCCCGCCAGCGGACCTCGTCGACGTAGACGGTGAAGGTCACCCCCGCCTCCCTGCCGACAGGCTCATCGACGGCTCAGATAGAGCTGAAAGGCCTTGAACAGCAAGCGGTTCAGCGGCAGGTCCCACTCGCCGACGTACTCCACCGCCTCACCGCCGGTGCCGAGCTTGAACTGGATCAACCCGAAGTGCGGGTCGGACTCGTCCAGCGTGTCGGTGATGCCGCGCAGGTCATAGACCGCGGCACCGAGTTGCGCCGCGTCGCGCATCATCCGCCACTGGATCGCGTTGGAGCCGCGGACGTCGCGCTTGGCGCTGGAGGAGGCGCCGTAGGAGTACCAGGCGTGCGCACCCACGGTCACCATCGTCGTCGCGGCCACCAGGTCGCCCTCGTGCTCGGCGAGATAGAGCCGGATGCGGTCCGGCGCCTCAGCCGTCATGGCGGCCCACATCTGCTGGAAGTAGGCCAGCGGCCGACCGGTGAAATGGTCCCGCGCCGCGGTCTCGAGGTAGAGCGCGTGGAAGGCGCTCAGATCGGCCGCGTCACCGGGGCGGACGACGACACCGGCCTTGTCGGCCTTCTTCACGTTGCGCCGCCACAACTGGTTGAACCCGCTCCGCAGGTCGCCCTCGTCTCGGCCGGCCAGGGGCACCTGGAAGACGTAGCGTGGCTGGCCGGCCGCGAAGCCGCCATCGCCACGAGGCGTCGCGGGCGGGGTCCAGCCGAGCCTGGTCAATGTTCCCTCGACCCGCTCGCCGACCCGGTCGACGGCATCAGGCGGTACGTCGAGCAGCCGGGTCGACGTCCCCGCCGCGATGGCGGCCTTGAGCGTGCCGGCCGACCAGCGCCGCACCGCGACCGGAGGACCCATCTTCACCCCGAAGGCGCCCTGGGACTTGAGGTGCGCGACCATCGGCGTCAGCCAGCCGGCCAGGTCCTCGGCGGCCCAGTCGATGACCGGGCCCTCGGGCAGGTAGGCCAGGAACTTGTTGACCTTCGGGACCTGCCGGTAGAGCACCAGCCCGGCTCCGACGAGGGCGCCGCCCGCGTCGTACCAGCCCAGGCTCTCGCTGCGCCACTCGCGCTTGACCTTCCCCCAGGACGGGCATTGCAGAAAGCTCGCTGCCGGGCGGGAGGCGATCAGCGCCAGGTGGTCGGCAGGGCTGATGGCTCGCACGGACAGCGTGGGTGGCGGCATCGGACTCCTCGGGTGACGACGGTCGAGGCTACCGAGCCCGAGTGGCGGGCCATGAGGCGGCAGCCAGATCAAAAATGTGGCCGCGATATGTGCTATTGCCAACTTTTGCCGTGTCAATGGGTTGTATCCTGAGACACATGACGCAACGGGTGGAAGTAGACGACGAGCGGCTGACGCTCATGGGGCTGCTGGTGGAAGTGATGGCCGGCGTCGAGGGTGCGACGGGGGCACAGCTGGCGGAGCACGGGCTCACCTGGGTGGAGTTCGGGGTGCTGGTGCGGCTGTCCCGCTCGCCTCGGCAGCGGCTACGGATGAGCGATCTCACCGCCCAGACATCGTTGACCAACAGCGGCATCACCCGGGTCGTGGACCGGCTGTCCACCGCCGGGCTGGCCCGCCGCGAAGCGAGTCCGTCGGATCGACGCTGCACCTATGCCGTGCTCACCCCGGTCGGCCTGGAGCGGGTCGAGGCGGCGCTGCCCGGCCATCTCGAGGTGGTCCGCCGCTGGCTGGTCAGCCCGCTGACGCCGAGCCAGCTGGACGGCTTCGTGGACAGTCTGCGCACGGTGCGCGACGAGCTGCGACCCGATGCGCTCGCGGGGGCCGACGAGTCGGGCGACGAGATCGACCCGGACCTCGCGCTGCGCCCGGTCCACGGCGTGGCCGCTGTCCCCAGCCCGGCGTAGGGAGTCCAGCCCGCGTCGTTCAGCCCGCGTCGTTCAGCCCGCCAGGTGCGCGCGCAGGTAGGCGATGTCTGCAGCCTGACCCGCCTGCCCACCCGGTGTCTCGCACACCACTGGTGCCCCGGCCGCCGCGCACACCGCGACGACGGCCTGCGGGTCGAGCCTGGTCGGGTCCGCCGAACCGGCGTCGAGCGGCCCGAAGTCGATCATGCCCTGGTCGGTCATGCCTGGGTTGATCATGCCCGGGTCGGCATGGCTCGGATCCAGGTTGGCGTGCCGGTCGGCGCCGGAGCCGAACGCGTCACGGGACCCGTTGGCGTGCACCAGGTCGATCCGACCGGTGATCGAGGTGACCCGATCGACCAGCCCGAGCAACTCCTCGCCGCCGGCGTGGGCATGGCAGGTGTCCAGGCACAGACCGACGCGGTCCATCGGCACCCGGTCGGACAGGGCCTCCCACAGCCGCCCGATGCGCTCGAGACTGCGGGCCATCGCATTGCCGCCGCCGGCCGTGTTCTCGATCAGGATGGGCAGCGGCGGCTCCATCCGTTCGAACGTCTTGCACCAGTTGTCCAGGCCGATCTGCGGGTCGTCGTCCTTGCCCAGGTGACCGCCGTGCACGATCAGCCCCTTCGCCCCGACGGATGCGGCGAGCTCGGCATGCTGGGACAGCAGCTTGCGACTGGGGATGCGGATCCGGTTGTTGGTCGTGGCGACATTGAGCACGTACGGCGCGTGGACGTAGAGGTCGATCCCGGCCGTGGCGGCGGCTGCTCGCAGGGCGGGGGCGCCCCCGGCGTAGGAAACCTTCGGCGCCTTCCAGCCCTGGGGGTCGCCCAGGAAGAACTGCGCGACGTCCCCGCCGCGAGCCAGCGCCTCGGTGATCGGGTCGTCCTGGCCGACGTGGGCGCCGACGTGGGCGCCGATGCGCGCGCCGGTGCGGGCGGCGATGCGGTCGCCGGTGCGGGCGGCGGTGCTGGTCACGGCTCGACCCTAGCCGGGCCGTCCCACCATGGCGCGCCGGTGCGCGGGCAGCCGTCCGGGGACGATAGGCTGGCCCGCGGTGCCCGGCCCTCGCCGATCCTTCGGCGGGCAGATCCCGGGCACCGACGCTGTAACCCTCCTGCCACGGAGCGACCGTGGCCGCTGAGCCCAAAGGAGGTGGGTTGCCCGCATGCGTCATTACGAATTGATGCTCATCCTCGACCCCGATATCGAGGAGCGCACCGTCGCCCCCGCGCTCGACCAGTTCCTCACCGTCGTCAAGACCGACGGCGGCAGCGTGGAGAAGGTCGACATCTGGGGCCGCCGGCGCCTCTCGTTCGAGATCGCGAAGAAGACCGAAGGCATCTACGCCGTCGTCGACCTGCAGGCCGAGCCCAAGACCGTCAAGGAGCTCGACCGCCAGCTCAACCTCAACGAGGCTGTGCTGCGCACCAAGGTCATCCGTCCCGACCAGCGCTAAGGATCTTTGCTTCATGGCCGCAGGCGACACCAGCATCACCATCGTCGGCAACCTCGTCGACGACCCCCAGCTGCGCTTCACTCCGAGCGGCGCGGCGGTTGCCAACTTCCGCATCGCGTCCACCCCGAGGTTCCTGGACAAGGGGTCCAACGAGTGGAAGGACGGCGAGAGCCTGTTCCTCACCGTCAACGTCTGGCGCCAGGCGGCGGAGAACGTCGCCGAGTCCCTCCAGCGCGGCATGCGCGTCATCGTTTCCGGCCGGCTCAAGCAGCGGTCCTACGAGACCAAGGAGGGCGAGAAGCGCACCGTCTACGAGATCGAGGCCGACGACGTCGGCCCGAGCCTCAAGAGCGCCACTGCCAAGGTCATCAAGACCCAGCGTGGTGGCGGCGGCTACGGCGGAGGCGGCGGCTACGGCGGCAACACCGGCGGCGGGCAGCAGGCCGAGCCCGCCGACCCCTGGGCGTCGGCGGCACCGGCACCGTCCGGTGGCGGCCAGTCCGTTGGCAACTCCGGCGGCGGCAACTCCGGCGGCAGCAACCCGAGCGGCAACACCGGCGGCGGCTGGGGCGCGCCCGGCGTCGGCACCAACGACGAGCCGCCCTTCTAGATCACTTCTCCGGCGAGCCTCGTCGGAGCCACCCGTCTGACCATCCCGGCCGCGTGCCGGGCATCCACCGAAACTGGAGCACCACGATGGCCAAGCCTCCTCCCCGCAAACCGAAGAAGAAGGTCTGCGTGTTCTGCAAGGAGAAGATCACCTACGTCGACTACAAGGACACCGGCCTGCTACGCAAGTTCATCTCCGACCGCGGCAAGATCCGCGCCCGCCGGGTGAGCGGCAACTGCACCCAGCACCAGCGCGACGTCGCGATGGCCGTGAAGAACAGCCGCGAGATGGCGCTGCTGCCCTACACCAGCACCGCCCGCTGAGAAGGGGAGGACCCTATGAAGCTCATCCTCACCCAGGAGGTCACCGGTCTCGGCGACCCCGGTGACATCGTCGAGGTCAAGGACGGCTACGGGCGCAACTTCCTCGTCCCGCAGGGCGTCGCGATGCGTTGGACCCGTGGCGGCGAGAAGCAGATCGTGTCCATCAAGCGTGGCCGCGAGGTGCGCGAGGTGCGCGACCTCAGTCACGCGAAGCAGCTCAAGGGCGAGCTCGAAGCGCTCAAGGTCACCCTGCCGGTCAAGGCCGGCGAGAGCGGCCGGCTGTTCGGCTCGGTCACTGTGGCGGACATCGTCGCGGCGGTCGCCAAGGCCGGCGGCCCGCAGGTCGACAAGCGCCGCGTCGAGGTGTCCTCACCGATCAAGACGGTGGGATCCCACCAGGTCGGTGTCCGGCTGCACCCCGAGGTCAGCGCGAAGGTGTCCCTCGAGGTCGTGGCGGTCTGACCCGGCCGTAGGCGCGGGCCCGGTAACAGATCCTGGCCGGGTCCGGTTTTTCCCGCCGCCGGCGCCTGTCGTACGGTTGTTCGTGGGGCCCCCGTCTCTCGCCAGGCGGGGGCTTCCTTGCGCTCTCGAGCCGGTGTGCGGCTCAGCCCCGTGGCCGACCCGGCAGCGTTGCCCCGGTGACCAGCCAGGCGTCGCTGCGCTCGCGCCACAACAGCGTCGCCAGGCGCGCGACGAGGAAGCCGTCGAAGGCCCACCACAGCGCGACGAGGCCGCCACCAGTGCCGGAGACCGTCGCGGCCAGGGGCAGGAAGGCCACCAGGGCGACAGTGCCGGCCACCGCGAGGTAGCGGCCGTCGCCGGCCCCGATCAGCACGCCGTCGAGAGTGAAGACGACCCCGCACACCGGCTGCGCGACGGCGGCCACCAGCAGCACGGAGCCCAGCAGATCGCGTACGGCGGGGTCGGCGGTGAACAGCGGCACGTAGACCACCCGCAGGGCAACCACGATCAGCCCCAGCAGCACGCCCGCTGCGGCGCCCCACTGGATCATCCGTCGGGTCGCAGACCGGGTCCCGGCAACGTCGGCCGCGCCGAGGTAGCGCCCGACGATCGCCTGCCCGGCGATGGCCACCGCGTCCAGCGCCAGCGCCAGCAGCATCCAGATGGTGAACGCCACCTGGTGCGCGGCGATCGACACGGTGCCCTGTGCGGTGGCGACGTACGTCATGACGAGCAGCGCCGCGCGCAGCGTCACCGTGCGCATCAGCAGCGGCAGGCCGGCGGTGCCGGCGGCCCGGATGCCGGACAGGTCCGGGCGCAGGGACGCGCCGTGGCGCCGGGCGCCCCGCACCACCACGGTTGCGACGGCCGCGGCGGACCCCACCTGCGTCGCCACGGTTCCCAGTGCCGATCCGGCGATGCCCAGCCCGGCGCCGTAGACCAGCAGCAGGTTCAGGGAGATGTTCACCGCGGCTCCGACGCTGGCGACCACGAGCGGCGTGACGGTGTCCTGGAGGCCGCGCAGCACCCCCGTCGCGGCCAGGACCACGAGCATCGCCGGCAGCCCGGGCAGCGACAGGCGCAGGTAGGTCAGGGCGTACGGCGCGGCGCCGGACGAGGTGCCGAACGCCTCGATCAGCGGGCCCGCCGCGGCCAGCCCGGCCGCGGCGAGCAGGGCGCCCAGCCCGGCCGCGAGCCACATCCCGTCCACGCCGAGGGCCAGGGCGCCGCCGGGGTCGCCGGCCCCGATCCGGCGGGCCACGCTCGCTGTCGTGCCATAGGCCAGGAACACGCACACCGACACGGCGGTGGCCAGCAGCGCGCCGGCGACCCCGAGACCGGCAAGCTGCGGCGTGCCGAGGTGCCCGACGATCGCGGAGTCGGTCAGCAGGAACAGCGGCTCGGCCACCAGGGCACCGAACGCGGGTACGGCGAGGCGCACGATCTCCCGGTCATGCGGGTGGCGGCGCACCTGGCGAGCGTAGGTGCGGGTCGGCGGGATGTCCGCATCGCGGTCTCACCGGGGACTCTCGGAAGATTTCCTCTGTCCACAGGGAGTGGACGACGAACCACCCTGCCGGGGCCGTCAGGCCGGGTCGCCTGGCCGTGAGTTCACAGGTCTGTCCACAGCCGTCTGCACCGCCACTGAGCGCGAGGTCGGCCAGTTGTCCACACGGCGTACACAGGTCCGGGTTGGCCGGCCACCCGGACACCTCTAACGTCGCGCAGGTCGCCGGGTTGGCCGGTCGCCGGGTTGGCCGGTCGCCGGGTTGGCTGGGAGGTCAGTTCGACGGGGACTGTGGGCGGCGGGCGGTAGACCTTGCTCAGTGTGGCGGGGCCGGTCGGACCGGCCGGGTGACCGATCGCGAGCACGCGACCACAAGGCCGGATGGAGGGTGATGCGGGTGAGTGTGGCGGAGTTGGCAGGCTCGCCGCGGGCGGCGGAGTTCGAGCGCACCCCACCGCAGGACGTGGCCGCCGAGCAGTCCGTGCTCGGGGGGATGTTGCTGTCCAAAGACGCGATCGCCGACGTGGTCGAGGTCGTGCGTGGGCACGACTTCTACCGCCCGGCCCACGAACTGGTCTTCGAGACGGTCCTGGACCTCTACGGCAGAGGCGAGCCCGCCGACCCGGTGACGGTGTCCGCGGAGCTGCAGAAGCGCGGCGAGCTGGGCCGCGTCGGTGGCGGCCCCTACATGCACACCTTGATCTCCTCGGTGCCGACGGCGGCCAACGCGGGCTACTACGCCCGGATCGTGCGGGAGACCGCGGTGCTGCGCCGCCTCATCGAGGCCGGCACCAAGATCGTGCAGATGGGTTACACGCCCGACGGCGACGCCGACGACGTCGTGGACGCCGCCCAGGCCGAGATCTACTCCGTCACCGATCGGCGCACCTCGGAGGACTACCTCCCGCTCTCCGCGATCATGGAGGGCACCCTTGACGAGATCGAGGCGATCGGCAACCGCGGCGGGGAGCTGGTCGGGGTGCCGACCGGCTTCGCCGACTTCGACGAGCTGACCAACGGCCTGCACCCGGGGCAGATGATCGTCCTCGCGGCCCGTCCGGCGGTTGGCAAGTCCACCCTCGGGCTGGACATCGCCCGCTCCGCCTCCATCAAAGCCGGGCTGGCGACCTGCGTGTTTTCCCTGGAGATGAGCCGCAACGAGATCACGATGCGACTGCTCTCCGCCGAGGCCCGGGTCCCGCTGCAGCACATGCGCACCGGCAAGCTGACCGACGACGACTGGACCCGGCTGGCCCGGCGGATGGGCGAGGTGTCCAACGCACCGTTGTTCATCGACGATTCGCCGAACATGTCGATGATGGAGATCCGGGCCAAGTGCCGCCGGCTCAAGCAGCGCCACGACCTCAAGCTGGTGGTGATCGACTACCTCCAGCTGATGCAGAGCGGCAAACGGGTGGAGAACCGCCAGCAGGAGGTCTCCGAGTTCTCCCGGGCGCTCAAGTTGTTGGCCAAGGAGCTCGAGGTGCCGGTCGTAGCGATCTCCCAGCTCAACCGGGCCTCCGAACAGCGCAGCGACAAGAAACCGCAGATGTCGGACCTGCGGGAGTCCGGCTCCATCGAGCAGGACGCCGACATGGTCGTGTTGCTGCACCGGGAGGAGCTCTACGAGCGGGAGTCACCCCGGGCCGGCGAGGCCGACTTCATCGTGGCCAAGCACCGCAACGGGCCCACCGCCACGATCACGGTCGCCTTCCAGGGGCACTACTCCCGGTTTGTCGACATGGCGACGAGCTAGCAAGCGCAGCTCGCGCCGTGACGACGTGGACCGGCTACCCCGGACAGCGCGGACACCCGGGGCGTCCATGATCTCTTTTCAGGCTCAAGCCCTCGTAGGCCTGCTCGAGCGCGGCGTCGAGGTCCCTGTCCGCCGGTCGGCTGCTAGACCTGCGCTGACCCGCGAGTCGGCAGCCGCGGCGTCGGCGGCGGAGAGTCGGGACGGCCGCGCCCGGACAGCCCGAGCGTCACGGCGACCCCGACCACGACGTACGCCGAGAGCACCGCCACACCCCGGTCCACGCCGGCCGCGCCGAAGTAGACCAGCCCGCGGACGCCACTCGTTCCCGCCCCCGGGGGCAGCCACGGCCCGATCGCGGCCCAGAACGGGGCAGCAGCGGCGTGGGGTAGGCGCCTCCGGCGCTGGGGTTGCCCAGCACGACGAACAGCACGATGGCCACCCCGATGCCGATGATGCCGAGCAGCACCTGCGCAGCCATGGTGAACGCCCCGACGGCGAGGACCACCAGCGCGCCGAACGCCCACACCTGCAGGAAGTGACCGGAGAGGGCATCCAGGATCGTCTCCGCGAGGATCGCCCCGCCGAACCCGGACACCACGGCGTAGGCCGTCAGCGTCAGCAGGCGGATCGTCGCGCGGTGGCGATTGGTGGGGCGCGCGCCGCCGCCGATGCCGAGGATCGCCGCGACGAGGTAGCCCCCGACGACCCAGCCCACGACGAGGTAGAAGGCGGACAGGCCGCGCGCGTCGCCGGGCCCGGCCGGGGTGACGTCTTCGGTGCGCAGCGAGTTCAGGCGCGCGGCGGCCTGCTGGGCGGCACCCGCGGGGGCTCCGGCGGGCGCCACGACTGCGAGCGCGATGTCCCGCGGCTCGGGCGCGTGGAACGCACCGAGGTAGCTGGCGATGAAGCCCAGCTGCACCAGCAGGACCCCGATGACCATGAGCGCCGCGCGCGGCGTCACGGCGTCACGGACTTCCGCGGCGAACCCCGACCTGGCCGCGTGCGCGGCCGGGGGAGACTCGTGGCGTCCGTGCTCGGTGGTCATGGTGTGCTCCTCGAGGGCTGCCGGACAGGGCAGAAGTCAGGGGTGACGGCCGATCAAGTCGCGCCCGCAGCGCGTCGATGCTGCTTGGGTGACGTTCTCCATTGTCTCCGCGGCACCACTCGCCGACGTTGCGCCCCCGCCGGCGCCGGCAACCACCTGCGCCGTCCCGCCGGCAGCCACCATCGCCGTCCCGCCGGCAGCGACCCGCGCCCCACGACCGGCTCGAGCCCGACGACCGGCCAGGCGAACGGCATCGGCCGGGGCCGCGGCGCCCACCCCGGCGCCGAGGACGTTCCGGGTCACCAGGGCGACCGCCCAACCCGCCGCCGAATCCCCCCGCATGCCGCCAAGGCCACAGCGTTCCCCGGAGCTGGCCGACATGACCCTGGAGCGGCTTCGTGCTTACCGCCGCACGCTGGTCGACGAGGAACTGCGCGCGTCGTACTGGCGGCGCATCCTGCAGGCTCGACGCGACCTGATCCGGGCCAGAACCCGGCCCGGGGACCGGGTCGGGATGGCCAGGGCGCTCACCGAGAAGCGCGGGACGGGTGGCCGCCAGGGGTTGCTGCGGCTGCATCCCCACGCCGGGATGCCGATCCTGCCCAAGCTGCCCGACCTGTGGGCGGCCGACGCGGACGCCGACGACGGCGACGCCACGGCCCGGCTCTACGCCCGGCTGATCAGCGCGGAGAACGTGCTCTCGTCCTACCGCGAGGCGCTGCATCGCCGGCTCGACCGGGCCACCGCCGACCTCGTGGCCCGCTACCACGAGGACCCGACGCAGTGCTTCTCGGTGCTGACCGATCCGCCGGACCTGCGCTGACCGCCGATCGGCTCAGCGTGCCGTTTGAGCCAGCACGATGCCGAGCAGGACGACCAGCCCGCCGGCCAGCTGGATGGGGCTGAGCGCCTCACCGAGCCACAGCCACGCCACCAGCCCCGCGAGCACCGGCTCGAGCATCGAGACCACACCGACCCGCGTCGCCGGCAGGTGATGCAGGCTGCTCAGCACCAGGACGAACGGTGCGATCGTGCCCAGCACCACCATCCACAGCGCCAGCGCCCACATCGGCAGCGACTGGCCGGACAGGTGGCCCAGCAGCGACGCAGAGCCGCTCAGGGCGCGCCCGGGGAAGCCCCACCACGGCTGCACGAGCGACCACAGCAGGGTCGCGAACACGAACGCCCAGAACGTGGTCGACAGCGGGTCGCGACGCCCGGTGCTGCGCTCCCCGAGCACGTAGTAGGTCGCCAGCGCCACCGCTGCCACCAGAGCCGCCGCCACACCCAGGCCGTCGAGGGTGCTGCCGTGCCACACCTCGGCCACCAGCGCCAGCCCGCACAGGGCGAGACCTAACGCCGCCCAGACCCGGCTGCGCACCTGCTGGTGCAGCACGAACCGGGCCCAGACCGCGACGAGGACGGGCGCGGTGTACTCGAAGAGCAGAGCGATGCTGACCGGCAGCCGCGCGATCGCGATGAAATAGAAGCACTGGGTCAGGGCAACCCCGGCGACGCCGTACGCCGCCAGCAGCGGCAACTCGCTCCGCCGCACCCGCAGGCGGCGCGGGGCGACGACGAGCAGGATGAGCCCGAGCCCCGCCGCGGCGCCGGCGCACCGCAGTTCGGTGAGCCGGGCCGCCGAGATGTTGGTGGCTAAGATGACCTTGGACACCGTCCCGTTGATCCCGAACAGGGCAGCCGCCGACACGGCGAACGCGTAGCCCAACCGGGGCCGGCGACCGTCGTCCATCGGGCCGGCCCGTGGCGGCACCGATGTCTCGACCACCCGGAAACCCTACGTCGTACCCGCTTACAGTGGCGCATGCCTCTGACTCACCCGTCGGCCCTGCCTACACCGGTGGCGCTCACCGCTCCCCGCCTCCGCAGCGCGCTGGCTGAGGTGCCGGTCTACCGGCCCGGCCGGCCTGCGCCGATGGGTCGGGATGGGACGCCGGCCCACAAGCTGTCGGCCAACGAGAACCCCTACCCGCCGCTCCCGTCGGTGCTCGAGGTGGTGCGAGAGGAGGCTGGCCGGTTCAACCGCTACCCGGACATGTTCGCCACCGAGCTGGTCGAGGCGATCGCGGCGCGGTTCGACGTGCCCGCCGGTCATGTCGCGACCGGGACCGGCTCGGTCGGCGTGCTGCAGCAGATCGTGCAGGCCACCGCCGCCGAAGGTGACGAGGTGGTCTATGCGTGGCGCTCGTTCGAGGCCTACCCGATCATCGTCGCGATCTCGGGCGCAAGCGGGGTGCAGGTGCCGCTGGACGCGGGCGAGGGGCACGACCTCGAGGCGATGGCCGAGGCGGTGACCGACCGGACCCGCCTCGTCCTGCTGTGTACGCCGAACAACCCCACCGGCGCCGCTCTCGAGCGGACCCGCCTGGGGGCCTTCCTCGACCAGATCCCGTCCGACGTGCTCGTGGTGATCGACGAGGCCTACCGGGAGTTCGTCCGCGGCCCGGGGGTCCCCGATGGGCTTGACCTCTATCGCACACGGCCCAACGTGGCGGTGCTGCGCACGTTCTCCAAGGCCTACGGCCTGGCCGGGCTGCGGGTCGGCTATGCGATCGCGCACGACGAGGTCGCCACCGCCCTGCGTAAGACCGCAATGCCGTTCGGGGTGAGCGGCGTCGCGCAGGCCGCGGCGGTCGCCTCGCTCGCCGCGGAGGCCCAGCTGCTCGAGCGGGTCGATGCGCTGGTCGCCGAGCGTGACCGGGTGCAGGGCGCCTTGCGCGCACAGGGCTGGTCCCGACTGCCCGACTCGCAGGCCAACTTCGTCTGGTTGCGCACGGGTGGGCGCACCGCCGAGCTGGCCGCCGCCTGCGAGTCGGCGGGTGTCGTCGTGCGGCCCTTCGGCGCGGAGGGTGCCCGGGTCACCGTTGCCGAGCCGGCCGCCAACGACATCTTCCTCGCGGTCGCGGCGGGTTTCGCCACCTAGTCCCCGCCTGCCACCCCGGTGACCGGGGTGACGCGCGGACCGGGGCACAATGCCGAAGGTGCACCTCGACCGTCTCGCCTACGCCGCCGGCCCGGACGGCCTCGCCGCCGCCGTACAGCGTCTGGGCTCCGCGTTGGGCGCGGTCTTCTCCGACGGTGGTCTGCACCCCGGCTTCGGCACCCGCAACTTTCTGCTGCCCCTCGCCGACGGCATCTACCTGGAGGTGGTCGGTGTCCTCGACCACCCCGCCGTGGACAAGGCACCGTTCGGCCAGGCCGTGCAGCAGCGCGCCGCCGCAGGTGGCGGCTGGCTGGCGTGGGTCGTGGCGGTCGACGACATTGCGCCGTTCGAGGCCCGGCTCGGGCGGACGTCAGTGGCCGGGCATCGGCGCCGCCCCGACGGCAACGAGCTGAACTGGCGGCAGATCGGCGTCCACGAACTGCTCGACGACCCGACGCTGCCCTTTTTCGTGCAGTGGCAGATCGCTGCTGAGCACCACCCCGCGTTCGGGCAGCGGGCCTTCCCCCGGATGCAGCGGCTGGAGATCTGCGGCGACCCGGGGACGCTGGCGACCTGGCTCGGCATCCCGCTGGAGACCGACGTCGAGGTCGAGTGGGTCGACGCCGAGGAGCCGGGGATCGTGGCGGTACACTTCGCGACGCCAAATGGGAGCGTCCGGATCGACTGACGTCCGGGCGATGTCGTGTGGCAGATGAGGCTCATGTGACCCGTGGGTCGTCCTCGGAGTTCCGAGAAGGGGGGGCTAGGTCAGGCTCAGGTCCGCGACGGTGTGTAGCGTGCCGCCTCGACCGCGCGACCCCTTCTCGCTGCCCGCCTTCTCGATCAGCAACCGCGCGTTGCGACCTCGCAGGTGCAGGGTCGCGATCTCGTCGCCGAAGTGCGGCCCGCTGGTGCGGGACCAGGCAATCGGCGGCTTGGGCACCCACGACACCCGCCCGAGCAGGAACCGCGTCGCGCGTTCCGCGGCCCGGCTCCACGAGATCCGGAACGCGATCTTCATCGCCGCCGGCACGTAGTTGTGCAACGGCGAGCAGGCGAGCTGGTAGACCCGTGACCGGACCGGGTCGGGGTAGGTCGCCTCGGCGACGTACGCGTGATGCACGTCGCCGGACAGCACGCACACCGTCGCGGGGGCCGGGGAGCCGGCGAGCTCACCACGGCCGACGCGGGCGAGCAGGTCGGCCAGCCGGTCGAACGATGCCCGGAACGCGGCCCAGTGCTCGAGGTCCGCGGCCCGTCTCAGCTTCTCGCCCCAGCGAGCAAGCCGGTCGCCGCGGGATCCGGCGCACATCGCCTCGTTCCACGACTCGATGTCGTGCAGCGCGCGGGGCAGCAGCCACGGCAGCGAGGTGCCGATGAGCAGGTGGTCGTAGTCGCCCTCGACCTGGTCCTCGATCCAGCGGAACTCCGGCTCCGACACCATCGAGCGCTCCCCGCCGGCGAGCACCCGCCCACAGCGCGAGTCGATGACCAGCAGCCGGGCGGGCCCGAGGTCGCGCCGATAGGACCACCGCGTGCCCTTGTGGCCGTCCGCCTCGAGGTCGGCCTCCCGCGCGAACTCGCGCAGCATCGGCTCGACGTCGCCTCCGTGCGCGCGCACCCGCTGGTAGAGCTCGTTGGCCTCCAGCGCCGCCGGCGACAGGTTGCCCAGGTGCTGGTAGACCCAGTACGACGACAGGCCGCCGATGATCCGCTCCTCCCACCATGAGGTCTGCGCCATCTCGACCCGCCAGGCGTGCGAGGTGTTCCAGTCATCGCACACGTCGTGGTCGTCGAAGATCATCGAGCTGGGCACCGAGGCGAGCAGCCAGCGCACCTCCGGATCGCTCCACGACTCGTGGTAGAGCCAGGTGTACTCCTCGAAGTCGCGCACCTGGTCGCCGGGCGGCTCGGTGATGTCCCGCCGCTGGCGGATACGCTCACGAGTGCGCGGCGAGGTCTCGTCCGCGTAAACCTGGTCGCCGAGCAGCAGCACCGCGTGCGGCCACCGTTCCTCCGGCAGCCGTGCCATCCGTCGCGCATAGGCGTCGAGGGCGTCGGGGTCGAAGTGCTTGTCGTCGGTGACGGCATCCGGAATGGCGTAGCGGCAGGAGCCGAAGGCGACCCGGACCTCGGCGTCGGGCGCCCGGTCCAGGGTCCGGACGCTCGGTGGCGGGCGATTGTCGTCCGGGGTCGGCCAGACGACGGCGCCGTCCAGCCGTACGTCGTACGAGGTGGTGGTCCCGGCCACCAAGCCGGCGACGCAGACCAGCGCGAAGTGGTGGCCGGCGACGGTCCAGGTGGGCTCGCGGTGGCCCAGGATCTCGACGGTGCACGAGCCGTCGGTCTCCACCCAGATCGTGGCGTCCTCGTAGCCGACGTGGCGAAGCAACGGTCCGAGCACCAGGCGACGCATGCGGGTCCCCCTACCCCGAGGCCGTGCGCGCAACGCGTCGCTCACGGTCCGGTCTGGGTGCTCGGCCCGGGCGCTCGCTCGACACGACCAGCCCGACGCCGACGACCACCACTCCCCCGCCGATCAGGATCGGCAGCGTGACGGGCTCGGCGAGCACCAGCGCGCCGAGGGCCACCGCAACCACGGGGTTGACGTAGGCGTAGGTGGCGGTCAGGGAGATCGGGGCGTTGTGCAGCAGCCAGACGAAGGCGGTGAAACCGGCCAGCGACCCGATCAGCACGAGATAGGTGAGCCAGGCCCAGGCCTCACCCGCAACGTCGGTCACGGAGAAGCCGTGCAGCTCGCCGCGGGTGACACCGACCAGAGCCAGGCCCAGCCCGCCGGCGGCCATCTCCCACGCAGTGGCGACCAACGGGTCGCCGGGCACGGGGATCCGGGACGAGACGAACGAGCCGACCGCCCAGGACAGGGTCGCCCCGAGCAGGAGGAGGAAGCCCCAGGTCTGCACCGGGTGCCCGGCGCTGTCGTGACCCCCCGGCCGGGCAAGAACCGCGATGCCGAGGAAGCCCACCCCGGTGCCGAGCAGGCTCAACGGTCTGGGCCGGTCGCGAGCCGCGGTGCGCAGGCACACCAGCCACAGCGGAGTCGCGCCGACCATCAGGGCGGCCAGGCCCGAGGGAACGGTCTGCTCCGACACGGCGACACCGCCGTTGCCGCCGAGGAGCAGCAGGACCCCCACCAGTCCCGCGGCCGCGGCCTGGCGGGGCGGCACGTGCAGCACCCGCCACCCATGGCGCACGGCCAGGTAGCTCCCGAGCAGCGCCGCCGCGACGAGGAAGCGGGCCGACATCGCCAGCAGCGGCGGGGTCGACTCGACGACGACGCGGATCGCCAGGTAGGTCGACCCCCACACGAGATAGACCGTCAACAACGCGAGCCACACGGCCGCCGGCCGAGGCGTCACGCCGGTGCGCGTCATCAGTGTTGGTCTCCTTCGCTGGCGCCAAACACCGTAGTGCCGCGGGCTACAGATCGCCGTCGGGCCTGCCGATACCTCGTTCACGGCAGTGCTTGACGGACCCTGGAGTCAGCTGAGAGCCCGGGGTACGACGGCGCCGTCGCCGTCACGGCCTGGGCTCGGATCGAAAGAGGTTGGGGTATGACCATGAACCGCACCAAGGGTGCACCTCGCGTCGCGGTGGAGACCGGTGAGGCGACCGGCCTGGCCACCGTCGTTCTCGCCATGATCAGCGCAGGTGCGCTCGCGGCCTTCGGCGTCGTGGGTGCGCAGCAGCTGACGCCGTCGAGCCCCGACGCCTCCGGCGGCTCGGTAGCCCGTTCGGTGCACCCCCCGGCGCCGGTCACGGTGCGCCCGGGCGCAGACGTGGTGGGACCGACCCTGCCGGGATCGGCGCAGCCAGGTTCGGCCCAGCCTGGTGCGGCTGGTCTCGCCGGCTTGCTTGGTCTCGGTGGCCCGTTCGGGCCACTCGCGCCGGCGGTGCCAGGCGCAGCGGTCGCGGTGGGCGCCGCTCCCGGTACGGCGGTGGGTGCGCCCGCTGGCCTGCGTCCGGTTGACCCCCCGGCGTTCGTCCCCGCCGTGGTCGCGGCGCCGGTGGTCCCGGCGCCCGCGGTTCCCGTGCCCGTCGTCGGTACACCCGCGGCCGCGCCGGCCCTACCGCCCCAGCGCGCGCCCGCCGTGCAGGCGCCTCCCGCTGCCGCACCTATCGTGGCCGCGGCGACCCCACAGCCCGTCGTGACCAGCCGGGGCGACAACCCGCAGCCGTCGACGTCGCCGGCGCTGCTGAGCCGCGGCAAGAGTACCGCCAGCACCGCCAGCACAAGCGAGACCATCGCGGCCAAGGGGTCGAGCGACACGAAGGGTTCCGTGAAGGTAACCGAGCAGTCGGACCGCTCTGACGGGCGAGGGTCCTCCGAAGGATCCAAGAGTGCCCGCTCCGACAGCAAGAAGTCGGACAACAAGAAGTCCGACAACAAGAAGTCCGACAGCGACGAACACAAGCAGTCCGAGCAGTCCGAGCAGCCCAAGTCGTCCTCGAAGTCGGAGCGCTCGAAGTCGGAGCCTTCGAAGTCGGAGCGCTCGAAGTCGGAGCGCTCGAGTTCCGGGCCCGGCACGCCCACTCCGAGCCCAGCACAGGCTCGGTCCCTCGGCGCCCCGCAGGTCAGCCGGCCCACCCCCTGGCCGGCCCAGACCTCGGCACCCCCCATGCTCGTCGAAGGGCCCGGTCCGGGCGACGGCGGAGGCGACGCGAGTTCCGATGACTGGGACAACCGCAGTGACCGGGACGGTCGCGGCAGCGAGAGCCGTGGCCACAGCGATGGCGATGCCCACAACGACGGCCACAGCGACGGCCACAACAACGGCGATGACCGCAGCGACGGCGACAAGGGTCATCACGGCGAGCACTCCGACCGCCGCCACTAGTTGGATTCCGCCCGCCGGTCACGAGGAGGTCCGAACTGGCGAATGCGCAGGTGGGGCGAGGGGGGCATCCGCACCCGCCGTAGTGTGGCGTAGGTTGACCTCTGTTCCCGCTCCGGTGGGTCCACACCAACCCGCGACAGTCCGTCGCGCACCACCTCGCGCGGGTGTGTCGACCGGGGCCCGACCATCGCTCGACGGCGACCCCGTCGGGTGATGCGAAGCGATGAGGAGTGCCCGTGACCGACAGCCTCGTCGGGCCGCCAACGGCGGACACCGGCCCCGACCTGGTCCAGCTGCTCACGCCCGAGGGCGAGCGGGTGGAGCACCCCGACTACAGCCTGGAGATCGACGACGAGGAGCTGCGCGGGCTCTACCGTGACCTCGTGCTCGTGCGCCGGGTGGACGCCGAGGCCACCGCACTGCAACGGCAGGGCGAGCTCGGCCTCTGGGCCAGCCTGCTCGGCCAGGAAGCCGCCCAGGTCGGTTCCGGCCGGGCGCTTCGACCCGACGACTACGCCTTCCCCACCTACCGCGAGCACGGCGTCGCCTGGTGCCGCGGCGTCGACCCGCTCAACCTTCTCGGGCTCTTCCGCGGGGTCAATCACGGCGGCTGGGACCCCAACGAGAAGAACTTCCACCTCTACACGATCGTCATCGGCGCCCAGACCCTGCACGCGACCGGCTACGCCATGGGCATGCAGAAGGACGGCGCGGAGGGCGCGGTCATCGCCTACTTCGGCGACGGAGCGACCAGCCAGGGCGACGTCAACGAGGCGTTCATCTTCGCCAGCTCGTTCAACGCCCCGGTCGTCTTCTTCTGCCAGAACAACCAGTGGGCCATCTCCGAGCCGATCGTGAAGCAGTCGCGCATCCCGCTCTACCAGCGCGCCCGCGGGTTCGGCTTTCCCGGAGTGCGAGTCGACGGCAACGACGTACTCGCGGTCTTGGCCGTCACCCGCGCCGCGCTCGCCCACGCCCGGGAGGGCAGCGGACCGATGCTGGTCGAGGCCTTCACCTATCGCATGGGGGCGCACACGACGTCGGATGACCCCACCCGCTACCGCCTCTCCGCCGAGCTCGAGTCATGGAAGCTCAAGGACCCCATCGAGCGGGTCAAGGCCTATCTCGTGCGTTCAGGCAAGGCCGACCAGGCGTTCTTCGACGCGGTGGCGGCCGAGTCGGCGCAGCTGGCCACGCGGGTGCGCACCGGCTGCCTGGAGATGGCCGACCCGGGGCCGCTGTCGATCTTCGAGCATGTCTACGCCGAGCAGCACCCGCTCATCGACGAGGAGCGCGAGCAGTTCGGGCGCTACCTGGAAACCTTCGAGCCGACCGTCGAGGCGCAGCCAGGGAGCCACCGATGACCCAGATCACCCTGGCCAAGGGCATCAACCTGGGCCTGCGGGCCGCGATGGAGGCCGACCCGAAGGTCCTCGTGATGGGCGAGGACGTCGGCAAGCTGGGTGGCGTCTTCCGGGTCACCGACGGGCTGCTGAAGGACTTCGGTGAGGACCGGGTCATCGACACGCCGCTCGCCGAGTCGGGCATCATCGGCACCGCCATCGGCCTCGCGCTGCGCGGCTACCGCCCGGTCTGCGAGATCCAGTTCGACGGCTTCGTCTATCCCGCCTTCGACCAGATCGTGAGCCAGCTGGCCAAGATGCGGGCCCGGGCGCTGGGCAAGATCGCGCTGCCCGTCGTCGTACGCATCCCGGTCGGTGGTGGCATCGGCGCGGTCGAGCACCACAGCGAGTCCAACGAGGCCTACTTCGCCCACACCGCCGGCCTGCGGGTGGTCGCCTGCTCCAACCCGGTCGACGCCTTCTTCATGGTGCAGCAGGCGATCCTCGCCAACGACCCGGTCATCCTCTACGAGCCCAAGCGGCGATACTGGGAGAAGGCCGACCTCGGCGAGTCGCTCACCCTGTCGACGGCCACCGCACTGCATGCGGCCAGGGTGCTGCGCGAGGGGAGTGACGTGACCATTGCCGCCTACGGACCGATGGTCAAGACGGCGATGGAGGCCGCGAGTGCTGCGGCCGAAGAGGGCCAGGACCTGGAGGTCATCGACGTGCGTTCCCTGTCTCCCCTGGACCTGCCGACCCTGACCGCCTCGGTCGCCAAGACCGGCCGGCTCGTCGTCGTCCACGAGGCGCCGGTCTTCCTCGGCATGGGCGCCGAGATCGCGGCCCGGATGACCGAGTCCTGCTTCTACTCCCTGCAGGCTCCGGTGCTGCGGGTCGGCGGGTTCGACACCCCCTACCCGCCGAGCCGGGTCGAGGAGGACTGGCTGCCCGACCTCGACCGGATCCTCGATGCGGTCGACCGATCCCTCGCCTACTGACGGAGGCCTGCACCGTGGCTGAGTTCAAGTCGTTCAAGCTTCCCGACGTCGGTGAGGGGCTGCTCGAGGCCGAGATCGTCTCCTGGAAGGTCAAGCCGGGAGACACGGTCGAGATCAACGACATCATCGTGGAGATCGAGACCGCCAAGTCGCTGGTGGAGCTGCCCTCGCCCTACGCCGGGGTCGTTGGTGCGCTGCTGGCGGAGGAAGGAGAGACCGTCGAGGTCGGTACGCCGATCATCACCGTGGACACCGGCACCGGCGCTCCCGCGGCGGCCTCGACCCCCGGCCTCGGGGCGGGCGG
>JBBRHF010000037.1:0-26248 GCA_038223055.1 Actinomycetes bacterium | reverse complement strand
GCCGTCCGCCGCCTCCGCGACCACCTCGATACCGGGCTCCGCGCCGAGGATGAGGGAGAAGCCGGACCGCACCAGCGCCTGGTCATCGGCAACCACGACGCGGATCACGGCGTCGCTGCCAGCGGGAAGGTGGCCCGGACCTGGAAGCCGCCCTCGGGCCCCTCACCGATCGTGAGGTCGCCGCCGTACGCCGCCACCCGTTCGCGCATCCCGGCCAGGCCGTGTCCCGCGGCGGGCTCCACGGTGCCGTAGGACAGTCCCGTGCCGTCGTCGGCGACCAGGATCTCGACCTCGGTCGGCCGGTACGTCACGTCGACGGACGCACACGTGGCGCCGGAGTGCTTGAGGCAGTTGGTGAGGGCCTCCTGAACGATCCGGTAGGAGGCCAGGCCGACCCCGGGGGTCACCACGAGCGGCGCCCCATGCACCGCCATGGTGGTGGGCAGCCCCGACTGCCCGACCCGGGCCACGAGGGGGCGCACGTCGTCCAGCGTGGGTGCCGGCGCGCGCGGGGACCCGTCGCCCTCGGTCCCGCCGTCGCGCAGGACGCCCAGGAGGTTGCGCATCTCGGCCATCGCCCGGCGCCCGGTGTTCTCGATCTCGGCCACGGCGGTCCGCGCCCGACCGGGGTCGGCGGTATCCAGGAGCCGCCCCGCCGCGCCCGCCTGCACGACCATCACGCTCATCGCGTGGCCGATGACGTCGTGCAGTTCCCGGGTGATCCGCAGACGCTCCTGGGTGGCGGTCAGGGAGGCCCGCTCCCGCTCGGCATCGGCTCTCTCCCGCTCGAGCGTGACCCGCTGCTCCGCCGCGCGCACGTCGGCCTCGGCGCGCTCCCGGCGGGCCCGGGTGGAGGTGGCAAGCAGGATGATGCCGCCGAACGCCGCACCGCTGAGCACGGCGCCTTCGCTACTCAGGTCGACCGGGTCGAGAATCGCCGTCAGGGCCAGCGCGAGGATCACGAGCGCGATCGCACACCGGGAGTTGCGAGCGCTGCCGTAGGTGACCGCGGCGTACGCCGCGATGAACGGCCCGATCGTGGCCATCCCGACGGTCCCCTTCACCAGGACCAGCCCCAGGACGCCGGCCAGGGTCACCGCCAGGATCGTCAGCGGAAACCTGCGCCGCAGGAAGATGCTGCCGACCGACAGCACGGTCAGGGCGACGGTGACCGCGTCCGGGTCGCGGTTGGCGGTGACAGACTCGGAGCCGCTGAGGTTGACGGCCAGCGTGACCGCCACACAGACAACGGCCAGCAGCACGTCGGACGCGGCCTGGCGTCGAGACAGCGCGGGGACGGTACCAGCGGGGTCCGTGGGCGGTGCGGCGGCGGTGATCATCGGTTCCTGACTTCGCGGAGTCCCTCACCCTAGGCGCGTCTTCGTCGCCTGCTCGTCGGTCTGGAGGAGGAGATCGCACGGTCGGACCGGGTCCCCGGTACCGGTTCAGGTCGAGTCCCGCGGGCGATGCCTGCGACCCCGTCACCCGACACCGTTGTCCTAGACGCCCGACCGACGGCGTCCCTACCCAGGGAGACAACATGTCCTCGCTCGTCCAGCTCGTCCGGAGACACCCGTTGTCCGCGTTCGCCGTCCTCGCCTGCCTGTTCGGCTGGATGGTCTACGGTCTCGCCGCACTCGGCATCGGGTCCAACCCGGAGAACATGCCGCTCGGTCCCGCGATGGCCGCGCTGGTCGTCACCTCCTGCCAGGGGCGCGCGGCGCTCTTCGCCTGGGGGCGGACGCTGCGGCGATGGGTCGCATCACCGTGGCTGTACGTCGTCGCCATCGGCGCGCCGATCGCCCTACACGTCCTCATCGTGCTGGTGAACCACGTGTTCGGAGCACCGTTGCCGACGACCGAGCAGCTGAGCGCCTGGCCCGAGATCCCCGTCACCTTCCTGGTGATGCTGCTCCTGGTCGGGCTCGGCGAGGAGGCCGGCTGGACCGCGTTCGCGGCCACGATCCTGCTGCGTCGGCACGGCCTGTGGGGTGCCTTCGCGGTGCTCGCGCCGTTGCGCATCTTCTGGCACCTGCCGCTGATGATCACCGGCGACATGCCGCTGGCGGTCGGTCTGCTCGGCAACGCGGGCTTCCAGCTGATCGTGCTCCAGATGATGCGCCACCGCCGGGGCGCGTGGACCCACGCCGCGGTCTGGCACGCGATGCTCAACGCCTTCGGCGGCGCCTTCTTCTTCACCATGGTCACCGGTGCCGACAAGGACCGCCTGGGCACGCTGCTCGCCCTGGTCTACGCGTTCGTCGCGCTCCTCACCCTGGTCCCGGCGCTGCTCCGCCGTGGCCGGGACGACCAGGACCCGACCGACCACCCGACCACGGCGGCGCCATCGACGCCTGCTCTCGACGATCGGATTGAGCCACTCGGCAAGCTCACTCAGGTTCATGTTGGTGTGCACGTGTATCCGCCATCGGCGGAGTTGCTGACTCTTGTCTTTCAGCGCCACCATCGGTCGGTCGAGTTGCGCGAGCCGGGTGGCGCGGGTGCGCAGTGAGTTCGAGGACATTGGGATAGACGAACCTATGGGGACGAGCAGTGGCCCGCGTCCAGGTCGGCATCACCGTCGCAGTACTCCCGCACCTGCAGCGTGTTCTGCGGAGCCTGTACCGATCGGCGCAGGCTGCGCAGCAGATCATCGGTGCCAGCGCCGTACCGTCGCGCGGCGACGCCGCACACCCGCTGGCCGGTCGCCGCGGCTGGCCGAGGTCGCAGCGACCGCGACGCTCTGGTCTCCGACCTCGTGCGGGGCATCATCGGGACGCTCGCCAACGTGCCCAGTACGTTCAGCGGTTGAGGACGGTGGGGGCCGCCGTTCACGCCGTGTGAATCGGCGGCGGCGGCGCGTGGCCGGCTTGTCCCCTGGGGTCGACTATGTGCCATAAGTTCGCCACGGTAGGCCTAGTCGCCTCCCGACAACGCTTCTATGCTCAGCCCCACGCGAAAAGGAGTTGTCCACATGAGTGAGACCATCGAGTTGGGGATCCCAGGGCTGTCCCTCGTTGTGGGCGACCACGTCTGCGCCTTCTACCGGGGTGACGACGAGCGCGACGCGCTCCTGGCGTCCTACCTCGGGGCCGGCCTTCAGTCAGGAGACAAGTGCGTCTGTGTGCTCGATGCCAGCCACGACAACGACGCCGGCGCGCTGCTCGCCGCCCTCGATGCCCGACGCACGCCGGAGTCGTCGCCCGACCAGCTCGACGTGCGGCTCTCGCGCGACACCTACCTGCGCGGCGGCCGGTTCTCCACCGAGGCGATGCTGGCCTTCTGGGACGACGTGGTCGGCGCGGCGATCGCTGGCGGCTACCGGTTTGCTCGGGCCGTAGGCGAGATGACCTGGGCGCTGCGCCAGATGCCTGGCGTCGAGGAGCTGGTTGGTTACGAGGCGGAGTTGAACTACTTCCTGCCCCGCTACCCGCAGGTGATCCTCTGCCTCTACGACCTCGAGCGCTTCGACGGCGAGATCCTGGTCGACATCCTCAAGACGCACCCGCTGGTGCTCGTCGGCGGAATGGTCCTGGAGAACCCCTATTACCTCGAGCCGGCGGAGTTCCTGGCGGCCAGACAGTGAGCGTGAGCGAGCTGGGGGTTCGGGTGCCACGCGCGCGGGTCCCGGAGGAGGAGCTGCGCGAGCAGCTCTCCAGCCTGCAGGGACTCCAGGTGCTCACGATGCTGATGACCGAGAGCCGCGACGAGCAGCAGATCCTGCACCTCGCCTCCACCTCTGTTCCCTCGCTCGGCTGCTGCGGACTCGAAGGCGTCTTCCTGCTCGGCTCCGGCTGGGTGTCGCTGCAAGAGGTGGACCGCACCACGGCGGGCAGCGCCGCCCTGACGCACATCGCGGCGCAGCTGCAGACCATTGGCACCGGCGGCGGCGCCGTCGAGGTGCCGCACCGTGGCTGGAGCTGGGCGTTCCCGATGCGCGGACTGCAAGGAACCCTCGGCTACCTCGTCGTCGGCGGCGCGGCCGCCCCGTCGTCGGCCGAGCAGTTCTTGATGCGCGGCCTGGCCCAGCAGGCCGGCGTCGCCCTCGCCAACGCACGGCTGCACGCCAGCGAGCGGGCCACCGCCAAGGAGCTCGCGGCCACCGTTCGCATCCTTGAGCGCAGCACCGCGATCCATGACCGGCTGACCCGGGTCGCCGTCGCCGGTGAAGGCCAAGAGGGCATCGCCCGTGCAGTGCACGAGTTGACCGGTTACCCGGTGGCCGTCGAGGACCGCTACGGCAACCTGCGCGCCTGGGCAGGACCCAACTGCCCAGCCCCCTATCCCAAGGACCCACTGGCCCGGCGCGAGCAGATGTTGCGCCGGGTGATCCGTGAGGGTCGCCCGGTGCGCGAGGGTGGCCGGCTGCTCGCAGTGGCGCGGCCGCGCGACGACGTGCTCGGCGTGCTCGTGCTCGTCGACCCGGCCGCGGCCGCGGGCGAGCAGGAGCTGGTCGCGCTGGAGCACGGTGCGACGGTGCTCGCGATGGAGCTGGCCCGGCTGCGCAGCCTCGCCGACACCGAGTTGCGGGTGCGCCGCGAGCTGGTCGACGAGCTGCTCGCCGGCACCGACTCTGAGAGCGCGCTGGCCCGGGCGCAGGCGCTGGGCTACGACCTCGAGCGGCCGCACCGGGTGCTGGTGGTCGAGGGACGCGCCCGCACCCGCGACGACGAGGCGTTCTTCCACGCCGTACGCCGCGCCGCGCGTGACACCGGTGTGGGCTCGCTGATGGTGGCGCGCGGTGGGTCAGTCGTGGTGCTCTCCGGCAACGACCGGTCCTGGGACGCGTTCCGCGTCGCCGTGCTCAACGGTCTCGGCGGCGGGCGCTGCCGGGTTGGTGTCGGTGGCCGCTGCGAGCAGCCGCAGGACTTCCCGCGGTCGTTCCAGGAGGCCAGGTTCGCGTTGCGGCTGCAAGAGACCTCGGGTGGCGCCGACCAGGTTACGTCGTTCGACGGGCTCGGCGTCTACGGCATCCTCTCGGCGATGGACGACGTCACGGGGCTGGAGCGCTTCGTGCGCACCTGGCTCGGCTCGCTGCTCGACTACGACGAGCGCAAGCACTCCGACCTGGTCGCGACCCTGACGTCCTACCTCGAGTGCGGCGGCAGCTACGAGGCCACGGCTGCTGGGCTCGCGGTGCACCGCAGCACGCTGAAGTACCGCTTGCAGCGGATCCGCGAGATCTCCGGTCACGATCTGACCGCGCCCGACGCGCGCTTCAACCTGCAACTGGCCACCCGCGCCTGGGCGACCCTGACCGCCATCCGCCGCGCAGCGCGCCCCGCTGATCCGCGCCCTGCTCAGCGGCCGTAGCGCTCCCAGTGCGCGGCGAACAGCGCGTCCTCGTCGATGGTGCGACCGGGCACGATGCGTGACACCCAGGTCAGGTTGACGAAGTGCCGGGCGTTGACGTTCTCGGTCGTGATGTTGCCGCCCCAGGTGCCGCAGCTGAGGCTGAGGGTGAAGGGCAGCCCGTTGCGCGCACTTCCGGCTCCCTCGTTAAGGTTCTGGTTGACCAGCACGCGGGCGGTGCGGGTGCCGTTGGCCAGGGCGTCGACGTGGCCGTCGTCACTGGTGTGGATGCCGCAGGTGTGACCCTCACCCTGGTAACCGGTGATGGCGTTGACCAGGGACACGGCGTTGGCGATGCCGCCGTGGTAGCGGTAGAGCGCGACGACGACCGACAGCTTCTCGCCCGAGAACGGGTGGTCGCGCCCGGTGCCGTCCTCCTCGACGACGAGGAACCGGCAATCGGCGCCCACCGGGAAGCCGGCCAGCTCGGCGATCGTGGTCGCCGGCTTGGCGATGACCGACAGCGCCGGGATCTCGCCACCGTCGGGCCACATCAGCTGCTGCAGCGACTGCTTCTCAGCGTCGGTGCACACGTGGCCTCCGAGGGCGGCGAGCCGGGACTTCAAGTCGTCGTACACGCTCGCCTCGGCGATGACCGCGTTGTCGGCGAGACAGCTGGTGGCGTAGTCGAAGGTCTTCGCGGTGACGATCGCCGACGCGGCGTCGGCCAGGTCGGCGGTCTCGTCGACGACGTGTACCGCGTTGCCGACGCCGACGCCGTACGCCGGCGTACCCGAGCTGTACGCGGCCTTCACCATGCCGGCCCCTCCGGTGGCGACGATAAGGTCGGCCGCCCGCATCAGCTCCTGGGTGGCAGCCATCGACGGCGCAGGCACGACCTGGATCAGGTCGGCGGGGGCACCTACCTGCTCGCACGCCTCGCGCATGTGCTCGACCACGGCCGCGGTCGTCCGCGCGGTGCGCGGGTGCGGCGCCACCACGATCGCGTTGCGTCCCTTGAGGGCGAACATTGCCTTCACCGGCGGGGTGGCGTCGGGACCGGTGGTCGGGATCAGAGCGGCGACGACGCCGACCGGCTTCGCGATCTTCACCAGCCCGCGGGCCGGGTCCTCCTCGACGACACCGACGGTGCGCACGTGGCGCATGTCGGCGAGCACCCCGAGCACCCGTTTGTTGATCTTCACCACCTTGTCGGCGTAGTTGCCAAACGAGCCCTCGGCGACCGCCAGCTGAGCCAGCGATTCGGCGCGGTCCTTGCGTGCGACCGACCAGGCCACTGCGGTGACCAGCTCGTCGACCTGCTCCTGCGTCCAGTCGGCGAAGGCCGCCTGCGCGACGCGCGCCCGGCGCATCGTCTCGACAATGCCGGTGTCGGGTGTCGCGGTGGTCGCTGCGGTGTCCTGCGCTGTATTCCTCACGCAGGACACCATGCTCGTGCCGGCCGCGAAACGGTTGGACACCCGGGGACGAACATCGGGCCGGACCTTGCCCGGCCGGGACCTCGCCCTATCTGTCCGGGCCTCGCATCCTCGGGGTCATGAGCGCTTCAGGCACCGACGTCCGCGACAAGCACCTGAGCATGGCCGAGTGGCGGTCGATGATCGACCGCGCGGAGACCGGCGAGGTGAGTGGCCCGATCTACAACCTGGACCGCACCAACAGTCGTGAGTACGACGCGATCTTCGTCGGCGGCGGCGCCGGCGGGCGGTTCGGGTCGGCCTACCTCAAGGCGCGCGGCGGGCGGCAGCTCACCATCGACCGGTGGGCATTCCTCGGCGGCTCGTGCCCGCACCAGGCCTGCGTGCCGCACCACCTGTTCTCCGAGGCGGCCCGCGAGCTCGACTTGGCGCGTTGGATGAGCGGGACCCTGTGGTTCCCTGAGTTCGACGAGAAGCGCGCCTCGGTGCTCGACATGGTCGAGCTGTTCCGGTCGGGGCGGAACTCCGCGCACTCGTTTATGAACTGGCAGAGCAAGGAGCAGCTGGGGATGGAGTACGTCCTCAACGCCAGCGCGACCGTCATCGACAACCACACGGTCGAGGTCGCCGGTGAGCGGTTCCACGCGCGCAGCCTGGTGCTCGGCACCGGCGCGCGCACCGTGCTGCCCGACATCCCCGGTCTCGACAAGCCGGGCGTCTTCGACTTCGCGAGCCTGGTCGAGGACATGGACTACGAGCCCAACCGCTGCGTCATCATCGGCGGCTCGAAGGTCGCCGTGGAGTACGGCTCGTTCTTCCAGGCGGCCGGCTGTCAGACGACGTTGGTCACCCGCAGCCCGCTGCTGAAGACCAAGAGCCTGCACCACATCGACGATGACCTGCGCACCTACGTCGTCGACGGGATGCGCAAGCGAGGCATGACGATCCTCGAGGGCGCCCAGCCGGTCGAAGTCGTCGGCAACGGACGCGTCACCGGCGTCGTCGTACGCCTCGCCGACGGCACGACCACCACTCTCGAGACCGACTTCGTCTTCATCGGCACGGGAGAGCGCGCCCAGTCGCAGCACTACGTCGACTCGCTCGGCATCGCGGTCGACGACCGCGGGTCGATCGTGGTCGACAAGCGGATGCGCACGTCGGTGCCCGATGTCTACGCGATCGGCGACCTGATCGGCCCACCTATGGAGATGTTCAAGGCCCGCAAGTGCGGCATGACCGCGGCACGCAACATCATGGGCGAGGAGTACGAGTTCGACTTCTCGGAGTACCCCGACTTCTTCCACTCAACCTATGAGGTTACCTGGGTTGGCCTGACCGAGGTCGAGGCGCGCCAGCAGTACAACGAAGTGACCGTGATCCAAATGCCTCCTGCGGGTATCGGGTTCGACGAGATCCCGTTGCCGTGCGCTGAGGGCACCATGCTCTACGCCTTCACCCGGCCCGAGCTGACCGGCTTCCAGAAGTGCGTCATCGACTCGGCCAGCCGCCGGGTGCTCGGCTTCCACCACGTCGGCTTCGGCGCGAAGGACGCCTTCCAGTACCTCGACTTCCTGCTGCGCCGGCCAGCCGGGCTGACCATCGACGAGATGGCGGAGATGAACGAGCTGTTCCTCAACCCCGACCACTTCATCCAGCTGTCGCGGCTCAGGGCCGGGAACACGGAGCTGCGCGACTTGTAGGGCGCTTGGCTCATCCTGAGGGCTCCAGGAGCACCAAAGCGATCTCGCCCGTCGCTGCCGGACGCGTGGCCGGTCGTGGTCAGCTCGAGCGCCGGCATGAACATCTCGCTGCAGCCGCGAAGGCCCCGGGTGACTCGAGCACGGCTCGGTGACGAGGTCCCACCGGGCGGGTCAGGCGCCGAAGAGGCGCTTGGCGGCCTCGACCAGTTCCGCTTCGGCGGCGGCCATCCGCGACATCTCGGCCTTGCGCCAGGCAGTCGCCTCCTCGACCTGCGCGCGCACCGAGGCGGCGTGCTCGGTGACTCGCTCCGGAGCCGCGCCCCCGACCGCCGTACGTGTCGTCACGACGGTGGCCGGGTCGAGGGCCGCGGTGACGACTGCGGCGTCCACCTCGAGCCGGCGTCCCAGCACCGCCTGCGCTGCGACTGACAGGTCGCCCGACGTCAGCGAGGCGCGGCCGCCGTCCACCGCGTCGGCGACGGCTCGGCCCACCACGCGGTAGGCCGACCGGTAGTCGAGCCCGGCCGTCAGAACCAGCTCCTCGGCCAGGTCGGTCGCGCCGGTGAAGTGTGCACCGGCCGCGGCCGCCATCGCCGCCGAGTCCACCGACAGCGTCTGCACCACCGCCGCCGCCAGCTCGACCAGTCGCTTCCCGAGTTCCAGCGACGAGGCCACCTCGCCGTAGGCATGCAGCCAGTTGTCGGTGCGCGCCGAGGGCGTCCGCTGCGTCACCAGCTGGCCGGTCACCCGACCGATCAGCGTCCCCGCACCGGAACGGATCACCGCCAGCGCGTAGGGGTTGCGCTTCTGCGGCATCAGCACCGAGGCGCGGCACAGTGACTCGTCGAGGGTGACGTAGCGGAAGCCCGGGCTTGCGAGGATCTCCAGGTCCTCGGCCAGCCGGCTCGCGGTCGTGGCAACCTGCGCGACGGCATGTGGGCGACCGACGGCGCGGCGAAGCCGAGCAGCTCGGCCAGCCGGGCCCGCGACACCGGCACCCGTGTGCCGCCGACACCACCCGAGCCGCCGGGTGACGCGTCGGCCCAGGCGTACGCTGACTCAAGGCGCGCGAGGTGCCGCACCGTCTCCTCGGCGAACCCGCCGAGGTAGTGGCCGAACGTCGAGGGTTGCGCGGGCTGCAGGTACGTCGTGTCGGCCCAGACCGTCGCCGCGTGGTGCTCGGCCTGGACCAACAGCCCGCACGCCAGCCGATCGATCGCGCCGTGCAACGCCAGCAGCCGCTCGCGCAGCGCCAGCCGGAACGCGATGCGCCCCGCCTCACGACGGGTGCGCCCGGTGTGCAGCCAGCCGGCCGTCGCGCCGTGCCGCCGTTCCAGCTCGCGCTCGCGGCTGTTGTAGGCGTCGCCATACGTCACGTCGTAGGGAAAGTCCTCGGCCGGCACGTCGAGCCACTCGAGCAGGGTCCTGGCCAGCACGGCGGCCTCGGCGGGCGGTGCGACACCGGCCTCGGTGAGTGCCACCAGGTGCGCGAGGTCGGCGAGGCCGAGCCCCCGGTGAAGGAGCCCGGCGTCGGCGATCTCCAGCCCGTAGCCTGCGGCGACCAGCTCGGGGGCCGGCCCGCTGCGCACTCGTGCGTCGGCGCCGAGGTAGCCCTCGGGCACCGCCCGCGTCACGAAGCGACCCCGGGCACCGAGAACAGCGTCGGTGCGCCGCCGGACACCAGGAACACCACGGGTCCGTTGAGGGGTGTGCTCGCGAGCAGCGCACCCATCGCCTTGGCCGCGAAGACCGGGTCGAGGAACACGCTCTCGGTGCACGCGACCATGGCGGCAGCCGCCTCCCCGGCCGGAGACCGCGCGCCGTAGCCGGCGCCGATGTGCCCGCCGCGTACGTCGACGTCGGCGGGCGTCGGGTGCGCTGCGCCGACGAGGTCCGCCGCGCCACACGCCAGCTCCAGTACCCGCGCCTGGCACTCGTCCGCGGGCCGGCTCACGCTGACGCCGACGACGGCGTAGGGCAGGTCGAGCCAGCGTGCGCCGAGCACCAGCCCGGCCTGGGTGCCGCACGAGCCAGTCGCCAACCACAGCTGGGTCGGCGTCAGCGACAGCGCGAACAGCTGCTCGGCAATCTCCAGGCTGGCCCGGGCGTAGCCGACCGCGCCGAGGGCCGTCGCGCCGCCACGCGGCAGCACGTAGGGCCGTCGCCCGGCCGAGCGCAGCTTGCGCGCGGTCGTCGCGATCGCGCCGTCGACCGACGTGCGGTCGGGGTCGCCGGTGAAGGTCACCTCGGCGCCGGCCAGCTCGGCTAGCATCCGGTTGCCGACCGCCGGCCCGGCGACGCCGTAGAACAGCAGGAACGGGTCGAGCCCCACCCGCCGTGCGGCGAGCGCGGCGAGCATGGCCCAGTTCGACTGCGGTCCGGCGCCGGTGACCAGGCAGTCGCAGCCCAGGGCCAGGGCGTCGCCCAGCAGCAGCTCGAGCGCGCGCACCTTGTTGCCGCCCAGCCCGAGCCCGGTCAGATCGTCGCGCTTGAGCCAGATCTCGACGCCGGCGGCGGCCGAGAGCCGAGGCGCGGGCTGCAGTGGCGTCGGTGTCGTCGCGAGCGCGATGCGGGGCAGCGACAGCATCCCGGTCACGACCGCACCGCTGCCTTGAGCACCCGGTCGACGAACTCACCGGTCGCCCCGAGCGCGGCCGCCGGGTCGAGGTAACCGGCGATCTCCTCCGTGCTCAGCAGACCGCCCACCAGGGGGTCTGCCTGCAGCGCGTCGGCGAAGGTCTGCCCGGCGTCGAGCCCGGCCATCGTCGCGTCGTAGACCGCCTGGTGCGCAGCGTGCTTCCCGAGCCGGTCGGTGAGCACCCGCAGCAGCCGCTCCGAGACGACGTAGCCGCCGTGCGCGTCGAGGTTGGCGCGCATGCGGTCAGCGTGCACCTCGAGACTCTCCAGCAGCCGCACAGCCATCGCCGCCGCGGTCGCCGTCAGCAGGCAGGCTTCCGGCAGCACCAGCCACTCGGCCTTCCACGGGCGGCCATCGCGCTCGTGCTCGTGGACCATGCCCTCGACCGCGACCGATGCGTCCGCGCGGACGACCCGGGCCAGCGTGCCGAGGTGCTCCGACAGCTCGGGGTTTCTCTTGTGGGGCATCGTGATGGAGCCGACCTGGCCGGGGGTGAACGGCTCGGACACCTCACCGATCTCGGGTCGCTGCAGCTGGTAGACCTCATTGCCGATTTTGCCCAGCGTCGCGGCCACCATCGCCAGCCAGGTCATCCACTCGGCGAAGCGGTCGCGAGCCGTGAGCCAGGCGATGTCCGGCGCGCCTAGCCCCACGCGACGCGCGAACTCCTCGAGCAGCGGCACAGCCTGGTCGCCGAAGAACTGCAGCGTGCCGAGCGCGCCGCCGAGCTGAACGACTTCCCAACGCGCCCGCCCCTCCGCGAGCCGGTCACGGTGCCGGCCGACCTCGGAGGCCCAGACCGCCGCCTTGAAGCCGAACGTTACGGGCAGTCCCGGCTGGCCGTGGGTGCGTCCGCACATCACTGTGTCGCGGTGCGTGCGTGCCAGTTCGAGGCACGCGGTCTGCGCGCGAGCCAGGTCGCGGTCGAGCGTCGCGCCGACCCGCTTCATGACCAGGCTGGTCCAGGTGTCTGAGAGGTCCTGCACGGTCGCGCCGTAGTAGACCCACTCGCGCGCCTCCTCGGGCAGCACGCCCTGCAGGCAGCGGATCAGGCCCAGCGTCGAGTGCCCGGTGGCGCGGGTCTGGGCCGCTACCTCGTGCAGGTCGAGCCGGCATACGTCGGCGTGCGCGCGGATGGCACGGGCGGCGGGGAGGGGTACGAGCCCGACCTCGGCCTGGGCCTCGGCCAGGCAGGCCAGGATCTCCAGCCAGGACTGGAAGCGGCCCGGCTCGTCGAGGAGCGCGTGCGTTTCGGGCGTCGCCCACAGGTGTCCGTAGACGACGGAGTCGACCAGGTGGGCTCCCACCGCGCCGCCTAACGGATCTCTGCCTGGACGGGCTGCTCGACGCCGGTCAGGTGCCGCAGTGCCGTGCGGATCTCGTCGAGGTTGGTGCCCCACGGCACGACGGCCTCGCCGTCGGCCAGTTCCACCCCGCGCTCGATCAGGCAGCACTTGGTCAGTGCGAGCGCCCCAGCGGGCAGGCCGCCCGACTCGGTGCGCTTGCGGGGGCAGATGTCGACGCGGGTCGGCTCGTCTCCGTAGAAGTGCTGGTGGAACTGCAGCGAGCGCTCGCAGCCGATCATCAGCCAGTCCTCGCGAACCGACGGCCGGGTGTCGAGGAAGTCGATCGCGCCGCCGAGGTCGACCCCCGCGCCGCGGCACGGCAGCAGGTAGCGCTCGGCGGGGAACGCGGCCGCCAGGTCGCGGATGTCGACAGCGTCGAGCACCAGCTCCACCGGCGGCAGGTCCTCGTCGAACGCGACGACCTGCTCGGCCATCGCGAAGAGCTTGGCCGGCTCGGGCGGCACCACCTCGGTCACGTGCACCCGCACCGGGGCAGGCTCCCAGATGAAGTTCACGTGCTCGTAGCGGCCGAGCACGACATAGGCGAGAACGCCGGCCCTGGCCCGTGCCAGAGCGGTGCGGGCCAGGGCCGTCGCGTTGCCGACATCGGCGTCGGGCGACTCGATCCAGGCGGTCTGGTCGGGCCTGGCCAGCAGTCGTGCCTCGACGACAGGGGAGAAGAGCGGCTCGAACGACTCCTTGCGCACCGCGACCACAGCGGTCTCGCCCGCGTTGCGCAGCACGAGGAACTCGGTGCGCCGGTAGACCTCGCGACCCAGCAGCCAAGGTATGAGGTCGACCTCGGTGAGGGGCACGTCGGTCTCCTGCACCGAAAGCCCGCGGTAGGGGCGGGTGACGGTGTTGGGAGCGGGCGTCTCGATCATCGGGGCTGCCTGGATCCCGCCGCCTCCGCGCGCCGCACGGTCAGCGCGGTGTCGGCCCTCAAGCCGAGCCGCAACGTCTCCAGCGCGAGGACCTCCGACGTCGGCACGTTGCCGAGGTTGACGTCGGGGCCGATGTGCTCGACGAACCACACCTGCTGGTGCTTCTGCGGGGCCTCGAAGATGACCCGCTCGACCGGCACCCGGTCGACGATGGCGTCGACCAGCGACTCACGCACCCTGCCCTGCTCGTCGTAGATGCCGACGGTGCCGCTCTCTCGCCCCTCGGCGATGACCCACCGGGCGCCGGCCTCCAGGTCGGCCTCCATCTCGTCCAGCCAGTCCGCGGTGACCACCGGTGAGTGGCTGTCCTTCGCGCCCGTCTCGGCGAGCACGACGAAGTCGCGGGACAACATGCGGATCAGCTCGGCCTTGTCCGGGCGGGTCAGCCGTTCCAGACCGTTGGACACCTCGAGGGCGTGCACGCCGAGGTCTAGCGCCCAGCGGCGCAGCTGGTCGACCTTGCCCTGGCCGACGCAGATCTCCAGCAGGGTGCCGCCCAGTGACACGGTGACACCGGCCGCGTCGCAGCGCGCGACACGCTGCATGATGGTCGGGTCGACGTAGGCGATGCCCCAGCCGACCTTCAGCACGTCTACTAGGTGACCGGCCTGCACGAGCAGCTGCTCCAGCGACTCGACCGGGACGCCCTTGTCCAGCACGTGGGTCAGGCCGTGGTAGCGCGGCTTGCTGGTGCGCGGCGGCAGGTCGAGGAAGTCCGGACAGTCCCACATCGGCTAAGACCCCTTCGTCGAGCGACGCTGCGACGGTAGGCGGCGGGCTCCTGGGTGTCTCTGCTCCGCCAGGACCAACGACGGCCGTTTCCTTGCCCTCCCGGGGCATGGAGTGGCGGGCCGCAGGTTCCTAGCGTTGCCGCCCGACGACTGGGAGGCCGCCGTGAGCGCACGACTCGTGGTGATCGGCGGTGGAGCGGCCGGGATGTCGGCCGCGTCGGCCGCCCGTCGCGTCGACCCCGGACTCGAGATCGTGGTGCTGGAGGCCGGCCCCGACGTCGCCTACGGCCTGTGCGGCCTGCCCTACTACCTGTCCGGCGCCGTGCCCCGCGCCGACCAGCTGCTGGCCTACCCGCTGGACACCTTCCGCGAGCGGCGCCGACTCGACGTGCGCACCGGCGCCCGGGTCGTGTCGATGGACGCCGACAAGCACACGGTGACCTTCCGCCACGGGGGTCGCGACCACACGCTGGGCTACCGGAGTTTGGTGGTGGCGGCCGGCGGCGCGGCCGTCGTGCCGCCGCTGCCGGGCCTCGACGACGACGCGGTGTTCACCGTGCGCACGCTCGAGTCGGCGGTGCAGCTGCGCGGCCTGCTCGACGCCGGCCGCATCGGCCGGGCGCTGGTCGTCGGCGGGGGCTACGTCGGACTGGAGATGGCCGAGGCTCTGCACGAGCGCGGAGTGACCGTCACGGTCGTCGAGATGTTGCCGCAGGTGATGCCCAACGTCGGCGAGCCCATCGCGACGCTGGTCGAGCGGGAAGTGCGTCGCCACGACGTGGACCTTCGCCTGTCCACCGCCTTGGAGCGCGTCGACCGGGCCGGGCCGGTGCTGCAGGCCGTCACCACGGGCGGCACCGTCAGCGTCGACGCGGTCGTCGTCGCAGTCGGCGTACGCGCGTCTGGCGGTGTCGCGTCGGCCGCCGGCGCGCGCACGGTGCCCGGTGGCGCGCTGCTGGTCGACGAGCAGATGCGCACCAGCCTGCCCGGCGTCTTCGCGTGCGGCGACTGCATCGCGCCGCTCCACCGAGTGCTCGGCGCCCCGGCCTACGTCCCGCTCGGTCCGGCCGCCAACAAGACCGGCCGGGTCGCGGGCACCGTCGCCGCCGGCGGAGACGCGCGGTTCCGCGGCATCGTGGGGACGGCGGTCGTGAAGGTGTTCGACCTGGCCGTGGCGCGCACCGGCCTGACCCTGACGGAGGCCGTCGCGCACGGACTGCACGCGGTCGCGACGGACACGCAGGGCAAGTCTCGGGCGAAGTACTACCCGGGTAGCCAGCCCGTGACGGTACGCCTCGTGCACGACGGTCTGCGGCTGTTGGGCGCCCAGCTGGTCGGCACCGACGGCGTCGCGAAGCGCATCGACGTCGTCGCCACCGCGCTGCACGCCGGCCTGACTGTCGAGGACCTGGCCGACCTCGACCTGTCCTACGCGCCGCCCTACGCGCCCGTCTACGAGCCGGTGATCCTCGCCGCCCAGCGCGCGCTGTCGGCGCGCACGGCGTCGGTGCCGGCATGAGTGCCTCGGTCGAGGGCCGGGTCGCCGTCGTCACCGGAGGATCCTCCGGCATCGGACGGGCCACCGTTGCCGCACTCGTGAAGGACGGGCTGCGCGTCGCGGCGCTCGACCTCTCGACGGGTGACGGCACCGCCGAGCTGGAGTTGCCGACCGACGTGTCGTCCGAGGCCTCGGTGACCGCAGCGGTCGAGGCGGTGCTGGCGGCGTTCGGTCGCATCGACGTGCTGGTCAACAACGCCGGCATCGCCGGGTCGGCGGCTGCGACCGTGCTGCACGAGACGCCGGCCGACGACTGGGACAAGGTCTTCGGCGTCAACGTGCGCGGGGTGTTCCTGTGCACCCGCGCCGTGCTGCCCACGATGCTCTCGCAGCAGTCCGGGCATGTCATCACGGTCGCCTCGTCAGCGGGGCTGGTGGCGTTCCCGGGCCGCGCCGCCTACACGTCGTCGAAGGGCGCGGCGCTGATGCTGGCGAAGTCGGTCGCGGTCGACTATGCCGCGCACGGCATCCGGTCCAACGCTGTCTGCCCGGGCTTCGTGCAGACCCCGATGACCCAGTGGCGCCTCGACGTGCCTGAGCTGCGCGCCAGGGTCGAGTCGGCGATCCCGCTGGGCCGGGTCGCCCAGCCGGAGGAGATCGCCGACGCCATCTCGGTGCTGGCCTCCGAGCGGCTGGCCTACATGACCGGCAACGCGTTCCTGGTCGATGGCGGATGGACCGCGTTGTGACTCGATGACTCCCGACCACCACCATCCCATCCACGAGAGCGAGCAGCTGTGACCGGAAGACTGCAGGGCAAGGTCGGTCTCATCACCGGCGGCGGATCAGGCATCGGCCGGGCGACTGCGGAGCTGTTCGCGCGCGAGGGCGCGGCGGTGGCCGTGGTCGACCTGCGCGAGGATGCCGCGAAGGAGACGGCCGACGCGATCGTCGCCGAGGGCGGGCGCGCGATCGGGGTGGCCGCGGACGTCACCGATGCCGACGCGATCGGCGCAGCGGTCGAGCGCACCGTGTCGGAGCTCGGCCGGCTGGACGTCGTCTACAACAACGCCGGCATCGGCAGCAAGGGCTCGGTGGCCGAGGCGACCGAGGACGACTGGGATCTGTGCTTTGGCGTCAACGTGAAGGGCACGTTCCTCACCTCGCGCGCCGCGGTTCCGCACCTCGAGGCCAACGGTGGCGGCGCCATCGTCAACCAGGGCTCGGTCGCGGCGCTGGTCGGCGTCGCCAACTTCGCGGCCTACTGCGCGGCCAAGGGCGCGGTCGTCGCGCTGACCCGATCGATGGCGGTCGACCTCGCGCCGCGCGGCATCCGGGTCAACGTGATCTGCCCCGGCACCGTCTTCACGCCGCTGATGGAGCCGATGCTGACCGCGCGCGGCGACGGCGACATGAGCAAGGGGCTCGCGATGACCGTCACGAAGTACCCCATCGGCCGGCTCGGCACGCCCGAGGAGATCGCTGCCGTTGCGCTGTTCCTGGCCAGCGACGACGCCGGTTTCGTGACCGGCTCGACGATCGCCGCCGACGGCGGCATGACGGCGCAGTAATGGCGTTCCACACCGGATCAGACAAGCTGGAGCCGCTCGAGGCGGCGGCCGGGAGGGTGCGCGACGGTGCGCTGGTGGCGCTCGGCGGCGGCCTGTCGGCGCGGCTGCCGATGGCTCTGGTGCGCGAGCTGATCAGGCAGGGCCGCACCGGGCTGCACGTCGTCGGCTCGGCGCACAGCATCGACGTCGACTTGCTCGTCGCGGCCGGTGCGCTGGCCGTCTGCGAGGAGAGCTACGTCGGCTTCGAGCAGGACCTCGGGCTGGCACCCGCCTACCGGCGGGCAGCGGAGGGCGGCACGATCGACGTACGCGAGAGCTGCTGCGCCACCATCCTGGCGCAGCTGCGGGCGGCGGAGCTGGGCCTGCCATTCATGGCGGTGCGCGGCGTGAAGGGCTCCGACATCCGGGGCCTGCACCCGGAGTACGGCGAGGTGGTCTGCCCTTTCACCGGCGAGACGCTGGTCGCGGTGCCGCCGCTGCAGCCCGATGTCGCGCTGATCCACGCGCCGCTCGGCGACCGGCGCGGCAACCTGCACCTCGAGCAGCCCTACGTGCTCGACGAGCGGTTCGCGGCGGCGTCGCGCAACGTGATCGCCACCGTCGACCGGATCGCCGGCTTCGACGAGGTCGGGCGGGCCGGCATCACCGTACCCGGCCACCTTGTCATCGCCGTCAGCGAGGTGCCCTTCGGTGCGCACCCGACGTCGTGCTATCCGGGATACGCCTACGACCGCCCTCACCTTGCGGCGTACGTGTCCGCAGCGACCGCGGGCGGTGCCGCGCTCACCGGCTACCTGGACACGTTCGTGACCGGGGTGCCCGACGAGGCGGGCTACCGGAAGGTCGTCGGCGACGAGGCGCTCGCCCGGCTCGGTACCTGGTCCGACTCCACCTCCGCCTGGCAGGAGCTCTACTCATGAGCGAGGCGACCTACACGATCGACGAGTGGTTCGTCGTCGCGCTGGCCCGCACGATCCGCGACAAGGAGACGGTGTTCCACGGGTTCGGCAGTCCGTGCGCGCAGGTCGCCATGCACCTCGCGCGCCGCACCCACGCACGCGACATGCTTCTGGTCGAGGGGGCGACCTACGCCGTCAACCCCGACCCGCCGTTCATCCCGCCGACCGGCAACGACGTGGTGCTGCAGCAGGGCGCGGAATACCGGATGCGCTTCGAGGAGTTCTTCGACGCTGCTGTGCGCGGTGACGTCGACCGGATGTTCCTGTCCGGCGTACAGATCGACGCCTACGGCAGCACCAATGTCACCGTCGTCGGGTCGATCGAATCACCGAAGGTGAAGCTCGGCGGTGGCGGCGGCGGCTGCAATCTGTCAGCCACCGTCGGCAGCCTCAGCCTCTGGACCACCCGGCACCGCGCCGGCCGCACCCTGGTCGAGCAGTGCAGCTTCGTCACCGACATCGGCCACCGCACCCGCGAGGGCACGAGGCAGGAGCTCGGCTTCACCGGTGGCGGGCCGCAGTGGCTGGTGACCGAGCTCGGCGTCTTCGACTACGACGAGACCGGACACGCCCGGCTGCGCCAGATGTTCCCCGACGTGACCATCGACGACGTGCGCGCGGTGACGGGGTTCGAGCTGCGGGTCGCAGCCGACGTGCGCACCGTGCCGCCGCCCGGTGCGGCGGCGCTCGCCGCGCTGCGCGGCATCGACCCGCTGGGCGTGCGACGCTCGGAGTTCTCGCCCGTCGAGCTGGCGCGCACCTTTCACGCGCACACGGGGGCAGCGTGCGCATGCTGACCACCGCGCAGGCTCTCCGCACCGGCGCAGCGTGCGCCCCCTGAGCGAGTCACTCACCGCGGTCTTCGCGCCGCGGCGGGTCGCGCTGGTCGGTGCGTCGGAGCAGCCGGGCAGGATGGGCACGGTCTTCTGGCATAACCTCGAGTCGTTTCCCGGCGAGGTGGTGCCGGTGACGGCGACGGTGGCCACAGTCTTCGGCGTCAAGGCATTCACGTCGTTGCGTGACGTCGAGGGACAGATCGACCTCGCCATCGTCGTCGTGCCGGCTGCTGCGGCGGTCGATGTGGTGCGTGACGCCGCGAGCATTGGCGTGCGGGCTGTCGTCGTGGTCAGCGGCGGCTTCGCCGAGACGGGCCAAGCGGGTGCACGGCTGCAGGCCGAGCTGCTCGCTGCTGGCCGGGCCGGCGGGGTACGCGTCGTTGGCCCCAACTGCCTCGGCGTGCAGAACTGTGACCTGCCCCTCAACGCGACGATGACGCAGGGGCTGCCGACCGGTGGCGGCGGCATTTCGTTGGTGACCCAGTCGGGTGCCTACGGCATGGCGATCCACACCGTCGCTCTCGACGAGCGCGCGCGGTTCGCGAAGGTGCTGGCCGCGGGCAACAAGGCCGACCTCACCGACGCCGAGCTGCTCAGCTGGCTCGGCGCCGACGACGTGACCCGCACGGTCTGCTTCTTCCTAGAGTCACTGCCCGATGGCCGCGCCTTCGCCGAGGCGGCCGCGGCGATCACGCCACACAAGCCCGTGGTCGTCGCGCGCACCGGTCGCTCTGCGGCTGGGTCGCGGGCCGCCGTCTCGCACACCGCCGCGCTGGCCGGCGACGAGCGGGTGTGGCGCGCCGCTCTCGGGCAGGCGGGCGTCGTGCTGACCCGCTCCGGGCTGGAGATGATGGACGCGGCGCGTGCTCTCGACCAGCAGCCGGTGCCGCGCGGTCGGCGGGTGGCGGTCATCACCAACTCCGGCGGCACCGGGGTCGAGCTCGCCGACCTGCTCGCCGACGAGGGCCTTGAGGTGCCCGAGCTCTCGGCGGCGCTGCAGGACTCGGTGAGGGCGCTGTTGCCCGCCCACGGCAGCGCGACCAACCCCGTCGACCTGACGACGGTGTGGGCGCGCTACGCGGAGCTTTACCCGCTGCTCACCGACCTGCTGGCGCGGTCCGGCGAGATCGATGTGGTGGTGCCGGTGTTGCTGCAGCGCGCGGCGACCGACGACGCCGCGGTGAGCAGGCTGCGCGACGTCGTGACGCGACTGCACGCAGACGGTGTCGACGTACCCGTGTATGTCTGCTGGGTCACCGCGCGCGCCGAACGCGGCGGCGCCGACGTGCTGCAGGAGGCCGGCGTGCCCTGCTTCGACTGGCCTGAACGTACGGCGCGCGCGGTTGGCCATGCGGTGCGGTACGGCGAGGCACGGTCGTGGGCGCGTGCGCGACCGGCCGTTGCGTCGCGTCCGGCCGGCCTGCCAGCGCTGACCGAGGGACTGCTCGCGCCCGACGCTGCGGCGCGGCTGCTGTCGGCTGCCGGTGTGCCGGTCGTCGAGACCGTGCTCTGCGCGACGGCCGACCAGGCAGTTGCCGCCGCGGGTCGTCTCGGGTGGCCGGTCGTGGCGAAGGCCGCGCACCCCTCCCTGGTGCACAAGTCCGACGTCGGCGGGGTGCGGCTCGGTCTGGCCGACGAGCCGGCGCTGCGCGCGGCGGTGGCGTCGTTGCTAGCCCACGTTGACGGCGCGCAGGTGCTGGTGCAGCCGCAGGTTGACGGCGTGCCGCTCGCGGTCGGCGGTCTGCGCGACGCACAGTTCGGGCCGCTGGTGATGGTCGCGTCCGGTGGCGTGCTGGTCGAGGTGCTCGACGACGCCTCGTTCGCGATGGCGCCGCTCCATCACGACGAGTCGCTGCAGCTGCTGACCTCGCTGCGAGGTCACGCGCTGCTGACCGGCCCGCGCGGGGCGGCACCGGTCGACGTCGGCGCGGCGGCAGACGTCGTACGCGCCGTGGGTGACCTGCTGTCCGCGGTTCCCGAGATCGCGGAGCTCGACCTCAACCCTGTGCTCGTGACTGCCAGCGGAGCCGTCGCCGTCGACTGGCGGGTCAGGGTCGACTTTTCACCCGCGCAGGACGAGGTTCGGGCACCGGTTTAGCCACGGCACGACGGAGAACCGGAGGTCGTTGCGGTCCTAGCCTACGGCCGACGGGCACGGCGGAGAGGCGCTGGCCTCCCAATGACGAGAGGGCCGAGCATGCGGATCGGATCGCAGGACGTGTTGCTGCCGACGACGATGGTGGGCAACTACCCCAACCCACGGTGGTATGACGGGCAGCCGTTCGCCGTCTACCCCCAAGGCGAGTTCGTGTACGACGCCATCAGCCGGGAGGCGTTCGAGGACGCGGTCGGCGCGATCGTGCGCGACCAGGAGACCGCGGGCATCGACGTGATCAGTGACGGCCGTGTGTATGGCGGCGATTCGCCGTACGGCCAGATCATCTACCACTACTACCAGCGGCTCGGCGGCTACAAGATGTCGGGGCCGCCGATCGGGTTGCCGATCTACTCGACGCTGTTCTCGCCCACCTGCGTCGGCGAGGTCCGCCGCGAGCACCCGTTCCACCTGGCGACGCTGCGGGCGACGCGCAAGGCCACCAAGAAGCCGGTGAAGATCTCCTACACCGGCATCCAGGTGCTCGCCGCCGCGACGACCAACCAGTACTACAGCGAGACCAAAGACCTCGCGATGGCGATCGCTAAGGCGTTCAACGAGGACTTCAAGGAGCTCGCCGACAACGGTTGCGACATCATCCAGCTCGACGAGTTCGTCTGGCCCTACGGCATGGGCGACTGGGAGATCGAGGCGCTCAACGCGGCCACTGAGGGCGTGGACTGCCAGTTCTGGGTGCACACCTGTTGGGGCAACTACTCGGGCACGCCGGGCTACTTCCCGGACGAGGAGGAGCGAGAGTACGGCGCGTGGGTACTCGACCACCGTCCGTCGGCGGCGGCTGCGCCGGACCGGGCGCTCGCGATCTTCCCGAAGGTCAACGACGCGCACATCGATGCGCTGAACTACGAGGTCGCGCGCATCGGCGCCGGTGACCTGCAGCCGTTGAAGGACAATGACTGGCAGAAGGACTTCGTCGCCGGCATCGTCGACGTGAAGAGCACCATCACCGAGACCTCGGAAGAGGTCGCCGACCGGATCCGCGCGGTGCTCGCCGTCGTCGCGCCGGAGAAGCTCGGCCTGTCGACCGACTGCGGACTGATTAACCTGCCGCGGATGATCGCACAGGGCAAGCTGCGCGCCCTCGCCGACGGCGCCGCGATCGTGCGCAAGGAACTCGAGGCCGAGAAGAAGTAACCGCCGCGCTCGATGAACGATCGGATGGGTGTTGGGCCTTGACGAGGCCCAGCACCTATCCGTTTGCGGCAAGGTCGGACTGCGCCTGCCGTCGTGGGCGGCCCAACAACCGGCGGTCGTTCACCCGGCTGGGCTGTCGAGCACCTCGGCAGCGATCCGTAACGTCCTCGGTATGCCCGTCCTAGCTCGATCGAACGAGGCAGCCACCAGGCTCCGGGTCGACATCATCGAGACAGCGAGCCTCGGCGACCGCAGCTATGTTGTCAGCGACGGCTCGGTCGCCCTGGTGATCGATCCGCAGCGTGACGTCGACCGGGTGCTCTCGCTGGCCGAGACGCTGGGTGTCAGGATCACCCACGTGTTAGAGACGCACCTGCACAACGACTACATCTCCGGCGGCCTGCAGCTCGCCCGCGGCACGGGCGCGACGTATGTCGTGCCGGGCACCGCAGTCGTCGACTTTCAGTGCCGGGCGGCGTTCGACGGTGACGTTATCGAAGGCGGGGCACTGCGGGTGACAGTGCTGCATACGCCTGGGCACACTCCGCACCACGTCAGCTACGCGCTGGCGTGCGACGACCAGGTCGCGGGTGTTTTCACCGGCGGCTCGATGCTGTTCGGTTCGGCCGGACGCACCGACCTGTTCGGCTGCGAGCAGACGCTGGCACTGACCCGGGATCAGTTCCACTCAGTGCGCCGCCTGGCCCGCGAGCTCCCGTCGGCGGCGAAAGTTTATCCTACGCACGGTTTCGGTAGCTTCTGCTCGTCGGCGCCGATCACGGCGGACGGCTCGACGGTCGGGGAGCAGCTGGTCCTGAACCCAGCCCTGACGCTGGACGAGCCCACGTACGTCCAATGGCTTCTCGCGGGCCTGGTCCCCTACCCGGCCTACTACGCGCACATGAGCACCATCAACGCCGCGGGTCCCCAGCCGTGGTCGCCGGTGGTTCCGGAGCTGGTGGATGCCCGCGAGCTCCGGCGCCGCGTGGAGGCGGGCGGCTGGGTCGTGGACCTGAGGCACCGGAGAGCCTTCGCCGCCGGGCACCTCGCAGGAACGGTGGGGTTCGAGCTGGCGGACGGCTTCGCGACCTATGTCGGCTGGCTCCTGCCCTGGGGGGAACCGTTGACGTTGCTGGGTGACTCGCGCGACCAGATCGCGTCGGCGCAGTGCGCGCTGGCGCGCATCGGGGTTGATCGGCCGGCCGGGGCCGCGGTCGTGAACGGTGCGTTGTCGCCCGGCGGAGCCGGGGTGGCGTCCTTCCACGTGGCGGACTTCGCGGCACTCGCGTCGGCCCTGAGCGAGCGCGCCGACCGGGTCGGGGTGCTCGACACCCGGCGGACGGATGAGCGAGCGGCGGGTTACGTCACCGGCTCGCAGCACATCCCCGTCCACGAGCTGGTGGGACGCCTGGAGGAGGTAGCGCACGGGCAAGTCTGGGTCTATTGCGCGTCGGGCTACCGGGCATCGATCGCCGCATCGCTGCTCGACAGGCGGGGCCGCGATGTCGTCCTTGTGGACGACAGCTTCGAGTCCGCCGCAGGCGCCGGCGTCCCCGTCACCATCCCCTGACCCCGCGGAGGGTCTAGCGGGACTTTCCTAGATAGTTTGATCTTGCGCCACTTTGGTTGACCTGGCGAGGGCAAGAAACCCTCTGTGGTCTTGGGGAATTCGCGTGTCGGTGCTGGACGCGGCGACCCGAGGAGTGTCTTACCCATATATGCCGTCGATCGTGGGGAAGAAGCGCGGGAACCAGACCTACAACTACCTGGTGGAATCCGCGCGGGTGAACGGCAAACCCCGCATCGTGGACCAGCAGTACCTCGGCAGCGCTGAAGAAGTCACCGCCCGCCTCGCGGGGGCACCTGCCGGGACCCCGGAACGCACCCAGCACAAGAAGTTCGGGGACCTGGCCGCGGAGTGGGCCACGTTGGGGCGGGCTGCGGGTCGCCGCGGCCATCGACGAGGTGTGCGGGGACCGGCGAGCCGACGCCGGGGCCACGGTGGGGACCTACCTGGCGTTGGCCACCCTGAACCGGGTCGTCGCGCCGTGCTCGAAGCTGGGCTTCGCCGACTGGTGGGCTACCACCGCGGGCCCAGGTTCACCAAGGTTGCGGTCCCGGCGACTGACCACCGACGGTTCTGGGACGCCATGAACGCCCTGGACACCGCCAAGCTGGTCGCCGCCGAACGGGTGCTCAACACCGCGATGGTCACCGAGTTCGACCTGGACGCCTCCGCGTTGGCGTTGGACATGACCAAATCCGCGACCTTCATCGATTCCACCAACGACCGCGCGCCGATCGCCCGACGCGGCCACGCCAAACAGAAAGGCCACGACCTGCGTCTGGTCGGGCTCGGTCTGGGTCGTCACCCGCGACGGCGCGGTGCCGCTGGTGTCCCACCCCTACCCCGGGGACCGCCCCGACGTGACCCAGTTCGCCGACGTGCTCGACGAACTCACCTCCCGCTACCGCACCCTGTTCCCCGGGGACCACGACGGGGCCGGACCCACCGTGGTGTTCGACGCCGGGCAGAACAGCGCCGCGAACTTCGCGCACCTGGATCAGACCGGGCTGCACTTCGTCGGGTCCCTGCCCCCCAGTGAGCACCCGGACCTGCTCGCCCTGCCGGCCCGGCGCCGCCGCCCGGTCGACCGCGGTCAAGTTCCCCGGCCTGTCCGCCTACGACACCCGCGCCGCGGTGTACGGCACCGACGGGCGGGTCATCCTGACCCACTCGGTGAGTCTGCGCGCCGCCCAAGCCCGCGGCTTGGACCAGACCCTGGCCAAAGCCACCCGAGCCCTGACCGAACTCGCCGCCACGCTGGCCCGCGGCAAGACCCGCCGCGACCGCCCCGCCATGGAAGCCGAGATCACCCGGATCACCCGGCCCCGCTGGGTGAACCGGGTCCTGAACACCGACCTGACCGGGCAGACCCCGCCGAGATGCGCCTGACCTGGGTGATCGACAAAACCGTCCGCCGCGCCCTGGAAACCGAGACATTCGGCAAACGCGTCCTGGTCACCGACCAAGACCAGTGGACGGTGACCGAGGTCGTCACCGGCTACCGCTCCCAAAACGACGTCGAGTCATTGTCCCGCCAACTCAAAGACCCCCACCTGGTCGGTTTCTCCCCGATGTTCCACTGGACCGAACCCAAGATCAGGGTCCACGTGTTCTCCTGCGTGCTCGCCCTGGCCCTGGCGCACCTGATGCGCCGCAAGCACACCAAGCCGACCTGAAACTCAGCGTCCGCGAACTGCTCGGGACCCTTGGCGGCATTGAAGAAACCGTCCTGCTCTACTCCACCGGGAACAAAGGTTGACCCCGCGCGCAACGCATCCCCACCGACCTCGACGCCACCCAGAAACGTCTCTACGACTTGTTCAAACTCGACACGTACACCCCCCGGTGCATGACTTGGGTAAATACAACCCAGCAGCCCCCGCGCCCCCGCTGAACTGCACGTTTGACCCCGCAGGCAGCACTATCCAGGAAACTCCCGCTAGCCGGCGATGGCCCCTTCGACGAGCTTGTCGAACACCCCCGAGGCCAGCCACTCGGTGCGGCGGTCGCGCGGAGTGGTCTCTTTGCTAGCCTGAGGAACGGAACATGAAGTACCTGTACTTCAAGTAGTGTTACTTCAAGCCGGGAGATGTGGGATGCCACGCCGCACCAACACTCGTGTCGGACCCGCCGCACTGAACCGCCGGCGAGCCGAGATTGCAGCCGAGATCGCAGCCCTGGGCCCGCCGCTACCGGGCAGCCTGCTCGAGCGACGGACCCGCTGCGGGAACACCGGCTGCCGCTGCCACGCCGAGCCGCCACAACTCCACGGGCCTTACCTGACCTGGACCCGCAAGGTCAACAACAAGACCGTCACCCGCACCCTGGACACCAGCCAGGCCGACGCGCTACGCCCGCTCCTGGACAACGCCCGCCGACTCCGCGAACTCACCACCGAACTCGAGGCCGTGGCACTC
>JBBRHF010000036.1:0-26317 GCA_038223055.1 Actinomycetes bacterium | reverse complement strand
GGCGGCGGCACGGCGGGCGGCGGCACGGCGGGCGGCGGCACGGCGGTGGGCGGCGTGGCGTGCACCCCAGAGGCCCCCGTAGCTGCGGCGCGGTCCATTTCAGCGCGCCGGATCGTAAGGGGGACAAACGGCCGGACCGTCGCCGCCGCCCCGTTGACCGGTGTCACGACCTGGGTCGAGCGGGCCAACCCCGCCAGGATCTCGGCGAAGTCGGCGCCATCGGTCGAGAGCACCGGCGGCGGTCCGGAGTAGCCGTTGCGTTCCCTGGCCGACTCGACGCCGCGAGTGTCGTTGGCCCTGTGTGCGTCCTCGGCTCCACTGTTCGCAGCGGGAGACCGGTCCATCGCGGCAGTGCTCATCACGATTCCGGCCTCGGCGGCCTGCGCTGCCTCGACGGCATCGATAGCAGCCGCCAACTCCAGCAATGAGCCGGGCACACCGGCAGCCTCGGGGAGGTCCCAGCGGCCGGGTGTGCCAGCCTTCGGCCACGACGTGGGCGGCGCAACCGGCCGAGGGACGACGGGGGCGGGAGCGGCCGGCGCGGGGGGCTGGGCGGACAGGTTTTCACCGTCGAGGCCGTCAGCACCGGCTGCACCGTCTGTAACGTCTGCACCGATCTCGATCGTCACGGCGTAGCGCTCGTGCGCGAAGAACCCGGCGAACCCGCCGCTGCGCACCTTGTCCGCCGCCACGATGCGGACGTCCGGGCCGTGTTCCTCGCGCACCCGGGCCAGCAGCGCCTCGATGTCCGGACCCTCAAGCAATAGCTGCGTAGGCACCGCCCACCACCCCTATCGTGTCGATGTTCTGGCCGTTGCCGACCTCGCCGTAGCCGAGGATCGGCAACCGGGGAAGCGACGTGCCAAGGATGCGCCGCACAGCGGCGCGGATCTGAGGGGAGCAAACCAGGACCGGCGATCGGCCGGTCTGCTCGGCGAGGTCGAGGGCCTGCGCGACGTCTCGCAGCAGCGACTCGACCCGCTCGCCGTCCAGGAGCAGGAACGAGCCGGTCTCAGCCGGTCGCACCGACTCGAGCAACGACTGCTCGAGTCGCGGATTGAAGGTGAGCACGGGGAGCCTGCCGTCCACGAGGTACGGCGTGGCGACCGCGGCCCCGAGTGTCGCGCGGATCGCCTCGACGAGCCCCTCGACGTCGGTCGACGTACGTGCCCGCAGGGAAAGACTCTCGAAGATGCGGACCAGGTCGCGGATCGGCACCTGTTCGGCCAGCAGGGCCTGCAGGACGCGCTGCACCTCGCCCAGCGAGAGGATCGCCGGCGTCAGCTCCTCGACGACCGAGGGGTGCGTGCGCTTGATCATCTCGGTAAGCATCCGGACGTCCTCGCGGCCGAGCAGCTGCGCGGCGTTGACCCGCACGACCTCGGCCAGGTGGGTGGTGAGGACAGAGGCCCGGTCGACCACAGTTGCCCCGCCGATCTCGGCCTGGTGGCGCAACTCGATCGGGACCCACTTGCCCGGAAGCCCGAACACGGGTTCCACTGTAGCGCGACCGGGCAGCATGTCGATGGCATCCCCGATCGCGAGGATGCAGCCGGGAGGCGCCTCGCCGCGGGCGACCTCGACACCGTTCAGGCGCACGGCGTACGTCGAGAGCGGCAGGTCGAGGTTGTCCCGGGTGCGCACGCGCGGCAGCACCAGGCCGAGGTCGACGGCCACCTTGCGGCGCAGGGCGCGAACGCGATCGAGCAGGTCGCCGCCGACCGCCGGGTCCACCAGGTCGAGCAGGTCTGGGGCGAGCTCGAGTTCGATGGGGTCGATACGCATGGCGTCGGCGAGGCTCTCGGGCGAGTCGGCGTTGGGCATCGCCGCCGCGGCGGCCGACTCGTCGGCCGCGATCTCTTCGAGCTCGTCCTCGGTGATCTGCGGCAGCCGCTGGGCGACGAACAGGATCGCGCCGCCGACGATGAGGAACGGCAGCTTCGGGATGCCGGGGATCAGGGCCAGCGCCATGACGAAGCCGCCGCCGAGCCGCAGCGCGTGCCGCTGCGCCCCGAACTGGCGCACGATGTCCTCGCCCATGCCGCCCTTGGTGGTCGACCGGGTCACGATCAGCCCGGTGGCCACCGATAGCAGGAGAGCGGGGATCTGGGTGACGAGACCGTCGCCGATGGTCAGCAGGCTGTACTTCGAGATGGCCTCGGACAGCGGCAAGCCCTTCTGGACCATGCCGATCGCGAAGCCGCCGAACAGGTTGATGATGATGATGACGATGCCAGCCATGGCGTCGCCCTTGACGAACTTGCTGGCGCCGTCCATCGCGCCGTAGAAGTCTGCCTCCGCGCTGACGTCCTCGCGACGGCGACGGGCCTGGGTCTCGTCGATGAGACCGGCGTTGAGGTCGGCGTCGATGGCCATCTGCTTGCCCGGCATGGCATCGAGGGTGAACCGGGCCCCGACCTCGGCGACGTGACCGGCGCCGTTGGTGATGACGAGGAACTGGATGACGACCAGGATCAGGAAGACCACCAGGCCGACGACCAGCGAGCCGCCGATGACGAAGTGCCCGAACGCCTCGATCACCTTGCCGGCGTAGCCGTCGAGCAGCACCAGGCGGGTCGAGCTCACGTTCAAGGCGAGCCGGAACAGCGTCGCGACGAGGATCAGCGACGGGAAGACGGCGAAGTCCAGTGGGCGCTTGACCTGCATGGCGATCAGCAGGATCAGCAGGCCGAACGCGATGTTCGCGGCGATCAGGACGTCGAGCAGGACCGCCGGCATCGGCACGACGAGCATGACCACGATCGCGACGATGGCGAGCGGGATGGCGATCGTCGCGACCTTCTTGCCACCGGGTTTGGGAGCGGAGGCGCCGCGGCTAGCGGAAGGAGGGGCGGGAGTGGACGGCACGGAACCTCTTCTGGGTGCGACGCAGTTGAGCGACCGAGTCCGTGGCCGTTGGTGCGGTGTGCCGTCCTGGCTCTAGTGATGTCGGCATCCCGCGCGCCGTTCTTGAGCCCTCCCCCCTCCTCCCCCTCCGCCTCTCTCCGCCATCCCTTCCCCAACACGTCTGCCTTCCCGTCTCGCCGGCCCCATCCCTCCCATCAGCCCTATCTGTCCCACCGGGACTCGCCAGCCCCATCGGTCCCAGCTGAGGGGCCGGCGGCGGCGGTGGGAAACGCTGTGGCGGCCGGGCACTGGCCCGCTATCCCTTGATCGCTCTCCGTGGTGCGGCGAGCTAGAGCGCCCAGGGCGGGGTAGCGATGGGCGTGCCGGCCGCGGCGGACGCCGAAAAGCCACCGGGTACGACGACGAAGGCGCGCGCCGCCTCGGTCCCCGGGTTGGACAGCTGGATGGGAACGCCGGCAGGCACCACCGCGGCATCACCAGGGAGCAGCGGCTCGGCATCGGGGTGCAGCCGAAGCGTTCCGGCAAGCACCGTGAACACCTCGTCGCGGTCGAGCGAGTGTGCCTCAGGCGAGACGAGTCCGGGCGCGACGGTGATCATCCAGGTGCAGACCTCCCGGGAACCCCGGCTGGGCGCGGCCATGCCGGTGAAAGCGATGCCCGGCAGCTCAAAGCGGGGGGCGGTGTTGGACGCGATGACGAAACAAGTCGATGGCATACAGACAAGCTAGGTTGTCCAAGCTGGCTTGTCTAGTATGCAGGCATGACCGACCAAGCTGCGCCGGACCTGGCCGCGCCGGACCTGGCCGCGCCTGACCTGGGTTTGCTCCTCGCGAAGGCCTACCAGGAGTTCGTCCGGGCACTGCGGTCAGCGCTGGCCGAGCAAGGCTTCGACGACCTCGGCCGATCGGACGGCTTCGTGTTCCGGACGCTCGCAGCGGGGGCGATGACGGTGAGCGAGCTCGCCGTACGGCTGGAGATCAGCAAGCAGGGTGCGGCGCAGCTCGTGGGGGACATGGAGCAGCGCGACTACGTACGTCGCCGGACCGACCCGCACGACGCCCGAGCCCGCCCGGTGGAGCTGGCGCCGCGGGGGCGGCGGGCGCTCGCCGCGGCGAGGGCATTCCATCAGAGCCAAGAACGACAGTTGGCTCGCGAGCACGGGCACGCCACGGTGGCCGGGATGCGAGCCGTGCTCACCACCATGGCCGGCGGCGAATCCGCGACGCTCGATCCCCAGTTGCGCGCGATGTACCTCTGATCAGAGCCGCCCGACCTGCCCGACCGCCCGACCGCCCGACCGCCCGACCGCCCGAGCCGCCACAACGTCCGAACAAGGGTGCGCCATGGACTCCGCTTGTTCGGACGTTACGACGGGCGGCGGCGGCGGCCCCACCAGTCGAAGTGGACCTGGAGTGGGAACGGTTCTTGCCTGACCGTGGCGGAGGTGAAGGGGCTGCCCGTAGCGGGGTGAGGGGCAAGCCGGGGTCAGCGGCGGGACGAGGTCAGCGACGGGACGGGGTCAGCGACGCGAGGGGGTCAGCGACGCGAGGGGACAGGGACCCGGTGGGTGCCTGCGGCGGAACCCCTGGCCCGCAAGGCGAGCACGAACGCGAGGACCTGCGCGACCGCGGCGAACAGCTCGGCGGGGATCTCCTGGTCGAGCTTGCAGGCCTTTTCCAGCGCGCGGGCCAGCGGGACGTCGGACACCATCGGGATCCGGTGCTTGTCGGCCTCCTCGCGGATCCGGGCGGCGACGATACCGCGGCCCTTCGCGACCACCCGCGGGGCGCCCTTCTCGGCCTGATAACGCAGGGCCACCGCGACGTGGGTGGGGTTGACCAGTACGACGTCGGCGTCCGCGACGGCCGACATCATCCGGTTGCGGCTCATCGCCAGCTGCCGCTGCCGGATCGCGCCCTTGAGCTGCGGATCGCCCTCGGAGGACTTGTTCTCCTGCCTGACCTCCTCCTTGGTCATCTTCAACTGCTTGTCCATCTTGCGCTTCTGGTAGGCGTAGTCGGCCAGGCCCATGATCAGCCCGGCGATCGCGACGTCGCGCATCAGCCGCGCAGCGGTCCCCGCCACGAGGCCCAGCGTGCTCAGGAACGGCGAGCCGGAGCCGGCGAGGATGGGCGCGAGTTCCTTGACCGCCTTGTAGGCGAGGTAGGCCGCGACGCTGCTCTTCGCGACCGCCTTCACCGCCTCCCAGCCGGCCTCGGGGCCGGCGATCCGTTTGAACCCCTTCATCGGGTTGAGCCGGGCGACCTTGGGCTTGAGGTTCTTGGTGGCCAGGTGCACCCCGCCCTGCGCCGCGCCGGCCGCGACGCCGGCGGCGCACAGCACCACGGCAAACGGCACGGCGAGAAGCGCAGTGACCCTCGCGCCCTCGACGAGGACCGCGAGGGCGCCCGCCTCGCTCGGCGTACCGATCATCTCCATGGCGTCGCGGAACAGTCGCTGCACGCGAGGGCCGCCGCTGTGCAGGGTGTACTTGATCATGTAGATCGAGGCGAGCACGACCACCCACGCACCCAGGTCCTGGGTCCGCGCGATCTGGCCTTCCTTGCGCGAGTCCTTGATCTTCTTGGGGGTGGGTTTCTCGGTCTTGTCGCTGCCGCTGCTCACGATCCCATCACCGCCAGCATGGCCTTCGTGCCGGCCTCGGCCACGTTCTCGACGATGCCCGGCAGGAGGGGAAAGGTGAAACCGATCAGCGACACGGTCATGAAGATCTTGATCGGGAAGCCCAGCGAGAAGGCGTTGAGCTGCGGCGACACCCGGGTGAGCAGTCCCAGGCCGACGTCGGCCATGAACAGCACCGCGACCAGCGGTGCCGCGATCTCCAGCGCCGAGACGAAGAACTGCCCCAGCCCGGTGATGACCGCCGGCCCGAGCCGCGCCAGGTCGATCCCCTTGGTCGCGGGGATGGCGTCGTACGACGTGAGGAAGCCCCTGATGATCATCAGGTGCGCGTTGGTAGCGAACAGCAGCGTCAGGGCCAGCCACTGGTGGATCTTGCCGAACACCGAGTTCTGCGACATCGACAGCGGGTCGAAGGCGGATGCCAACTGGAAGCCGCCGAACAGGTCGATCAGGTCGCCGGCCGCCTGCACCGCGGCGAAGAGCAGGTAGGTCAGGAACCCGAGCCCGGCGCCGGTCAGCGCCTGCAGCAGGACCGCGGCGATCAGGTCGGGCGTGCCGAGCTGCGGCAGGTCGACGGCCAACCCGGGAGCCATCGGAAGCGCCAGCGCGATCGCGATGACGGCCTTGATCGAGCCGGGCACCAGGCGGGTGGCGAACGGCGGGCTGACAACCACCCAGGCCGCGGAGCGCACCGCTGCCAACAACAAGGCGAGCAGGGCGGGGAACGCCGTCTCGAGGGTCACCGTGTCTCCAGCGTCACGGGAGCCGCTAGCCCGAGCCGAGCAGCGACGGCAGCTGGGCGAACAGCTGCTGGGTGAAGGTCACCATGGTGCCGAGCATCCAGTTGCCGCTGATCAGGATCGCGACTCCGACGGCGATCATCTTCGGTACGAACGACAGCGTGACCTCCTGGATCTGGGTCACCGACTGGAACAGCGAGATGGCGAAGCCGACCGCGAGCGCGGTCAGCAGGATCGGGGCGCACAACTTGGCGCTGACGATCATGGCCTGCAGGCCGATCCCCACGACGTCGGTGTCGGTCACTGGTAGCTCTGCACGAGCGCGGTGATGATGAGGCCCCAGCCGTCGACCAGGACGAACAGCAACAACTTGAACGGCAACGAGATCATCACCGGCGGCAGCATCATCATGCCCATCGACATCAGCGCGGCACTGACCACGATGTCGATCACCAGGAACGGCACGAAGATGACGAACCCGATGATGAACGCCGACTTCAGCTCGGAGATCACGAAGGCCGGGATGAGCGTAGTCAGCGGCACAGCGGCCCGGGAGGCCGGCAGCTTCTTGTCGGCGACCTTGGACAGCATCGCCAGCTCTTCCTTGCGGGTGTGGTCGAGCATGAACTCCCGCAGCGGCTTGATGCCGGCCGAGAGGGCCTGGCTCTGGGTCTTGGCGCCCTTGAGATAGGGCTGTACGCCGTCGTGGTTCACCGCCGAGAGGACCGGGCCCATGATGAACAGGCTGAGGAACAGCGCCAGGCCGGTGATCACCTGGTTGGGCGGCACGCCCTGCAGGCCGAGCGCGTTGCGGCTCAGGCTGAGGACCACCACGATCTTGGTGAAGCTGGTCATCATCAGCAGCAGGGCCGGCGCGACCGACAGCAGCGTGATGCCCATGATGATCGACAGGGACGAGGTCGGCTTGTCCCCCACCTTGTCGATGTTGACCGAGATCGTGCCGTCGTTCGCGCCGGTGCCCTTGGGCGCCTTCGGGTCGACCGGCGCCACCGGACCGGGGTTCGGGGCGGCGAGCAGGCTGACGCCGGCGACGGGTGCTGCGCCGTGGACGGTGCCGACGTGGACCGTGCCGACGTGGACCGTGCCGACGTGGGCCGTGCCGACGTGGACGGCCGCCGCGGCCGGCGCGGGCGCCGTGAGGCTGACGGCCAGGCCGAGGAGGCCACCGAGCACGGTCAGCAGCAGGACGGCGAGGGCGCGGCGCTGCGGGAGGGCGTTCATCGGCGACGCACCGTCCGATCGCGCAGGGCGGCAATGGTCTGGCGCCACGTCGCCGGGGACAGGATCGAGCCGCCGAGCGCGCCTGCCGCGGTGGTGGGGCTCTGCATGTTCGTCGGGCTGGGCGCCGCGATCAACCTCGTCGCCGACGTCGCGCTCGTGCCGCTCGTCGACGGGGCTTGCGTGCCCGGGATGCCGATGCCGGGAACGCCGGCAGTGGGGGCAGGGACGACGGCGAGGCTTGCGAGGTCGGCGATCGGCTCGCCCAGCATAGTGATGGCGTGCTCGGTGACGCCGACGACGTAAGCCTGGTCGGCGATGCGCACCAACGCGATGCTCGCACCGCGCGTGACCTGCTGGCGGGCAACGACCTCGATCAGGCCGGCGCCGCGGGCGGTGAGCCTGCCGCGGAAGATCCGCGCCGCCGACCACATCAGCACGAGGACGAACGCGAACGAGAAACCGACCCGCAGCGACACGCTCAAGGTGTCGGTCACGCGGCACCGCGGTTGGAGGACATCGCCTCGGTGGCGACATCGGTGGCAGCGGCGACGATCTCGGTGATCCGGATGCCGAAGTCCTCGTCGACGACGACGACCTCCCCGCGGGCGATGAGCGTCCCGTTGACCAGGAGGTCAGCGGGGCTGCCCGCGGCCCGGTCCAGCTCGACCACGGCGCCCGGTGAGAGCGAGAGCAGCTCGCGGACCGTCATGCGGGTGCGGCCGAGCTCGACGGTGATCTCCATGGCGACGTCGCTCAGCAGGTTGAGCCCGCCACGGCGTTCCGCCGCCGACGTCGCCCGGCCTGCGGCGGGACCGGGGTGCACCTGCGGTGCGAGGGTGCTGGCGATGGTGCGCGCACCGGCCGGTGCCGACCCGGGGTCGCCGCTGACGGCGAAACCGGGCTGGGACACGCTGGCCACGGCGAGCGAGACGACGACGGTCGCGGTGACCGCTCCGGTGGCGTCGGTCAGCGGCACGAGGTAGGCGTCGGGACGGCCAAGAAGGGTGTCCAGAGCGAGCTCGACGGTAAGTTGCTGGCCGGCTTCGGCGCGGGCGCCACCCGCGGCCTGTGCAGCGGCGTCCAGCGCCGGCTGGACGGCCGAGGCCAGGTCCAGGACCCCCAGCGGGCTGGTGGCGAGCGCCTCGACGAGGTCGGCCGCCACGATGACGGCCAGGTCACCGGTGGTGATGGAGCCGGGCGCGGCAGCGACCCGGGCCAGCACCGCGGCGCCCGCAGCGGGCGGGAGCAGATAGGACGGGTCGGCGCCCAGCGCCGCGACGCCCACCGGCTGGCCGACGGTCGGCACGGAAGGCAGGGGCAGCGCGGCGGCGAGGGCAGCCGCGGTCACCCGGACGAGGTCGGTGGGAGTGCTCATGCGCCATATCTCCTGGTCAGCTGGCGGTGGGTCGAACCTCTGTCCGCGTCGGGCGGGTCCTCGACGACGAGCCCCGCGAGGCGACGGCCCTGAGCGCCAGGGACGGCGTGGGCGAAGATCACGTCCGCGGCGCAGACCCGCAGCGGGGCGGCGACCGGGTGCTGCAGCGGCAGCACGTCCCCGACCCGCAGGCCGACGAGCGTGCGCGGCGTAACCGTCGTGGGCTGGAAGCTCACCGTCACCTCGACCGGCACGGCTTCCAGGCCTGCCTCCAGCGACTCGCGCGCCGCCATGCGGGCCAGTCGCTCCCGCTCGGTGGTCTGCCCGTGACCGAGCGAGGCCTCGAGCATCGGGTGCAGGCCCGCGAACGGCAGACACAGCGTGGCGACCGACTCGTTGACCCCGATGCGCAAGTCGAAGCTGGCGACCACCATCACGTCGGCCGGGGACGCCGCCTGGGCGAACTGCGGGTTGTACTCCACCGCGGTCACCTGGGGTTCCATCCGCACGACCGTGTCGAACGAATAGCGCAGCTCGGACAGCACTCTGGTGACGAGACCGCCGAGCAGGCTGGACTCGATGTCGGTGAGGTGCCGCTCCGGCTGGTTGGGCGAGCCGGGGCCGCCCAGCAGGTGGTCGACGCTGATCATCGCCGTCGACATCGAGAACTCCAGCACGCCCGTCCCGGCCAGCGGCTCGAGCGAGAGCAGGTGCACGACGGTGGGGTTGGCGAGCGTGCGGATGTACTCGTCGTAGGTGAGCTGCTCGATGGAGATGAGCCCGACCTGCCCGACGGCGCGCAGCGTCGAGGTGAGCAAGGTGGCCCACTGCCGCGCGAAGGTCTCGAACACGATCTGCAGCGTCCGCACGTGCTCGCGGGACAGCTTGGTAGGGCGGCGGAAGTCATAGAGCGCCGGGCCGGCGCCCTCGCCCTTGCCGCCCGCGCGGCCCTTGCGTCCCGAAGCCGAGCGGGGCCGGCTGCCCGTCCCGACAGTGCCCTCGATGCCCCCGGTGCCGTCCGCGTCAGTGCTCACGCATAGTGGATCGGCAGGACACCCCGAATCATTGAGCCCCAAATCGCTACTGCATGACGAACTCGGTGAAGTAGACGTCCATGACGTTCTCGTGGTAGGCCTTCTCGACCGCCTCGACCAGCTCCTTCTTCGCCTGCGACCGCGCGACGGCGGAGTTCAGGTCCGTGAGCCGGCGGTTGCTCAGCTGGGCGATCGCCAGGTCCATGGCCTGGGAGCCGTCGAACTCGCCGCCGTGGCCCGCCACGGCGGTCGACGTGAGCTGCAGCGCCAGACCGAGCTTGAGCAGGTGTCCCTCCGCAAGGTTCAGCGTGATCGAGTCCAGCTTGATCACGGCGCCGGGCTCGGGCGGGGGCACGACCGCGGGGGCCGAGCTCTTGCCGAGGGTGAAGTGGTAGCCGGCGAAGGCCACCAGCAGGCCGACCACCACCATGATGATCAGCTTCTTCTTGCTCTTCTTGGCGTTCGGGTCATTCTTGCCCTTCTTGCCCTTCTTGCCGGTCACTTCTTCTGCTGACTCCGGCGGTGTGGCGGTCGTGGTTGCCATGGAACTGGTCCTAACCCTTGGTCGAGACGGTGGGGGCGATGCCCTTGATGAGTGCCCGGTCCTGCGGGGGCAGGGTGGAGACGATGACGATCTCGACCCGCCGGTTGACCCGGTTGGCCGTGGCCCCGGTGCCCTTGATGAGGGGTCGCTGGCCGGCATAGCCAGTAGCGGAGAGGCGGCGCGCGGCCACGCCGTCGGCGTCGATGAGACGGCGTACGACGGTGGTCGCGCGGGCGCTGGAAAGCTCCCACTCGGTGGCGTAGAACTTCGGCCGCGCAGCCACCAGGTTGGTGTGGCCCTCGATGGCCAGGTCGTTGGGCACGGCGCGCAGCACCGGGCCGAGCGTGTCGAGCACCCGTACGCCGATGGGGGTCAGGGTGGCCAGGTCGGAGGCGAAGAGCACTGGATCGGTGACCACGGAGACGACCAGGCCGCGCTCGTCGTAGCGAAAGCGCACCGAGCCCGCCAGGTTCTTCTTGCGCAACGCCTCGATGATCGCCCGTCGGGCCCTGTCGAGGGTCTTAACCTCCTTCTCGACCTTGGCGCGGGTCTCGTCGGCAGCCTTGCGCGCGGCGGCCGACTGGGCCGAGGCGACTCCCTTGGCGATCTGTGACCGGTCGGCCTTGCTCGGGGAGACGAAGGCCGCGCCGAGGTCGAGCGGTCCCTCGGCGCTGGTGCTGCCGGCGGCGACCGCGGGGCCGCCCTCGATGGCGGTGATCGGGTTGCCGAAGCTGGAAGCGAGGCTCTTGCGCAGTGCGAGGAACTTGGTCTGGTCGACCGAGCTGATCGCGAACAGCACGATGAACAGCGCCATCAGCACGGTGATCATGTCGGCGTAGCTGACCAGCCAGCGCTCGTGGTTCTCGTGCTCCTCGGGCTCCTCCGGCCGCTTCTTTCGCGCGGTGCTCATGTCAGGCGGCCTTCTTCTGATCCTCGGCAACCGTGCCCGGGGGAAGCAGCGACTTGAGCTTCTGCGCGACGAGGCGCGGGTTGGAGCCGGACTGGATCGCGAGGATGCCTTCGAGCACCAGCTCCATCTGGGCGGCCTCGAGCTCGCTGATGCGCTGGATCCGCTTGGCGAACGGCAGCCACAGGATGTTGGCCGACAGGACGCCCCACAGCGTGGCGATGAAGGCCCCGGCGATCGACTCGCCGAGCTTATCTGGCTCGCTGAGCATGCCGAGCACGTGCACCAGCGCCACGACGGTTCCGATGATGCCGACCGTGGGGGCGTAGCCGCCCATGTCGGTGAACAACTTGTAGCCCACCTTGTCGGCGGCCTTCTTCGCGCGGATCTCGGCCTCGAGGATCTCGGCGACCTCCTCCGGGTCGGTGCCGTCGATGGCGAACTCGAGGCCACGCTTCAGGAAGGGGTCGGTGACCTCGTGCATGGCGCTCTCGAGGGCGAGCAGACCCTCGCGCCGGGCCTGCTCGGCCAGGGAGACGATCGAGGCGACGACGGCGTCGGCCGGCACGATCTTGGCCATCATGAAGCGGGGCAGCCCGGTGAACGTTCCGATGAAGTCCTTCAGCGTGCCCCCGGCCAGGGCCGCGCCGAAGGTGCCGAAGAAGACCAGGATCATCGGGGGGGCCGCGAAGATTGCCAGCGGCGAGGCGCCCTCCATCACCGACGCTCCGATGATGGCCGCGAAGGCGACCACGATGCCGACGAAGGTTGCGGGGTCCATCAGTGTTCCCGGGAGTGCAGCGCGACCACGGTGCTCTGACCGGGCGCCGTGTCGTAGAGAGGGGTGCGCGCCTCGTCGCCGAGGGCGACCTCGTGGGCGTGGGCGGCGGCGATGACCGACGCACGGTAGTCGCGGATCAGCGCGATCAGCGCGACCATCGGCTCGGCGATGACATACTTCGTGCCGTCGACGAGGGTGACGACAGTGTCGGGGGTGGCTTCGGCGCGTTCGATGAGGTCCGGGTTCATGGCGAACGCGGGACCGTTGAGACGAGTGACGATGATCACGAGAGATCCATCCTTGGACTGTTCGGTGAGGACCGATCCATCGGCCCGTCAGCTAACCATCGGCCTGACGGTCCGGGACCTGAGCCGTCCCGTCAGGTGACGCAACATGATCAGCGCTTGAGGTTGACCAGGTCCTCGAGGATCGAGTCGCTCGTGGTGATGACGCGGGAGTTGGCCTGGAAGCCACGCTGGGCCACGATCAGGTTGGTGAACTCCTGGGCGAGGTCGACGTTGCTCATCTCCAGCGTGCCGGAAGCGAGCAGGCCGCGCCCGCCGGACCCGGCGGCGCCCATCTGAGACAGACCAGAGTTGACGGTGGTGCGGAACATCGAGCCGCCGACCTTCTCCAGTCCGCCTGGGTTGTTGAAGGTCGACAGGGCGACCTGGGCCAGGTTTTCCTTGCGGCCGCTGGAGAAGACACCGATCAGCGTCCCGTCGGGCGAGAGCGAGAACGCCTGCAGCGAGCCCATGCGGAATCCGCTCTGTGACACGGCGGTGGCCGTCGCCGTGGCGCCGTCGAAGCTCGTCAGGCCGCTGACGTCGACGGCGATGGGAGCGCCAATTGGCGGCCCGGCGGGCGTGAAGACGAAGTCGGCGAGATCCGGCTTCGATCCATCGGTGAACTTGATCGGCAAGATCGGCCCGCCACCGGTAGCCGTGAGAGCCCCAGATGTCGTCGCGACATCCCAGTCGCCGTCTATCCTCTTCGTGAACGACAGTGCCATGTCCGACTCCACTCCCTTCGCGTCATAGATCTTGATCGACGTGGGGGCAATCGTGCCGGTAGCGGCGGCGACAGGCAGGTTGCCAGCGATCTTCGCCCGATCGGTGGCCTTGGGGTCGAGGACGTCGCCCACCGGCAGCACGATGGCGCCGACCGGGACGTTGGTGTTGACCACCCCGTTGTTGGCCGACCAGCCCTGCACCTTGCCGCCGTCGCTGGTTGACAGGTTGCCATCCGTGTCGAAGGAGAATGCACCGGAACGGGTGAACAGGGTCTCCCCCTGGGCGTCGACCGCGAAGAAACCGTCGCCCTGGATCATCAGGTCGGTGGAGCGACCGGTGGTCTGCGCCGAGCCCTGGCCAAAGTTGGTCGTGACGGCGGCGACGCGAGTCCCGAGACCGACCTGTGAGGGGTTCGTTCCGGCATTCCCGCCCTGCGGGACGCCGGCGGCCTTGAGCATCTGGCTCATCGTGTCCTGGAACACCGTCTGGCTGGACTTGAAACCGGTCGTGTTGACGTTGGCGATGTTGTTGCCGGTCACGTCCATCATGGCCTGGTGAGCGCGGAGGCCACTGATGCCGGAGAACAGGGAGCGAAGCATGAGATCTTCTTTCTGAGCGAGTAAGTCAAACGGAGGAAACTCGAACAACGATCAGGCTGTCGTGCTGGCCGGGGCGCTTGCGGCACCCTGGCGGACCTCCTTGATCGCGCTGACGGCAACCTCCGTGTTGCCCGTCCCGACTCGCAACAGCGGGCCGCTGCTGCTGAAACTTGCTGAGCTCACGACGCCGGACACGTCGGCGCCGTCGGGCCCGACGTACGTCACGGTCTTGCCGATGAGCGAGCTGGTGGAAAACATGCTCTGCGCCGCGAGCATCTCGGTGGTGGACTTGGCGATCGCGTCGAGCTTCTCGACCTGGGTGAACTGCGCCGTCTGGCTCATGAACTGCGAGCTGTCGGTCGGGTTGCTCGGGTCCTGGTAGCGCAGCTGCGCCACCAGGAGCTTGAGGAACGCATCCTTGCCGAGCGAGTCTTTCGGGCTCGCGGCCACCGTCGGCGTCGCGCCGAGGGCGGCTGCGACCGGCGTGAAGATCGGTGCGATGGGTGTGGCTGGCATGTGCGTCGTCCTGACTCAGAGGTGGATGTCGAGGTGGCTGTCGGCGGTCCCGGCGCGACCCGGCGGAGCCCCGCCGTGGCCGCTGTGGCCGTGATCGGGCTCGGCCTGGCGGTCCGACCAGGCCGGAGAGCCAGCTCCGGCCCGGTCCTGGGCGGCGCCGCCCGAGTTGCCCGCCCATCCTGGTCGCGAGTCCATCTCCGGCCGTACGTCGAACGAGCCCGTGCGCAGTCCCGCATCGTCGAGCAGCTTGCGCAGCTCGGGCAGGGCCTGGCGGAGAGCCTCGCGGCTGGCCTCGGTGGCGCCGGCGAGCATCAGGCTCACCTCGCCGTGGCGCAGGGCGACCGTGAGGCGTACCGGGCCGAGCTCGTCCGGGGAGAGCTCGACGGTGAGGTGGTGGGTGCCGTCGAGGCCGCGGGCGTGGATCGCGGACACGGCCGGCGCGAGCTGGGTCGCGGTGGCGGCGGGAGTCATGGCCACTGCCGCGGCACCCACCGGTGCCTGCACCGTGCTCACCTGTGTGACGGCCGCCGCCCCCTGGACACCGGTGATCGTCGTCGCTGCGGTCTCGGTCGCAGCGCCGGCGGGTGCCGCCGGGGCCGCCGGTGCGACCTCGCCGCTGCCGGTGCCTGTGCCAGCGCCGCTGTCTGTGCCAGCGCCGGTGTCTGTGCCGGTCCCCGTCCCGGTGCCGGTCCCCGTCCCGGTGCCGGTCCCGGCCGAGTTCGGCACGGTGTCGACGGCTGTCGCCACGGCGGGCGCTGCTTCCGTCGCCCCGGCATCGGGTGTCGCAGTGGTCGCGGTCACGGCGGCTGCGGGCGCAGTCGAGGCGGGCGTGGCGGGTGCGGGCGCGGGCGCGGGCGTGGCGGGCGCGGGCGTGGCGGGCGCGGGCGTGGCGGGCACAGCCGTGGCGGGCACAGCCGTGGCAGGAGCGGCCGTGACGGGGGCGGCCGAAACCGGCGCGGGCGGAACGGTCGCGGGCGGAACGGGAGCAGCCGTCGCAGGCACAGTCGGGGCGGCCGCGGCGGAAACGGGAGCGGCCGAGACGGGCGCGGCCGAGACGGGCGCGGCCGAGACGGGCGCGGCCGAAACGGGCGCGGCCGAGACGGGCGCGGCCGAGACGGGCGCGGCCGAAGCGGGCGCGGCCGAAGGGGTTGCAGGGGTGGCGGTTGCAGGGGTGGCGGTCGCAGCAGGAGCAGTGGACGCCTCCGCGTCCGTCGGGCTCACCATGCCGGGCCCGGGGGGAGCGATCCGCGCGCTGGTTTGCTCCGCCGTGAGATTGGCCGGGGTGCCCGCAGCCGCGGCTCCCGAAATGACCGTCCCGGCAGCGACCGGCGGCGCGATGATCGCAGGTGTGGACGAGGCCCCGGTGACCGGCGGCGCGATGATCGCAGTCCCCGGGGTGGCGGTGCTCGTGGTTCCAGTTGCTGCGGTCGCCCCGGTCGCGGTCGGCTCGGTCGATGTCGCGGTCGGCTCGGTCGCGGTCGACTCGGTCGATGTCGCCGTCACGGCACCGATGGAGCCGCTCCCGGACCGGTCCTCAGTCGGGCCGTCGCTCGCGTCGCGTCGCTCCCATGCGTCGCGCTGCCCCTTGGCAGGTGCCGCCGCTACCGCGTCGCGGGTGCGCTGGCCGTCGTCGCGAACTCTCCGGCCGGCGTCACGAACGCCCCGGCCGGCGTCGCGGGTGTGCTGGCCTGTGTCGCGAATGCCCCGGTCGGCGTCCCGAACGCCTCGGGCGGCGTCAGGGGTCCCCTTTGCGGCCAGCGCGGCGACCATCTGGGCAAACTGGCCGGCCGAGGCAGAGCCGCGGGCGCCTCGACTCGAGGACGGGCGCGACCCGGTGGCCGCGGCGGACCGGGCCAACGCAGCGGGCGCTGGACGAGCTGTGGGCATGCTCATGCACGACTCCCGGCGAGGATGTTCGAGATCTTCGCGACGTAGCCGCGGGTCTCGGCGAACGGCGGGATGCCGCCGTACTTGCGCACGTTGCCGCCCCCCGCGTTGTAGGCGGCGAGCGCGAGGTCCAGAGAGCCGAACTCCGCGACGTTGCTCTTGATCAGGCGGGCCGCGCCGTTGATGGCCGACGTCGGGTCGAGTGCGTCGACGCCCAGCCCCCTGGCGGTGGCCGGCATGAACTGCATGAGGCCGCGGGCACCCGCGGGGCTCACCGCGTTGGCGCGGAAGCCGGACTCGACCTTCGCGATCGCCGCGAGGACCCGGGCGGGAACGCCAGTGCGAGCCGCTGCGGCCTCGAAGGCGGCGGCGTACGGCGTGCCGGCCGGCAGCGGTCCGGCGTAGGAAGCGAGGGCGCCGACGGGGGCAGACGCAGGACCTGAGTAGGCGGCAGAACCTGAGTGGGCGGCAGCCGGGCGCGCGGCAGCGCCGATGGAGCCCGCCGAGGCGTTGGCGCCGACGGAGCCGGCCGAGGTGTAGGCACCGGCGGCCGTCGATGCGCCAGCAGGCAGCCCGATGCTCGCCGCGAGCAGGCCCGAACTGGCGACCGAGGATGCGGACGCAAGGTCGAACCGGGGGGTGCCGGCGCCGGGCGTGACGGCGGTGGACGCGCTGGCGGCGTCGGGCAGCACCCGGCGGATCGCGGTCGGCGTCTCGTAGACCGAGGAGACCTCGACGTTCTTGCCCGGCCGCGGCGCGTGGATCATCTGGTTGCCGCCGATGTAGATGCCGATGTGGTGGGTGGGCGAGCCGAACGCGAGCAGGTCGCCCGGCTTGGCGTTCGACAGGCCGTCGACGGCCCGCCCGGCCCGGGCCTGCGCCCCGCTGGTCCGGGGAAGGTCGATGCCCAGGCGGGAGTAGACCAGCCCCGTCAGCCCGGAGCAGTCCAGCCCGGTGGCCGGGTTGGTGCCGCCCCAGCGATAGGGCACCCCGAGGTAGTTCCTGGCCATCCCGACCACGTCGGCGCCGGTCGTGCCGGCGCCGGCGCCCGTCGCCGCACCAGGGCCGCCAGCGGCCGCGGCGGTGGCCGTGGCCAGGCTGTCGGCGAAGCTCCCGGAAGCGGCTGAGCCCGAGGCGTCGGCGCTGTTGGTGCTGCCGCCGAGCACACCGGACGCGGTGCCGGAGATGAACGGTGCGCCACCGGTCACCGGGGTGGAAAACCGTTGCTGGATCTCGGCGATCCGGCCCTGGATGTCGGCGACCGCGGCGATGCTCATTGCTCGACCCCGTCCACGACAACGGCGAGCCCGCGGGCGTGGTGAGCGGCACCGGTGCGGTCGTCCGCGGCGCGCTGCTCGGCGGCCTCGGCGTCGCGACGTACCCCGTCCTCATAGCGCACTTCCAGGCGCTCGATGCCCTCGTGAGCCATCTTGGCGCGGCTCCAGGAGTCCAGCGCGGCGGCGATCTCCTCATCGGCGGTCATCGAGGCCAGCCGGGCGTAGTGGGCATCGGCAGCCATCGCCAGGTTGCCGGCGCAGGTCGCGAGCCACTGCGCGGCAACGGCCGAGCCCGGGTCGGGCCGCCCGTCGAGCAGCGCCTCACGGCGGGCGTGCTCGCTGCGGGCGAGGCGGGCGCCGTGCTGGGCCGCCCCGACCGCGGCGGCGGCCTGGTCCTGCTGGATCTTGCGCACGCGCAAGACCGCTGCCAGGGAGAAGCTCATGTGATCACCATCGGCACATCGCGGGGCAAACTCATGCGGTCACGCCGGAAAGTTCGAGCGAACGTGAAACGGGGGGCACCGAGGCGAGCACCTGAGCGAGCCGGACCCACGCGGAGGCCGCGTCGCTGGGCTCGGTGAGCCCCTGGCGCAGGAACCCGTCGACGGCCGGGCCGAGCTGGCGGGCCCGGTCGACCTCGGGGTTGGATCCGGGCACGTAGGCGCCGATCTCGATCAGCTCCCGGACGTCGCGATGCGCAGCGAGCAGGCGACGCAGGTCGGTCGCCATCCCCCGCTGCTCCGGGGTGGTCACGGCGCCGGTGACGCGGGAGACCGACTCGAGCACGTCGATGCTGGGGAAGTGCCCGCTGGTGGCGAGCCGGCGAGTGAGGGTGACGTGCCCATCGAGGATCGACCTGGCCGTGTCGGCGACCGGCTCGTTGTGGTCGTCGCCCTCGACGAGGACGGTGTAGATGCCGGTGATGCTGCCGACCTCACCGGGCCCGGCTCGCTCGAGCAGCCGGGGTAGCAGGGCGAACACGCTCGGCGGGTAGCCCCGGGTCGCGGGCGGCTCGCCCGCGGACAGGCCGACCTCGCGCTGCGCGGTGGCCACGCGGGTGAGGGAGTCCATCATCAGGACAACGTCCTGGCCGGTGTCGCGGAACCACTCGGCGATGCGGGTGGCGACGAAGGCGGCGCGCAGCCGGACCATCGGCGGCTCGTCGGAGGTGGCGACGACGACGACCGAGCGGGCCAGGCCCTCGGCGCCGAGGTCGTTCTCCAGGAACTCGCGCACCTCGCGGCCACGCTCGCCGATCAGGCCGACGACGGTGATGGTCGCCTCGGTGCCGCGGGCGATCATCGACAGGAGGCTGGACTTCCCGACGCCGGAGCCGGCGAAGATGCCGATGCGCTGGCCGCGGCCAACCGGGACGAGGGTGTCAAGGGCGCGTACGCCGATGGACAGCGGCGTGTCGACGCGCCCCCGCAGGAGCGGGTTCGGCGAGGTGCCCTCGACGGCGACCTGGGCGAGGTGGGACAGGGAGGGGCCGCCGTCCAGCGGGTTGCCGAGGCCGCCGATGACGCGCCCGCGCAGCTCCTCGCCGACGGGGACGAGCAACGAGGACCCGGTGGCCCGCACCCGCAGCCCGGCGCGGATGCCGGTAGTGGGGCCGATGGGGAGACAGGCCAGCCGCACGGCGCCGCCGACGCTCTGGACGGCGACAACCTCGGCCGAGACGTTGCCGGCCGGGCCGGCGATGACGACGATCTCCCCCACGCCGGCGGACACGCCGGCGACGGTGACGGTGAGCCCGACGACATCGGTGACGCTGCCGAACGCCTGCGGGCGGGCGGCGTCGAGGACCGCGCTGGGAAACGAGAGGCCGGTCATGCCCGCAACACCTCGCGGACCCGGGCCAGGGCAGTCGACAGCTGCGCGTCGACCCGGGTGGCGTCACACTCGGCGATGCAGCCGGCCGGCTCGACCGACGAGTCCGGGACCAGGGTGACCTCGCGGCCCAGCGATCCGGCCGGCAGGGCGGCGAGTGCCGCCTGGACGGCGGGCAGGTCGGCGGGGTTCAGCCGGGCCGTCACCGGACGGCCGGAAGCCGTGAGGGTGAGAGCGCGGCGCAGCGCGTCCAGGCCGGGCGCGTCGGCGAGCGCGAGCTCGCGGCCGACCAGCATCTCCGCGAGGGTGAGCGCGGCGGCCAGGACAGCGTCGCGCAGGTCGGCCGCGGGCGTGACCGCGTGCTGCTCGAGCGACGTGGCGCCCGCCGCGAGAGCGGCCAGCGCACTGCGCAGCGATATGGCGCGCTCCGCCTCCTCCTGCTCACGCGCCCGAACGGCCAGCGCAGCCTCGACGCTTAGCCGGTCGTTCGCTGCGCGCAGGCCCTCGGCCCAGCCCACGGCGTAGCCTTCGGCCCGGGCAGAGGCGCGCACCTGGGCTGCTGCGGCTTCGAACGCCCGTTCCAGGGTCGGGTCGGCAAAGCGAGCGTCCTGCTGGTCGCCGCGCTGGAACCGGCTGACCGTGAGCTCGGCGTCGAGCCGCGCGAGGGGTCGGTCGGTCGCGGTCGCGCCGCGCAGCAGGCGGACCTGGCCGAACTCGGTCGCGTCGAACGCGCTAGTCGACATAGTCGTCGTCGTTTCCCCGCCGGATGGCGACCTCGCCGGACTCCTCGAGCACCCGGATGGCATTGACCACCTTGGCCTGGGCCTCCTCGACCGTGCTGAGGCGCTGCGGCCCGAGCAACTCGATCTCCTCGGTGAGGTTCTCGCCGGCGCGCTCGGAGAGGTTCTTGATGATCTTGGCGCGGACTTCCTCGCGGACGCCCTTGAGGGCGAGCGCGAGGTCCTTGGCCTCGACCTGGCGCAACACGAGCTGGATGGCACGGTCGTCGAGCTGCACGATGTCCTCGAACATGAACATCCGGCTGCGGACCTCGGCTGCGAGCTTGGGGTCGCGGCCCTCGAGGCCCTCGAGGATGAGCCGCTCGGTGGCCCGGTCGGCCCGGTTGATGATCTCCACGAGTGGGGTGATGCCGCCGATCTCGGTCAGGTCGGCCGGGGCGAGCACCGACGAGAGCCGGCGCCGGAGGTTGCTCTCGACCGACTTGATGATCTCCGGCGAGGTGCTCTCCATCACGGCGATGCGGTGCGCGACGTCGGCCTGCAGGGACGGGGGCAGCCCGCCGAGCACGATGGAGGCCTGGTCGGCGGCCATGTGCGCGAGCACCAGCGCGATGGTCTGCGGGTGCTCCTCCTGCAGGAACGAGAGGATCTGGCGCGGGTCGGCGCGGTGCAGGAACTCGAACGGGATCTGCATGACCGACGCCGAGATGCGGTTGAGGATGTCGGCGGCCCGGACGCCGCCGAGGGTGGACTCGAGGATCTCCTTGGCGAAGCTCATGCCCCCCTGGCCGGCGTAGCGGCGGGCGACAGCGATCTGATGAAACTCGGTGACGACCTTGTCGGCCACGTCGCCGTCGATGTCCTGCAGTCGGACGATCTCGGCGGTGACGGCCTCGACCTCGCTCTCGCGCATCTCGGCGAGGACCTTGGCCGAGGCCTCCTTGCCGAGCTGCACGAGCAGGATGGCGGCCTTCTGGGCACCCGTAAGTGCCGAGACCTCGAGCCTCGGATCCGGCCTGGCATCGATCTTGGGGGCCATCAGCCTCTCCGGTCCGCGAGCCAGCCGCGCAACAGCTCAGCGACTTCTTCGGGTTGGGCCATGACCAGGTCACCGATGTCGGTCCGGGCGACCGCGGCCAGCTTGGCCTGCTCGGCGGCCATGGCGGTCGGGCCTGCCTCGATGGCCATCATCCCGGTCGGCGAGTCGATCGCGGACCGGCCCGCCTGGGCCTCGAGCGAGCGTTGCAGTGCCTCGATCTGGATCCGCTCGTCGCCGCTGAGGGCACCACGCTTGCGGCGCTTGCGGCCGGCGAGCACGGCGTAGAGCAGGACCAGCAGGACCAGCAGCGCCAGGGCGCCGGTCTTGGCCAGGCTCATCTTGGTGGCGCTCGCCTTGTCCGCCTTGGCGGCGGCCAGCTCGGCTTTCGCGGTCTTGGCGGCCTGCGCGTCGAACGGCAGGCGGTCCACGACGACGGTGTCACCGCGCTTGGTGTTCAGGCCGACCGCGGAGGCGACGAGCGCCTGGATCTGCGAGGGGTTCACGGTGCCGGCGGTGCGGGTGTCCAGCAGCACGGCCACGTTGAGCTTGCGGACCGCGCCGGGTGCCGACTTGCGCTCCTCGACCACCCGGTCCAGCGTGTTGTTGTTGGTTCCGGTGGTCTTGAGGTAGTTCCCGGCCCCGCCCGCCGCAGCGCCTGCGGGCACCGAGATGTTGTCCGGCCCGAGCACCCCCGAGCCGCCGAGGGCGCCGCCGGTGCCGGCGCCGTTGCCGGTGTAGGTCTCCTTCGTGCTGGAGGAGACGAGCGGCTTCTTGACCGTGTCGAAGTACTTCTCGGTGGTGGTGCTGGTCTGGTCGTAGTCGAGGTCGGCGGTGAGCCGCACCTCGGAGTGCCCGGACCCGACGACCCGGTCGATCATCTCCTGCAACGACCCGGCGACCCTCGTCTCGTAGTCGTGGGTCTGGGTCGAGCGGCTGTCGGCAGTGGCGCCGGCCGATCCGTCGGCGGAGGCGGAGAGCACCTGGCCGCTGGAGTCGGCGACGGTGACGCTGGAGGCGTCCATGCCATCGACGCTGGAGGAGATGAGGTTCACGATCGCCTGCACCTGGGCCGAGGTCAGGGTCTTGCCGCTGGCGGTGTCCACCAGCACCGACGCCTTGGGCTTGTCGGCGGTCTTGGCGAAGACGTCCTTGGTGGGGATCGCGAGGTGCACGACGGCGGCGTTGACCCCGTCGATGCCCTCGACGGTCTTGCTGAGCTCGCCCTCGAGGGCGCGGCGGTAGGCCACCTCCTGCTGGAACTTCGACGCGGTGACGCCCTGCTTGTCCAGCAGGCCCCACCCGGCGGTGTCCGAGCTGGGCGTGAGCCCCTTGCCGCTCATCGCGAGTCGGGTGTCGTAGACCTGCTGCTGCGGCACCATGATCGTCGCGCCGCCGTCGGTCAGCTTGTACGTCGTACCGGCCGAGTTCAGCTGGTCGACGATCGCGCTGGCGTCCTTGGGGGCGAGGTTGGTGAACAGCGGGGCGTACGTCGGTTTGGTGGCCCAGCTGCTGAAGAACACGCCGCCGGCGATCAGGCCGATGACCGCGAGAACGGTCACGACCTTCTGGCCGACGGTGAACGCCCCGAAGCTGCGCATCCCCTTGGTGAAGTTGCCGGACATGGTGTTTCGCATCAGATCTGCATCCGCATGATCTCGCTGAACGCCTCGACCGCTTTGTTGCGGACGGCGACGGTCAGCTCGGTGGCTAGCTGGGCCTGGGTGGCGGCGATGGTGTAGTCGTGGACGTCCTGCAGGCTGCCGGTGGCGGCCTGCACGGCCATCCCGTCGGCCTTGGTCTGCATCTGCTGGACGTTGTCGAGGCCCTTGGTGAGCATCGTGGCGAACGACTGGCCCGCCCCGCCGACGGCCGCGGTGGCGTCCGTGGTGGGCATGGCCGGCCGGATGATGGGCGCGATCGGGGCGATGGACGCGCTCATGGCGGAGATCCCGGAGATGGGCATCAGCCTCTGCCTACCTGGATCGCTGCCTGGTAGGCGTCCTTGGCGCGGTCCACGACCGCGAGGTTGGCCTGGTAGCCGCGCTGGGCCATCATCAACTGGGCCATCTGCGAGCCGAGGTCGATGTCGGGGTAACGGACGTTGCCGTCCTTGTCGGCCAGCGGGTTGGTGGGCTCGTAGACGATCCGGCCTGCGCCGCTGCCCTCCACGATGCCGCCGACCTGCACGCCGCCGTCGCCGCTGCCGTAGTTGACGGCCTGCGCGACGACGTACTTGGCCTTGAAGGCCTGGCTGCTGGTGCTGGTGGCGTCGTTGATGTTGGCGATGTTGTCCGAGACCGCGTCGAGCCACTTGCGATAGGTGGTGACGCCGGAGGCGGCGATCCCGAAGCTGCCGAAGAGCGGGGTGGTCATCAGGAGGTCCGCATGGACGAGCGCAGCAGGGAGAACTCGCTGTCAGCGGCGCGCAGCATCAACTGGTAGCGCAGGCCGGTGTCAACGTTGAGCAGCGTCTCGGTGTCCAGGTTGACGTTGTTGCCGTCCTCGCGGGTGGGCTCGAGGGATCGGGCGACGGTCGGCGTGGTGACGGGGGGGCCGCCGCTCTCGACCGCGCTCTTGAGAGCGGACTCGAACTGCACGCGGCCGGCGAGGAAGTGGGGGGTGTTGATGTTGGCGACGTTGTCGGCGATGGTCCGCTGGCGCGCCGCGAGCCCCGAGAGGGAGCTTCGGATGGCGAGCATCGCGGTGTCGTTGAACACGGGTCGAGCTCCTGAGGCTGGTAGGCCGAAAGGGATGCCGATCCGTGGCACGTACGAGCCGTCCTGGCTCATATGGTGTTTCGGCCGCAGGAACTGCGGTCTTGAGCGTTTCGTCGAACTCGTTCAGAACTCGCTGTCGACGAAGGCCGGCCGGGAGCGGTCGGCGGCGCCGAAGTCCATCCGGCGGGCCAGCGCGCGCTCGCGGCGGTTGCTGCCGATGGCGCGCCCGAGGTCCTCCGACACGCGCAGCTGGCGGGCGAGGATGGCCTCCGCGCGCCCGCGCAGACTCACCGGCAGGGGTCCGCCGATCCGCGGCGGGGTCCAGCCGACGGCGATCTGCACTGGCGCGTCGACGGCGCCTGCGGCGGCGCGGCCCTCGCCGAGCAGGCGCTCGGCTCCGGCGACGTCGAGCTCGAGGGTGGCGAGGGCGCTGACCCATTCCGCGTGCCAGTCAGCCTCAGGCTGCTTGCGGACCGCGGTCATGGTGCTCATCAGCTCACACGGACCGGCTCGTCGACGGCGGCGTTGACGGAGAGCTCAATCGCGGCGGCGTGCCAGGCATCCCGGAGCGGTTCGACGATCGCCCGGCAGGCAGCGGTCTTGTCGGCATCGCCGGAGATGTTGGCCCGCACCAGCTCGGAGTGCAAGAACGTGTAGAGGTTCAGCAGTCCCGGCCCGCCGTCCCAGGCGTCAACAACCAGGCTGCTGGTCAGCTCGAGGACGATCTCCTGGGCGTGGATCAGCTGGGCGCTTGCGGCGATCCGCTGGTTGGCGCGCTGGGCTTCCTCGGCGCGGGCCAGGTCGAGCACCAGCCGGTCATAGAGCATCGTGAGCAGCCGCGCCGGCGAGGCCGTGGCGACGCTGTTGGCGAGGAAACGCGCGCGCTGGGCGGCGTACGACGCTGGGCTCATCAGGTGTCTCCGTGGTTGGGGGTTTTGGGTGGGCGGGGAGAGTGGGCGTCAGCCGCTGGTGGGGAGGCTGGCGATCTGGCTGGCTAGCCAGGACGACTGCGACTTCATGCCCGACAGGGCGACCTCCATGGCGCTGAACTGTCGCGCCAGGGCCGCCTTGCGGATCACGAGCCGGTCGTTCCAGTCCTCAATGCGCGTGGTCATGTCCTTGACCAAATCGTTTCGGCCCTGGACGGCAACCGTGAGCGTGCCGTTGGTCTTGTCGGTCGCGCCCTTGGCGACCGCGGCGACCCGAGTGGCGACGCCCTGCACGATTCCTTGCGCCTGGCCGGGGTCGGTCGCCTGAAGCGCGAGGAACTTGTCTCGGTCGAAGGTCAGCTTGCCGAAGCGGTCAGTCTGGAGGCCGGCGACCATGGGGGACGCCGACGTCGCAGGTGGCCCTGGTAGGTCGACCACCAGGGCGACGTTGCTGAGCGTGGCCGAAGCCAGCTGACGGACCGTTGAGTCGCTGAGCAGAGAACCACCCTTTTTCTTTACCGGATCGTAGGCCGTCTGCTTGGTGATCTCGGCAAGTGACGCGTTACTCGCGTCGACGAATGCCTGGACCTTGTCGGCAAGGGCCTTGGGGTCCTGTGCTGTGGAGATGGTGACGTCCACATCCTTCTTGGCGACGGTGAACGTCACCCCTGGAAGCACACCGGTGAAGGTGTTGGCGCTTGATGTGACGTCGTAGCCGCCACCCGCAGGGCCGATGTGCACCACCGCGTCAGTCGCGGCCTGCAGTGGGCCGGCGATGCCCGCCGAGGCGGCGAAGCCGGCACTCAACGAAAATGCGCTCTGAGCCCCCACCTTGGTCGAGCTCAGTTGCAGGCGGTAGGACCCGGGCGCCACCTGGACGGCAACGGCCCTGACTCCCGTGGCGGCCGACGCGCCGTTGATGGCGCTCACCACGTCCGAGAGGGAGCCGCTTGCCGGAGTAATCGAGCCGACGACCGTGCTGTTGGCGTCGCGGATGTCGATGGGGTAGCCGGTGAAGGTCGTCGGGTCGTTCAGGGCAACGGCGTTCGACACGGAGATTTGACCGACGGCGGTGGACGTCACTCGGAAGGACAGCGAGCCTGCGAACGCAGTCGAGTCAGCGCTGACGCTGACGGAAGCGTCCGAACTGGTGGCAGCGACAGCCGTCCACGTCTGCGCCTTTCCCAGGGACTCGGCGGAGGTCTGCAGCGTCGCGTACTTCGCGTTCACGCTCTGGTAGGCCGAGATGACCGTCTGGGCGGTGCTGACCTTGTCTTTCAAGGCGGTCTGCGGCGCAGCTTCCGCCTGCATGAGCGAATTGATGAGCGAGGTCGTATCCAGCCCGCTGACGATGCCGTCGACCGAGAAGCCGGCCATGAGAACCCTCCTTGCTGACTGACGAAACTGGAGTGAAGCACGGGTCCGGGGGGCGGGGCGCCGCCCCCCGGGACCGATTACGTGGTCGTTCTGGTCTTGCTGGGCCTATCTGTGCCTATCAGCCGCGCAGCAGCTGCAGGACGCCCTGCGAGCCCTGGTTGGCCTGAGCCAGCATCGCGGTGCCGGCCTGGGACAGGATCTGGCTGCGAGTGAACTGCACCATCTCCTGGGCCATGTCGGTGTCCCGGATCCGACTCTC
>JBBRHF010000035.1:0-26783 GCA_038223055.1 Actinomycetes bacterium | reverse complement strand
CCACGCCACCACGAAGTACCAGCGGCGGCGGGCGCAGAACGCACCGAGACGACCTAGCGCTGTCGGCGGCTTCGGTCGCGCCGGCTCCGATGATGGCAGCGCTCGACGCTGCGGCGGCATCGGCGCGGTGGATGTGGCGGCTCTGTTTCTGTCCATGGTGTCCTTCTCAGTGAGTGGCGTGCACGGGAAAGATCGGGATGCCCGTCGTCGTGCCGGGGGCTACTCGGCGTGAGCTCCTTGGTCACCACGGTCGGCCGCGGCGCTGTGCTCAGGCTGTTCGTCCGCTGTCATCCGCTGTCCTCCGTGGCCGCCCGGCCTGGGCGCGCGCCGACAGGGAACGGACAGCGGCACACACAAGTCTGGGGTTTGTCGCCGACCAGGAGGTGAGCAGATGGCTGTCATCGCGATGCACGTGCCCTACATGCGGTGCCGGCGATGTGTCCGCTCGGTGACGGCGCGGCTACGCGACCTGCCGGGGGTGGTCACGGTAGAGGCGGACGCACGGACTGCGGAGCTTGTCGTGCGCGGTGAGGTGACTGAAGACCAGGTTCGGGGCGCCCTGGCTGACGTGGCGTCGCCAAGGAACGGCGCCGGCCACGATGAGGAGCTTCCGTGCGGCTAAGAGGGCACGCCAAGCCCGAGCTCGGCGCCTTGGCGAGCCGCGTCCTCGTACGCCTGCTCGCCGATCGCGGCGCGGGCTGCAGCCTCGGCACGCTCGGCCCCCGACCGTTCGATCACCGCCGCCGGCCGGTCGTACGCGGCGCGCAGCCAACGGGCTCGCCCCAGCAGTCGTGCCGCTTCGTGCGGGTTGTTGTCCGCGATAGCGGCCCGGGCCAGTCCTTCGAGCCCGGCTGCGATGAGCCCGACTTCACTGGCGGTCTCGCCCAGGGTGAGCAGTCGTCGGTACTCGGCGCGCGCCGCGGCGGCTTCGCCGGTCTGCTCGTCGCAGGCGGCGACCCCAGCAAGGGCCAGGCCTGTCGCGAGTGGCACGCCGAGCCGCTCGAACGCCTGGCAAGCGCTGGCGAACAGCGGCCGGGCAGTGCTGTGGTCGCCCTGCCCTTGCGCGACGACCGCAGCCCCATAGGAGGCCAGCACCCGCCCGGCGTCGTCGTCGACCTGGTCGGAGATCGCACCGGCACGGGCGAAGCACTCAGTAGCCTCGTCTACCCGCCCCAGGGACAGCAGCGTCATGCCGAGATCCGCCGTGGCCCACTGGACGGTGTTGAACACGCCGGCCATGCCCGCCACGTCTATCGCTTCGCGATATACGTCGACGGCCTGATCGTGGTGGCCAAACCGGGCCAGTCCCCAGCCGCGGTGGTACAGCACCGCGGACAGTCCCCAGCCGTCACCGAGCTCCCGGAAGCGTGTGATGGCTCTCCCGGCCGCCTCCTCGGCGCCAGACTCATCACCGCGTTTGGTCAGGGTTTCCATCTGCACGAACGCGACCATCGCCCGTCCCCAGCCATCGCCGAGCGAGGTGAACTCGGCGTCTGCTTGCGTGAGCAACGCCGCCGAGTCGTGGCGAGGGGTCGCCCCGACGCCTTCTACCGCGAGCAGCAGCCGAGAGAACGCGGCTCGCGGTCGGTCTCCGACGGATTCGAAGATCTCCAGGCTATGCAGCGCGGCGGCGGCGCACTGCTCGCTGGGGTGCACGATGCACGCCCGGGGCCGCTCCACCAGGGACACAGCTTGCATAGCCCGGGCGCGTGCGGCCGGGGACCCGCCGGGCAGAGCCATGACCCGGCGCAGGGTTTCCCGGCCTAACAGGTGTCGGCTCTTGTGCCAGTAGAGCCCCAGCGAGCCGGCGAGGCATAGGGCGCCTTCGGCCTGCCCGTCAGTTGTCGTGAACCAGGTCAGGGCGGCGCGAATGTTGGCGTGTTCCTCGGCCAGCGTCGTTCGCCACTGTGCCTGCCCGGCGGAGCGTAGACCGGCTTCGGCTTGCTCGCCGATCATGAGGTAGAACGCGGCATGCGCGGCTGACAGGGCGTCACGTTCACCGGCAGCGTCGAGCTTGTCCGCGGCGTACTGGCGCAGAGTCTCGAGCATCCGGTAACGGGTGCGGCCGGACCCGCGGTCAGCCACGACCAGGGACTGCCGGACGAGCCGGTCGAGCACGTCCAGAACCGCCTGTGCCGGCAACCCGACGCCACTCAGCACGTGCTCGGCCGCGTCGAGGGTCCAGCCGCCGCGGAACACCGCCAGGCGGCGAAACAACCTCCGCTCCGGGTCCGTGAGCAGGTCATGGCTCCAGTCGACAGTTGCCCGCAGCGTCCGCTGCCGGGCGTCCGCGGTCCGGCTGCCGGAGGTCAGCAACGCGAACCGGTCCACGACCCGGTCAGCGAGCTCGGCCGGGCTCAGGCTCGCGAGGCGGGCGGCGGCCAGCTCGAGAGCGAGCGGGATCCCGTCGAGGCGTTGGCAGATGGCCGCGACCGCGGCCAACGCCTCATCGTCGACAACTAGGTCCGGCGTTGCTGCCTGGGCGCGGTCGAGGAACAGCCTGGCGGCTGGGTAGGCCGCAATGTCGTCCAGTCGCGTGCCGGGTTCCGGGACCTGCAGCGGCGCGACCGGCAACTGCACCTCGCCGGGAACGGCCAGCGCCTCCCGGCTCGTGGCGAGGATCTGCACGTCAGGGCACCGGCCGAGGATGGTTTCCACCAGGGACGCCACCGGCTCGATGAGGTGCTCACAGTTGTCCAGCACGAGGAGGGTGTTGCTCGTCCGCAGCCCGGCGACGAGCAGGTCACGCGGCCGGTGCGCAGCGGTCCCGCCCTCGATGGTGACCCCCAGCGCGTCCGCGACCGCGTGGGGCAGCATGTCGCGTTCGGAGACCGCGGCCAGGCGCACGAACACCGCACCGTCCCGGAACATGGGCTGCGCCGCCCGGGCAGCTTCGATCCCGAGCGCGGTCTTCCCCGCGCCGCCAGGCCCGGCGAGTGTGACCAGCCGGGCCGAGCCGAGCAACTCGACCGTCCGCGCCAGCTCCTCAGCACGCCCGACGAATGAGGTGGACCGCAGCGGCAAGCTCCCCACATCCCGCGCCGAACCTGCCTTGGTCTGCTGCCGCGGGAGGCGATGCATGGCCGGGGCGGGAGTTGCGGAGGGATCCTGGCGCAGGATCGCCTCCATCACCTGCCGCAGCTCCCGCGACGGGTCGATGCCGAGCTCGTCAGCCAGCAGCTGACGGGTCCGCCCGTACACGTCCAAGGCTTCGGCTTGCCGGCCGGCGTTGAACAGCGCTGTCATCAACTGCCCGACCAGGCGCTCCCGGGTCGGGGCCGCCGCGACCACGGGCTCGAGGTCCGCGGCGACCTGCTCGTACCGGCCGAAGGTGAGCATCCGCTCGGCACGTTCGGCGACCGCCGCGAGACGCAGCTCGGTGAGCCGGGCAGTCTCGATGGTCGTCCACCGCTCCCCGGCGAAGTCGACCAGCGGCTCGCCGCGCCACATGCCCAGCGCCTCGTCGTACGCGTCGATCGCGGTCTGCGCCTCGCCAGTGCGGCGTGCCGAGCCGATGAGCCGGGCGAACCGGTGCACGTCGATCTCGTCCGGCCCGGCGTTGAGCAGGTAGCCAGCTCCTTCCCGGCGCACCAGATCGGGCGCTCCGAGGCCGCCGAGGGCACGACGGAGCTTCGACACCCGCAGCTGCAGCGCGTTGCCCGGGTCCTCGGGCAGGTTGTCCTCGCTCCACAGGGCGTCGATCAGGGTGCTGGTCGCGACGACCTTGCCGGGCGACAACGCCAGCAGCGCCAGCAGCGCCCGCTCGCCGCGGCCGGCGACCTGGTGCGGGGCGGCGTCGACGATAACGTCGAACGGTCCGAGCAGGCGCAACTCCATCGGCACCCACCATACGTGCTCAGCAGCGGGCAGCGCGTCCCGATCGTCTCAGCTGCGCCATGCCCCCACAAACGACCGTGACCGGCGGGATCAGAGTCCTCCACCCTGGGCGAACTGGCGGACTCCGACCTTCCGTGTACGTAAGAGACTCCCGGACGCACAACATATCGACGGCAAAGAGCATGGCCTCTCCCGACGGGAACGGGCCGCGCGCCTGCTGCGCCGCGACATTCTGTCACCGTCATCCCGCTCACTGTCCGGTCGCTGTGTGACCGCTGTCCTCCTCGGCGTTCCCCCGCCGATGGTGTGGACAGCGTGGCGACACCCCGGGAGGTCAACGTGGGGCGCAAGCCGTCACACCGCTGACACGAGAGGACACACGATGACCGCCGTGAGGCATTCCCCGACGCCCAGGGCTGCCGCTGCTCGCCAACCGGCTCTCGGACCTGCTCGGCGCGCATCGCGTGTTCGCCGCCAGCTTGCATTGCCGCTGGGCGGTTCGGTGGCGGCAGGGGCCGCCGGCTCCGTGCCGGTCGAGCTTGCCGGCCGCGCTGTGCAGGGCGCCGTGCTGCTGTTCGGCGGCTTCGCCGCTGCGCAAGCGACACGCGAGGCGCCGCTGATGCGGCTGGGTATCTTCCGGACGCCGAACCTCGCCGCGGCCAACCTGGCGCAGCTGCTGCTGGGCGCCGCGTGGATCCCGATGTGGTTCCTCAACCTGCGCCTGGCCGTCGGCATCGTTCAGTTCGTCGGCGCCGTGGCCCGCCTGACCCCAACTCAGCTCGACTCGCCGGAAACCCGGCCATGTGGCCGGGGCGACCGGGGGGCCGCCGCCGCACTCTGAAGTCGTCCCAACCCCACCCCGCACCCAGGAGAGACCGATGATCAACGACGTTCCCCGCACCTTCGTCGGCACCGCCACATTCCGCGTCGAAGGGATGACCTGCGACCACTGCCGGCACGCCCGTCACGGCTGAGATCTGCGCCCTGCCCGGCGTGGAGGACGTGACCGTCGACTTGCCGACCGGCACCCTCACGGTGTCTTCCACCCAGCCCATCGACCGGACCGAGATCGCCGCCGCCGTCGACGACGCCGGCTACACCCTCGTCGCCTGATCGCCCTCCACCACACCACACGACATCTCAGGAGAACGCCATGACCACCACGCAGACCGAACCCCGCAGTGCCGCCGAGACCGATGGGCCGTCGGTGGCCCGCACTCTGGACATCGGCGGCATGACGTGCGCGTCGTGCGTACGACGCGTCGAGAAGGTCCTCGCCAAGCTCGACGGCGTCTCCCAGGCCGAGGTGAACCTGGCCACCGAGGCTGCCTCGGTGGTGTACGACCCGACCAAGGTCGACCCGGAACAGCTCACTGCCGCGATCGCGTCGGCGGGCTACACCGGTCAGCTACGTGCCGACCACGTGCCGGGCTCCCAGCCAGCGAGCACCTCGACGACGGCTGCCGACCAACACGACGAGCAAGACCGCGCCCGCGACGCTGAGCTGGCTGGCCTCAAGCGCAAGTGGCAGGTCGCGCTGACGACCGGGCTGTCATTGATGGCACTGATGTACATCCCACTGCCGTTCGACACGATGGACTGGCTGATGCCGGTCATCCTCGTCGTCGCCACCGTGGTGCAGTTCTGGGCCGGCAAGGCGTTCTACGCACAGGCGTGGGCAGCCGCGCGGCATGGCGCTACGAACATGAACACCCTGGTCGCCCTCGGCACGCTCGTCGCCTACGGCTACAGCACGTTCGCGACGCTCTGGCCGGCGACCGCGCAACGGTGGGGCCTTCCCCTGCACGTCTACTTCGAGACCTCGATCATCATCATCGCGCTGGTCACCATGGGCCGCTGGATGGAGGGCCGGGCGAAGAAGCAGACCGCCTCGGCGATCAAGGCACTCGTCGGCCTCGCCCCCAAGACAGCCCGCGTCCTGCGCGGCGGCGCAGAGATCGACATCCCGGTCGAGGATGTCCTGGTCGGTGACCTGGTCCGGGTCCGGCCCGGAGAGAAGGTCCCCGTCGACGGCGTCGTCACGGAGGGCTCCTCCACCGTCGACGAGAGCATGCTGACCGGCGAGAGCCTGCCGGTCGACAAGACCGCCGGCGACATCGTCATCGGCGCAACGATGAACCGCACCGGGACCCTGGTCCTGCGCACCAGCGCCGTCGGCCAGGACACCACGCTCGCGCAGATCGTGCGGCTGGTGGAGAACGCGCAAGGCTCCAAGGCGCCGATGCAGCGCCTGGCCGACCAGGTGTCCTCCTGGTTCATCCCCGTCGTACTCGTTCTGGCCGCGCTCACCTTCGCCGGCTGGGCGATCTTCGGCCCCGACGACGGCAGGTGGACGCTCGCGATCGGCACCACCATCGCCGTGATCATCATCGCCTGCCCCTGCGCGCTCGGCCTGGCCACTCCCACCGCGATCATGGTCGGCACCGGCAAGGCAGCCGAACTCGGCATCCTCATCGGGTCCGGTGAGGCCCTCGAGCAGGCCCGCCGCCTGACCGCCATCGTGCTGGACAAGACCGGCACCATCACCCGCGGCCGCCCCAGCCTGACCGGGACCACCCTGTTGGCCGGCTGGCGAGAAGACGAGCTGCTGCGACTGGTCGCCGCAGCGGAGGTTGGCAGTGAGCACCCGCTCGGCGAGGCGATCGTCGCCGCCGCCCGCGACCGCGAGCTGGACCTGCCGGCCGCACATGGGTTCCAAGCGGTGCCCGGTCACGGCATCGACGCCTCCGTCGACGGCCACCGGGTGCTGGCCGGAAACGCCCGGCTGATGTCCACCCACGGCATCGACGTCACCGCGCTGGAAGTGGCTGCGGCGGTAGGTGCCCGCGAGGGCGGAACCCCCCTTTATATAGCGGTCGACGGCCGCGCAGCCGGGCTATTCCTCGTCGCCGACCAGGTCAAGCCGGAGTCCGGCGAAGCCATCGCCCAGCTGCAGGCACTCGGGCTGCAGGTGTGGATGCTCACCGGCGACAATGCCGCGACCGCGGCCGCGATTGCCGGCCAGGTCGGCATCGAGCACATCCTCGCCGAGGTGCTCCCCTCCCAGAAAGCCGAACGCGTCGTGGAGCTCCAGACCCAAGGCCACGTCGTCGCCATGGTCGGCGACGGCATCAACGACGCCCCCGCCCTTGCCCAGGCCGACCTCGGCATGGCCATCGGCACCGGTGCTGACGTCGCGATCGCCGCCTCCGACATCACCCTCGTCGGCGGTGACCTGCGCGGCATCGTCTCCGCCATCGCCCTCTCCCGTCGCACCGTCACCACCATCAAGCAAGGCCTCGGATGGGCGTTCGTCTACAACATCGCGCTCATCCCGGTCGCCGCCGGCGTGCTCTACGGATACAAGGGCATCCTGCTCGACCCGGTCCTCGCCTCCGCCGCGATGGCGATGAGCTCGGTCAGCGTCGTCACGAACGCCCTGCGGCTGCGCAGCTTCCGGCGCCCCGCCACCGTGGACGAGATCATGCGCCCGACGCTGCGAACCCGGCTCACTCAGTACGCCTACCTCGGCGGCATCGCCACCGCCGCCATCACCCTTGGCGTGTTGTTCACGGTGGCTAGCCGCAGCGACGTGGCAAGCCACGGGATGAACGGCCAGCTCGCCTGGCTGCAAGGAACCGGCATGACGATGCGCCCCTCGATGAGCGTCATGATGACCACCGACGTGCCACCCGTCGACGCCCACGAGGCCGGCATCGAGGCCACCTACACCGTCCCGACGAACGCGCAGGCGGGTCAGCGGACCCGGGTCGTCGTCACCTTGCGCGATGCGAAGACCGGTGAGCCCGTGACGAACCTGACCCGTACGCACGAGGTGTGGATGCACCTGATCGCGACCCGATCCGACCTGGGCATCTTCGCCCACGTCCACCCGGAGCCCACCGGCCGCCCCGGACAGCTCGCCGTGGACATGGTGTTCCCGACCGCCGGCAACTACACACTGCACACCGAGTTCGCCCGGCAAGGCGGCATGAGCAACATCCTCGACAAGCACACCATCACCATCCACGGAACCCAGCCGCCGGCCGTACCACTTCAGGCCGGCCCCCGGGAACGCGTCGTGGACGGGGTACGGGTCACCCTCCACGGGGACGCCGTCGTTGACACCACCAGCGCGCTGTCGTTCACCTTCGCCGATGCCAAGACCGGCCGACCGGTCGACAACCTCAAGCCATATCTCGCCGCGGTCGGACACATCGTCGTGCTTCGCGCCGACGGCGGCGACTTCGCCCACGAGCACTCCGAGGCCAAGGACGCGAACGGTCAGCCGGTGTTCGCTCTACCGGGCCGACGGTTCGGGCCCGAGCTCGACGCGCACTTCCATTTTCACACCACGGGCCTCTACCGGCTGTGGGCCCAGTTCCGCCTGGACAACGGGCACGTCATCACCGTCCCATTCACCGTCAAGGCCACCTAATCTAACCGGCTGGTCGATCAACGCCCATCACGACGAAACCCGGGGCGCCCTTGCCCAGCCGTCGGCTCCGTTGGCGACTGCCTGGTTGGGGCGTGTCAGAACCTGACAGTTCCGCTGACGGAGAATCTGTTGCCACTGAACCCGAGGCGTGTCACGGGGTTGGCAGGGCATGACACACCGCTGAATGCGCCAGCCAGTCCGCCGGCAGCCCGACCTCCCACAGGACGCCGGGGCTCCCTGCCGACCCGATCTCGGCGACGACCAGATCAACTGCGGCAGGGCTCCACTGCAGGCCGGCGTGCTCCCGAAGCACCGCGAGGGCGCGCTCGGGTCCCATGCCTTGCCGGTAGTGCCGGGTGTGCGCCATCGCATCGAAAGCATCACAGACGGCGATGATGCTCGCCTCGAGGGGAATCTGGTTCCCAGCCAAGCCGTCCGGGTAGCCGGCACCGTCGTGGCGTTCGTGGTGGGCGCGGACCAATCGTGCGACCTCGTCCAGCCCGGGCACCGCGGACAGCATCTGTTCCCCGGCGCGGGAATGGGTTCGCATGATCGTGGTCTCGTCGTCGGTGAGCCGGCCCGGCTTGGTGAGGATCTCATCCGGCGTGTCCAACTTTCCGATGTCGTGCAGGATGGCGGCGAGCCCCAGGTTGCGCAGTCGCGGCGCCCCGATCCCGGCCCGCTGCCCGGCGCGCACCGCCATCTCCGCGACCCGTACGACGTGGTCCCGGGTGAGCGGATCTTTGGCGTTCAGGTCGGCGACGAACCGTTGCACGACCGGCGACAGGCCGAGTCGCAAGGCGACGAGCGGGTCGCGGGCGACCACCGGCGCCAGGATGTCGCTGACCGACCGGCCCTGCCGGTAGCCGATCGCCAGGGCGACGCTCGCGACGAGGACGCCGAGGACGTCGAGCAGGTGCGCCAGCCACCAGCCGACCGTGAACGGGCGCTGCCCGACCCAGACCAGCCCGGAAAGTCCGAGCGAGGCGATGGCGATCGCCGCCGCGAGCGAGGCCGCGCGGCGACCTACCCAGTAGAGCTCCAGCTGGCGCCAGGAGATCCATAGCGCCACCGCCAAACTGATCACACCGACGGCGGCCACGACGGGAGCCCCCATCCGAGCCGCCGGCACGTGGGTCGGGCGGGCGAGCAACCAGACCGTGAGCCCGGTGGCGACCGCCAGAGAGGCTATCGCCCAGCCGCGCCACCGTCGAGCGACCCAGCGGGAGAGTCCACTGTCGGCGATGATCAGCGGAAAGGCCACCACCAGGGCCGCGGGCAGGGCGAGGAAGATCGAGGTACTGACCGCACCAGACGGGCCGTACAGCACCCCCGGTGCGGTCACTCCGTGCACCAGGCCGAGCTGGGACTGCACCATCAGGGCGGCCCCGAGCAGGCCGACCTCGGCGAGCCCATCGCGCCACCCGACGACCAAGGTCCACAGGGCGCCGAGGTAGCAACCCCCCGCACCGACGGTCACCAGCCAGAACAGCCCGTGGGCGGAGGACCAGGCAGTCGCGGACAACGGGCCACGCAGAGTGGCCAGCAGGAGCAGGGCTAGCCCGACAACGCTCACCGCCCACACCACCAGCCCGGGCCGGGTGTGCTCGATACGCGCTCTCACCAGGATGGCATCGGCATCCTGGGCGGGCGGCTTGAATCCGGGCCGCGTGACGACGCTACCCGGCCCGGAGGGCTCCGGCCCGACGCGGCGATGGCGCGACTCGCACCGAGACCTTGCGGAACCCTGACGATCGGCGCGGGCGGAAGGGCGTCCGTGGGCTCGGCCGGCCCAGCGACCACGACCCGTGCCACTGGTCGCCGAGCAGTGCCGCGAACACGGCGCCGGAGTCGAACTTGGGCAGGCAGAGCCAGTCGACCGAGCCGTCCCGCCCGACCAGCGCCGCCGTGTGGGTGTCACCGATGAGGGCGTAATCCTCGATGCGAGACGTCACGCGAAACCCCGGGGTGCCGGTACGTCCGCTCGGACGCGTCGGACCGGAACCCCGCGGCCGGGCGAGCACACTTCCGGGGGCAGGAGGCCTATCCGTGCGCGAGATCAGTGCTTGCCGCGGGAAGGGCCGGTCTGTCCGACCGGGTTGCCCCTCTATGCAGTCAACTGGTCATGTCATGCAGGCCGTGTGGAACGGTGTCGTCGTCGCAGAACGAGGGAACCGTGGTCGCGGTGGCGAGCGCGCCGAACCCTGCCATCGCGGCCGGCATCAACACGTCGTCGCCGAGCCGCTGCAGCGCCGACATCCGGCCGAGGTAGACCCCGTCGACGGTCGCCTGGAAGACCGCGCTGAGCAGCGCCGACGCCACCCCCGCGGTGACCCCTACCGTGAACGCCGCCGCACCGGTCAGCCACCGCGGTCCCACGCCGAGCAGCACGATCTCAACCCTCTGGACCGCAAGCCACAGGAACGCCGCGGTCGCCTCGCGCCGCGGCGACCAGTGCACCATCGCCACCGACCCCAGCGCCGCCCCGGCCCCGAGCAGTGCGAGGAACACGCCGACCGCGCCGGCACCCCAGCCCTCCTCCCGCGCCCGCAACGCGAGCCCTACGCCCCCGGCCGGGCCGCCAAACAGGTTCAGTCCCGACGGCGCGACCACCAGGGTGCGGGTCATCGGTTCGCTGCGCAAGTGGACGAAGCCGGCGCCGCGGGCCACGGATTCGGTGGGCGCCCGCGGCAGCGCGTATCGCGGGCGCAGCCAGCGGACCAGGAAGACCAACACACGACCAGGAACGTGAGCGCGTCCAGCAGCGCGCTCGCCCCGATCCCTCACCGCGCGACCACGAAACCGCCGGCCGCGGCGCCGACCATCGTGCCCAGACGGGACAGCGTCTGCGCCATCCCGGCGTACGCCGGGAGGTCGGCCGTGCTCACCAGCTGGCGGGAGATCGTCGAGGCGCTCGGCTCGAAGACCGCGTCGGCCAGCCCGAAGGCCAACGCAAACGCGACAACCACCTCGTCGCACCGGCCAGAAACCGGCCACGACCGCGGTTTGTCCGTGACGCTAGTCCTCGCCGCACGCAGCGTTTCGGAAGGGTCCGCCCGGTCACACCCACCCAGCCTTCCGGTTGAGCGACATGAACACTCTTGAATCTGATGGACGCTTCGTTTCGGCCAACGATGATGCCCCTTTCCCCCCACGGCGATCGCTGCGATCCGTCGATCTGGTTGCAACCGATTGTTCAGGGCAGGTACCACCAGGATGCACGATGGACTGGGAATCGGACCAACCGGTTCTCCCGAGGAGGCGACAACATGACCTTCGTTCCCGTCCCCGAGCCGCTGCTGACTCCCGCCGAGGTAGCCGAGATGTTCCGGGTGGAATCCAAGACGGTGGCCCGCCGGGCCCAAGCCGGAAAGCTCACCTCGGTCCGTCACGCCCGGCGGCCACCGCCGCTATCCCGGGACGGAGGTCCGCCAGCTGCTCGCCGGCCATCCCCGCCGGCAGCAGTTCCCGGCAAACTGACCACGCGATGGCTCGTTCAGTGAGCGAGAAGGCGAGCAGCGGTACGGCGACATCCACGGCCGCTGGTGGTGCTGCCCGGCGCAATCCCGGGGAGTCCCGCATCCCAACAGCCAGCGCAATCGTGGTGGCGATGGCGCTCTACCTCCTGCTCCCGAACCCACTCATCATCGGACCCCGAGTCGTCCTACCAGTTCTCGAGATAACACTGCTCATCCCCCTCCTCCTGGCCAACCCGCAGCGCATGACCAAGGAGACCAAGGCGCTGCGCTGGGTCTCGATCGGGCTCGTGGGCCTGATCGCGCTGGCCAACACCGTGGCGCTCGCATTGCTCGTCGACCAGCTGGTCCACGCCCACACCAAACAGGGTGCGGCACTGCTCCTCGGCGCCGGCCAGGTCTGGGTCACCAACATGATCGTGTTCGCGTTGGCGTTCTGGGAGCTTGACCGAGGCGGTCCCGTCACACGAACCCGCACACCGCGCAAACAGCTCCCACCGGCCGACTTCCGTTTCCCCCAGGACGAGGACCACGACGCCATCACCGAAGTCGCGGCCCGCTCCTCCGCCGTGTCGGACTGGTCACCGGGATTCCTCGACTGCCTCTACGTATCCGTAACGAACTCATCGGCCTTCAGCCCCACCGACACCATGCCGCTCTCACACCGCGCCAAAATGCTCATGGCCACCGAGTCCGTCTCGGCCATCGTGCTCTCAGTCCTCGTCATCGCCAGAGGAGTCAGCCTGCTCGGCTGACCACGAAAGCGCCCGCACTGACGTCAATGGTCCATGTCCAATAAGGGCGAAAGCCGCCGACACGTTTGTACGTCGCCATTCTGCGAGACTTGCCCTGGCTGTCAAGAACCCCCAGGTGGCCGCAGTCGCTGTCGGGAGCCGACATTGACCGGAAAGGCTGGCCGACGGGCGAAGGAAAATGCCGATCAGGGCCATCAGCGGAAAGGCGAGACCACCCCGCGTCTGCAATGGACGGAGCTCGACAGGTCAGGCACGCAAGATTGAGCGCGGCGACTGCACTGATGTAGATCGCCGTCACGGCTGCCGTGCCGCAGTCTCAACGTGGTTGTCGCGCCGCAGCCGGATCCAGCGGTAACCCCAGCCGTTCAGCGGAACATCGCCAAGGGACCCGCCGAGCGCGGCGTAGTCGGCGTCGGTGAACACGTCACGCGGCCGGCCGCCGCCACTGGCGAGGTCTCCCAGATCGGCCGTGACGGGGCGGTCGGCGAGATTGTGCAGGAAGGTCGCCCACTGAGCCATCGCAGGCAGGGTTGGCAAGGTGCGTAGCGCTTCGATCATCGGCTCGGCGTCGGAGCGTGCCAGGGCAAGCCACATGCGCGGGTTGAGCAGGAACGAGAACATCAAGTGCGCGCGGTCATTCGGGCCGCCGGCGTGGCTCGTGAAGTAGGCCGGTATGTCGCCCGGCTCGACGTTTACCTCGCAGAGCAGCACCGCGTCGCCGCGGCGCCACTGCAGGTCCTGTCGCCAGTCGTCGAGAATCGTGAAGTCCTTGGGTGGCGGGTTGACGCTGGGCTCGGTCTGCTCGAGCACGAACGGAGCGCCATCGACCCGGAAGCCCGATGCGCCGAGCTGGAGCCAGAACCCCGTGACCTTCTTGATCTCCTCGCGGACAGCGGGGTTGGACCAGTTCAGATCGGGCTGGAATCCGTAGAACCGGTGGTAGGACCACGCCCTCGCCTCGGGCTGCCATGTCCAGGTCTCTGTCTGTTGGCCGGGAAAGACGATCGCTGCCGTCGGTCGGACGGCTCGGAGTCGCTCCACACGTACCAGTTGCTGTACGGCGACGCGGGGTCGGCGCAGGCGGCGCGGAACTACGGGTGCTGGTCGCTGGTGTGGTTGACGACTAGGTCGAGCAGGATGCGGATGCCACGTTCGTGCGCTTCAAGCGCTAGTGCGCGTCCCTCTTCGCGTCAGGGGCACCTTTCACGGTCCCGACACCCTAAAACCATGATCACCTAGACCGCCGTGAATGCCCCAGGCCAATGCGCCCCCCAGCGTGCGGCAGCGTGCCGATGTCATTCCCATGGTGACCTGCGGAATATGGGTCGGGGCCGCTGGGCAATCCTGTTCGTGGTCGGAGCTGGTCAGCCGGTGGCCAGCCCTGAGGCGACGGCGTTGGCGTACTCGTCGTCGATGAACACGACGTCGCGCCCCGCGCGGTCCAGCAGGCTCGCGGCGATGCTGGCGCGGAACCCGCTGGCGCAGTGCACCCACAGCCGGCCCTCGGGGATCTCGTCGAGCTGGCTGAGCAGCGTGTGGAGCGGCACGTGCGTCGAGCCGGGGATGAAACCGGTGGCGCGTTCGTCGTCGCGGCGTACGTCGAGCAGTAGGTCGCCGTGGCCTGCAGCCTTCGCCGGGGCGGCGTCTCGGACCGCGAGCCGTGCAGGTAGGTCGGCGTACGTCATCCGTGGGTAGCCGCGCAGGTCGTCCTGGTCGGCCAGCTCCGCGGCGGTGCCGACCGCGGCGCCGGCTGGTCGCTCGATCCCGATGCGGACCAGCTGGCGTTGCGCGTCCGCGATCTGTTGGGGGGACTGCCCGATCAGGGTGAGCGGGCTCCCCCAGGGGATGAGCCAGCCCAGGTAGGTCGCAAACTGCTCCCCGAGCGAGATGCCGATGGTGCCGGCGACGTGCTCGGCCGCGTACGCGGTGCCGTCCCGAAGGTCCACGACCCATTCCCCGTCGGCCACCCGCTTGCGCAGGGCCTCTCGGTCGACCGGTTCCGGCGGGGACAGGTCCGGCGCGCCGGGGCCTTGCCGGTTCGCCAGCGCCATGTGCGCGTAGTACGCCGGGTAGCCGGTCAGGTTCGCGGTTAACCGGGCGACGAACGCGTTCTCGTCGCTCTCGGTCAACGCGTCGTTTCGGGCCCGTTCGACCCCGATGGTGGAGTTCGGCCCGCCGGCCGCCGACCCCGATGAGCAGAAGCTGCCAAACCCGTGAGTGGGGAAGATGGCCGTCGCGGCCGGCAGATCCCGGGCCAGGCGGCGCGCCGACCGGTACTGCGCCCGGGTCAGCTCGTCGGTGCGGGACTTGTCGATCAGGTCGGTGCGGCCCACGCTGCCGTACAGCAGCGAGCCGCCGGTGAACACCGCCGGCAGGCCGCCATCGGAAGTCACCACGTAGGACAGGTGGGTGTCGGTGTGACCGGGAGTGGCCAGCACCCGCACGGTCAGGGAGCCCACCTCGAACTCGTCGCCGTCGCGCACCCCGTGTCGCTCAAACGCAACGTCATCCTGCCCGTTCAGGACATAGCGGGCGCCGGTTCGGTGGGCCAGCTCGTGCCCACCGGTCACGTAGTCGTTGTGCACATGGGTCTCGAGGACGGCGCCAACCGTGAGTCCGTTGGCCGCGAGCCGTTCCTCGACCCGGTCGATGTCGCGCTGCGGATCGACCACGATCGCCGTCTTGCCGTCGTGAGCGATGTAGCTGCGGTCCCCGAGCTCGGCGGTGGGGATGACCTCGACCTGCAACATCTCGCGACGACTCCTTGACCTTGAGTACGAATGTCCGTACATTACAGGTGTGACCGAGTCCACGCAAGTCCCAGGTCGGGTCGGTCGGGTCGGTCCCAGTCCGTTGGACCGCTCGAGCGCGCTGCCGCTGTGGGCACAGGTGCACGCCGACCTGCTCCGCCGACTGGACGCCGAGGAGTTCCGCACCGCGTTTCCGGGCGAGCTCGCGCTGGTCGGCGAGTATGGCGTCAGCCGGCACACCGTGCGCGAAGCGCTGCGCAGGCTGCGCGCCGACGGCGCCGTGCAGGCCGAACGGGGCCGCGCCCCGCGCGTGACGCCGCGCCCGGAGATCGAGCAGCCGCTGGGTGCCCTGTACAGCCTTTTCGCGTCGGTGGAGTCCGCCGGCCTGGACCAGCGATCGGTCGTGCGGGTCCTCGACGTACGCGCGGACGGCGTCGTCGCCGCCCGCCTGGGCCTGGAGGAATCCACCCCGCTGCTGCACCTGGAACGGTTGCGGCTCGCCGGCGGGGAACCGCTGGCCGTGGACCGGGTCTGGCTGCCGGCGAGCATCGCGTCGCCGCTGCTGGCCGCCGACTTCACCCACACCGCGCTCTACGACGAGCTCGCCGCCCGCGCCGGGGTCCGCCTCAGCGGCGGCCAGGAACACCTGCGTGCCGTCGTCCCCACTCACGCCGAATGCCACCTGCTCGGCATCGGCCCCGGCGTCGCCGCGTTCGCTATCGACCGCCTCGGCAGCGCCGCCGGACGCCCCGTCGAATGGCGACACACCCTGGTGCGCGGGGACCGGTTCAGCGTCACCGCCGAATTCTCCGCTCGCACCGGCTACCGCCTCGACCTGGGCGCCGCCCTCACCCCGCTGCGCACACTCCCCGCCGCCGGGCCCGCCCCGCTTCCGCCACGTCCGCACCGGACTACCACGAAGGAGCTCACCCGCTGATGGGCCTGCTCAACGTTGCGCGCGGCATGATCTCCTGGTCGTCCGACGGCCTGCCCGTCGTCCGTGAGGGCAGAGGGCCCGGGACCATCGCATGACGCTGCTCGCCGCGGCCGTGCTCGGCCTGGGCATCGGCGCAGTCCTCGGTGCCCTCGGCGGCGGCGGGGCCATCCTGGCCGTCCCCATCCTGGTGTACGTGCTCGGGCAGAACGCCCAGCAAGCGACCACCAGCAGCCTGGTCATCGTCGGGATCACCGCGGCCATCGGCGCAATCGGACACACCGGGTCCGGCGACGTGCGCTGGCGAGTCGGTGTGGCGTTCGGCGCCGCCGGCTTCCTCGCCGCCTATGCGGGGACGCAAGCCAGCCGGCACGTCGATCCGCAGCTGCTGCTGCTCAGCTTCGCCGGCGTCATGGTGCTGGCGGCGACCGCCATGCTGACCCGCCGCGCCGACTGTCACCCCGCCGCGTCACCGGCGAACGCCGACTCGTCACTGGACCGCCCGTTGTCTGACCCGGGGCGCCCCGCCACCCCGGCGGAGCGTCCGGACCGCAATGCCCGCACCCACCTCGACACCGACGATCCCGCGGCGCGTGCCACCGCGACCCGAACCCGGGCGCCGGCCACCACCCAGACCCGAACCGGCCCGCGGACCGCGACCGTCGCCAAGGTCATCTCGGCCGGGCTCGTCGTCGGGTTCCTGACCGGGTTCCTCGGCGTCGGTGGTGGGTTCGTCATCGTGCCGGCCCTGGTCCTAGCCCTGGCCTTCCCCATGAACGCGGCCGTGGGCACCTCGCTGCTCATCATCGCGATCAACTCGGCAGCCTCACTGGCCGCACGCTCCGGGCACCTCCTACTCGATTGGGCGGTCATCGTCCCGTTCACTCTCGCCGCTGTCGCCGGCACGTTCGGGGGTCAACGCCTCGCGCGGCGGGTCTCCGGAGCCACCCTCACCCGGGCGTTCGCGGTGCTGCTCCTACTGGTCGCGGCGTTCGTCGGTGTACAGAGCGCCATGACGCTGCTCTAGCGCCGCCATCAGCCCTGCCACGTACTACGCCGCGTGTGGGTTCCCCGTCCATCGGCCTCGGTGGCCACCGGGGTCCGGACCACCGAGCCGTGGGAATCGCTACACCATCAGGCGCGCGACTGCCGCCATAGCGATCCTCTGTCCACTTGTGTCAGATCGGCGACCGCCCAGCCACCCTCAGCCCAGTAGGCGATTCCGGCGGCCGTCGCAGGCCGGGACGCGCGTCGCCGGCTCGCGGTCCCATGTCCCGCGGTGAGTCCAGGGGAGGTGCCCGATGAGGGCGGCGACCCTCAGGGCCACCCCGGGATGAAGCGAGGCGTGCGGCGGGCGTAGTCGGGGTAGTCCGGGAACCGGTCGGCGAGGCGGCGCTCTTCCCAGCGAGCCTTGCCGTTGATGAGTGCGACCAGCAGCACGCATGCCGCGGCCGTCCAGGCGTTGCCGGAGGGCAGTGTCCGGGCGAGCGCGAAGAACAGGAGCCCTGCATAGATCGGGTGTCGGACCCAGCGGTAAAGTCCGCCGGTGCGCAGCCGCGCATGCTCGTTGGGCAGCGGCGCTGCCGTCAGACCCCGACCGAGGCTCGTGGCCGCTGCGACCATGACGAGAAGTCCGCCGCCGGCCGCCACCTGACCGACCCGATCGAGGGCCACCGGAACAGTCCAGTCTTCCCGGTCGGGTAGCAGGACGACCAGCGACAAGAGTGCGAACTGGGCGAACACGAGCGCCCACGCTGTACGTCGTGCCTCGGCGGGGGGCGGAGTCGCCCGCCGCCCGTCCGGCGCGGTCAAGGAGTCCTCATGCCAGGGACAGCTTCTCCAGAGCGGCCAAGTCGGGTGTACCTGCTTTCTCGGGCTGGGTGACGCATTGGCGCAGGCCGCTTGGCCACAATGGCGAACCCGGCCTTGTCCAGGGCCTTGGAGACCGCCGCCAGCAGGGTCACGACGTCGTGACAGTCGCGGCCTTCCTCAAGCATGCGGATCACCCCACCCAACTACCCCTCGGCTCGACGCAGCCGGTTGAGGATGGGCCTGATGCGTTGCTGTCCAGCTCCATCAAGTCTCCCGCTCGGTCGGTGTCTGTGGGTTCAGTCGGTCAAGCGGCAAGAGAGGCCAGGGCGACCCTCAGCCGGTCGGCGGCCTCGTCGGCGACCGGCTGCAGGGCAGGGTTGTCCGAGACGGTCACCATCGTCGTGGGGTCGATGGCCTCCACGACCGTGGCCGCTTCCGTCTCCCGGATGACGACGTTGCACGGCAACAGCAGACCGAGCGATGGCTCGGTCTGCAGCGCGCGGTAGGCGAGCAAGGGGTTGCAAGCCCCGAGGATGAGATAGCGGCCCATGTCCTTGTCCAGCTTGGACTTCATGGTGGCCTGGACGTCGATCTCGGTCAGCACCCCAAAGCCCTGCCCGGCGAGCGCGGCTCGGGCGTCGGCGACAACTTCGTCGAAGGGACGCGCCACGGTGACCGATGTGCCATAGCTCATGACTGGGCCATGGCGGTGTCCGATGTGGTCGAGATCTGCGCGTCCACCTGCCTCTGGACCTCTGCCATGTCGAGCCCGCGGACGCCTGCGATGACCTGATCGAGGCCCGCTGAGGGCAACGCGCCCGGCTGGGAGAAGACCAGGACGCCTGCGCGGAAGGCCATCAGGGTCGGGATGGACGTGATCCCGGCGGCACCGGCGAGGCCCCCTTCGGCCTCGGTGTCGACCTTGCCGAACACGATGTCGGGGTGCGCCAGCGAGGCAGCCTCGAACACTGGCCCGAACTGCCGGCACGGGCCGCACCAGGAAGCCCAGAAGTCCACCAGTACGATGTCGTTGTCGAGCACCGCGGTCTCGAACGTGCCAGCGGTCAAAGCGACGGTAGCCATCAAATTCACATCCTCAATCGATAGTGGGGACTATACCCGTGTGGGTATCTGCAACTCCGGAACGGGAGGCTTGATTCCCTCCGACAGAGGTCCGGGGGCTGCTGGGCATGCCGGTGCGCAGCCCCAGTACCGGTGCGGCCAGTGCGGCGAGTGCGATGAGAGCTACGGCGCCGTAGACGACCGGACGGCGCCACAGCCTCAGTGCCCACCGCTCGAACTTGGCGGAACGGTGCTCGCCCGCGTGCACCCAGGGAAGTGCGAATGCATCGACCCGGTCAGTTCTGGTGGGACCGGCGGACCATCTTGGCCATCCGCAGGTTGATGGCGAGGAAGCGTTAGAGCTGCACCGGCAGCGACGTACGGCGACGGAGTGGTGCGGTCAGTTGGCATGTGCTGGGCCAGTCCGAGGCGGCCCAATCGTCGTACGCCTTTGGGGGCGTCATCGCGGCGGCGCTGCCCCTGCGCAGCCTCGCGCCGGCACTGGCCACGCATGCCGCCGCCCATCTCGGCCATCGACGCGCGGTGCGCCTACGTCAGCCCGCGGCATCGCCGACATGATCCAGGACGCGCATCGCTGCCGACGCGTGAGTTGGGCGACACCACCACGACCTCGTGGGACCGGTCGAGGCGGCCGACGCAGGTGCAGAGCGGCGGTGTGCCCGGACACCCCGGCACCCAGGACGACGACGCAGGCCTTGGTGACTCCTCCGACGACGGTTTGCCTGAACGGGCGCGATGTATTTACCCTACCCCCCAGGGGTATATTGCCCATGGTCAACCGGATTGGTCCGGGGGAAGTGAGATACCTCACATGTCGCTCGAGGACCGTGACGACCTCTACCCCCCGGGGTATCGTATGACCAGGCCGCAGGTATCGCCGCCCGGCCACCCGATTGGAGCACTACCCATGACCGAGCCCACACTCGCCGCAACCGGCACTCCGCGCATCGGCGATGCCGCACCGTCCTTCACCGCCAAGACGACCCAGGGAGACATCAGCTTCCCCGCCGACTACGCGGGCGACTGGGTCATCTTCTTCAGCCATCCCGCTGACTTCACGCCCGTCTGCACGTCGGAGTTCATGACTTTCGCCTCGATGCAGGACGATTTCGCGAGGCTGAACACCAAGCTGGTCGGGCTGTCGATCGACGGGCTCTACAGCCACATCGCGTGGCTGCGCACCATCAAGGAGAAGATCACCTACCGCGACATGACCGACGTCGAGGTGACCTTCCCGCTGATCGAGGACATCACCATGGAGGTCGCCCGCAAGTACGGGATGATCATGCCCGGCGAGGACTCCACCAAGGCCGTTCGGGCGGTGTTCGTGATCGACCCGAAAGGCGTCGTCCGCGCGATGATCTACTACCCGCTCAGCCTGGGCCGCAACTTCGATGAGTTGCGCCGCGTCGTCATCGCCTTGCAGACCGCCGACGCGTTCGGTGTCGCCACGCCCGCCGACTGGCGACCGGGCGAGGCGGTGATCGTCCCGCCGCCGGGCTCGTGCGGCACCGCGAAGGACCGCATGGAGGGCCACGAAGACGGCGTCACCTGCGTCGACTGGTTCTTCTGCATGAAGGAGCTCAGCGAGCAGCAGATCGACGAGGCGATCCTCGTCACGCCGTAGCCCGCCCGACCCGCTCCACCCCCCCATCGATCGCCAGCCGTCGACCATGTTTCGTTGAGAGGAACACCCATGTGCGGTCCAGCTACCTGTCCGCGGTGTCAGAAGGTGACCTGGACCGGCTGCGGCCAGCACGTCGACTCCGTTCTCGCCCGCGTTCCGGCGGATCGACGCTGCTCCTGCCCCGCACGGCCGGACCCACGGCCCGCACGCACCCGCACATTTCGCCGGACAGGCATGGAGGTGGGAAACCGATGAAGGTCGTTGTGGTCGGCGGAGTGGCGGGCGGGATGAGCTTCGCCGCACGAGCACGCCGGCTCGCCGAGGACGCGGAGATCGTCGTGCTCGAACGCGATCCCTACGTTTCCTATGCCAACTGCGGCCTGCCCTACCACCTCGGTGGCGAGATCCCCGACCGCGACGCACTTATCCTGCACACCCCGAAGTCACTCGCCGACAGCCTCGCCCTCGACGTCCGCACCGGACACGAGGTGCTCTCCATCGACCCGCCGGAGCACGAGGTGCGGGTTCGGGATCTCGCCACCGGGAGGGAGTACGTCGAGTCCTACGACGCACTTGTCCTCTCGGCGGGCGCTACCCCGGTGCGACCGGGCATCCCCGGGGTCGACCTTCCGCAGGTCCGCACGCTGCGCTCCGTGCCCGACGTCGACGCCCTGCAGGGCCTCCTCGCTGCCGGCGCCACCCGCGCGGTCGTCGTCGGGGCCGGGTTCATCGGCCTCGAGTCAGCCGAGGCGCTGCGCCACCGTGGCCTGCAGGTAACGCTCGTCGAGCTCGCGCCGCAGGTGCTGCCGGTGCTCGACCCGGAAATGGCCCGGGGCATCGAGCTGGCACTGGAGCGTGGCGGAGTCGACGTACGCCTCGCAACGTCCGTCACGGGTGTGTACGACGACGATGGCGGCGCCGTGCAGGTGGTCCTCTCCGACGGCGGGACCCTCGGTGCCGACCTGGTGCTGCTAGCGGTCGGGGTGCGGCCTGAGACCTCGCTCGCGGCGGACGCCGGCCTCATCCGCAACGCCCGTGGCTCGCTCGTCGTCGACGCGCAGCTGCGCACCACCGCGCCGGGCGTCTATGCCGTCGGCGACGCGATCGAGGTCGTCGACGCCGTGACCGGTGCGCAGGTGTCCGTGCCGTTGGCCGGGCTGGCGAACCGGCAGGGCCGCGCGGTGGCAGACCGCATCTTCGGGCGCGGCGGAAGGGCCACGACGGCGTTGGGCACGGCGATCGTGCGGGTCTTCGACACGGTCGCAGCCACCACCGGGCGCAGCGAGACCGCCCTGCGAGCGGCCGGCGTCGACGTACACACCGTGCACCTGCACCCGGGCCACCACGCCGGCTACTTCCCGGGCGCCCAGGCCCTGCACCTCAAGGTGGTCTTCGGGGTTGACGGCCGCGTACTCGGTGCGCAGGCGACCGGTGGCGAAGGCGTCGACAAGCGCATCGACGTGCTGGCCACCGCGATCCGGGCCGGCCTGCACGTGCACGATCTGGCCGACCTTGAGCTCGCCTACGCGCCGCCGTTCAACTCGGCGAAGGACCCGGTGAACATGGCCGGCTTCATGGCCGAGAACATTCTCGCCGGCGATCTGGCGCTGTGGTCCGCGGCGGACCTCGACACTGCAGGGCCCGACAGCGTGCTGCTCGACGTGCGCAGCCGCGCGGAGTACGCCGCCGGGCACCTCCCGGGCGCACTCAACATCCCGCACACCCAGCTCCGGACCCGGCTCGGTGAGGTGCCCGCCGGCGTGCCGGTGCACGTCTACTGCGCGTCCGGGTTCCGGTCCTACCTGGCGCTGCGCGTGCTGCGGCAGAGCGGCTGGGACCACGTGCGCTCGCTGTCCGGCGGCCTGGCCACCCTGCGCCTCGCGCGGCCGGCGTTGACGCTGCTCACCGGCGAGCCCACCGACATGCTCGCGACCGGGCGCCCGTGACGTCGCCCGGACGAGGAGGGGCGATGGACGCGAAGGAGTGGGACCGACGTTACGACCAGGCCGAGATGGTGTGGTCGGTCGGCCCGAACCAGTGGGTCGAGCAGGTCGCCGCCAACCTGCCGCCTGGCCGGGCGCTCGACCTGGCCGCCGGCGAGGGACGCAACGCCGTGTGGCTGTGCCGCCGCGGCTGGCAGGTCACCGCCGTCGACTTCTCCCGGGTGGCTCTTGACCGCGCCGCCCGCATCGCGCGTGAGCAGCTCGCCGATGGAAGCCTGACGACGGTGTCGGCAGACCTGGCGACCTACCTTCCCGAGCCGAGCAGCCATGACCTGGTGCTGCTGGTCTACCTGCAGGTGCAGGCCGGACTGCGCACGCATGTGGTGCAGGCCGGCGCCGTCGCTGTGCGTCCCGGTGGGAGTCTGGTCATCGTCGCGCACGACGCCGATAACCCCGAGCACGGGTACGGCGGTCCGCCCGATCCCGCCGTTCTCTATACCGCCGCCGACGTAGCCCGCGACCTGCAGGGGTCGGGCCTGGTCGTCGACCGAGCCGAACGGGTCGTCCGCCACGTCGACACGACCGGCGGGCCGCGTGCGGCCCTGGACGCACTCGTCGTCGCCCACCGACCTCCTGCCTGAACAACATTCGCCCATCACGAGGAGCAGCAACCATGTGCCGACGCGTCACCTGCCGGACCTGCGACAAGCCCACCTACGCCGGCTGCGGCCAGCATGTGGACCAGGTCCTGAGCGGAGTCCCCGCCGACCAGCGGTGCCACTGCCCCCGCGACCGGGCCCGCCCCCGTGGCCTCGTCTCACGCTTGCTCGGCCGCTGAACCAGGCGGCTGCACGACGGCCCAGACGCCAACACCGCCGGTGCCTTCACCCCCAGGAGGATCCCGATGTCACGCACGACCCAACGCGTCGCCGAGCTTCCCCGGTGGGCCAACTCGCTGGTCGTCGTGGCGCATCCCGATGACGAGTCGTTCGGCCTCGGAGCGGTCATCGACGGACTCGGGAAGCGCGGCTGCGCCGTCACCGTGCTCTGCTTCACCCGCGGCGAGGCGTCCACGCTGCACGGGGTGACCGGCGACCTCGCCGACATCCGCGCTGACGAGCTGCGCCGCGCCGGGTACGCGCTCGGCGTCGGCACCACGTTGCTGCGGACGCACCCCGACGGGGCGCTGGGCAGCCTGCCCGTCGAGACCCTCGCTGCGGACGTCGCGGACGTCGCGGCCCGGGTGGTCGCCGACGGGCTGATTGCCTTCGACGAGAGCGGCGTCACCGGACACCCTGACCACCAGGCCGCGACCCGCGCCGCGCTGGCCGCCGCCGTCAGTCTGGACCTGCCGCTGCTGACGTGGACGCTGCCCGAGCTGGTCGCCGACCAGCTGAACAGCGAGACCGGCGCGGCATTCTCCGGGCGCCCGCCAGCCGACGTCGACCTCGTCGTGGCGGTCACCCGGGACCGGCAGCGGATCGCCGTCCGCGAGCACGCCAGCCAAGCCCTCCCGACGTCGGTGCTGTGGCGTCGACTCGAACTGCTCGGCGACCGGGAGCACCTGCGCTGGGCCCGTCGTGCGCAGGTGAAACGCCCCGCGTCCGCATAGGAGGCCCAAAGCCATGACCACGACATCAGCCACCGCCATCCGGCGTCCAGCCACGCTCAGCTGGCCTGCCGTGCTCGCTGCGGCGCTCGCATCGACCGGCTGCTCAGGCTCAACAGCTGACACCTTGCCCGCCGGAGTGTCCGACGCCGGGACGCCCACGGCCGCCGCAAGTTCCGACGCACCCAGCGGCGCAGCCGGGCCACCGGCCGCCGTGCCAGCTGGCGCGCACCTGTCACCTCAGGACTTCGCAACAGCCGCCTCGGCGGCGGGCACCGTGGTCCTCGACGTGCGAACTGCAGCGGAGGTCGCCGCGGGCCACCTGCCGGGCGCGGTCAACGCCGACGTCGAGTCCGCCGACTTTACCGCCGCGATGGGCGGGCTCGACAAGCAGGCAACGTACGCCATCTATTGTCACACCGGGGGCCGCTCGGGCGTCGCCCTCGGGCGGATGAAGGCTTCGGGGTTGCCCGACGCCTACGACCTCACCGGCGGCATCAGCGCCTGGAGCGCCGCAGGCGGGCAGGTCCTCACCGGCCAGTGAACCGGCCATGAGCCGTCACAGGTCATGAGCACCCGCCGCGTCCTGGTCGTGGCCGACGAGCCGGGCAGCCGTCGGGTGCTGATGCCACAGTCCTAGATCCGAGCCGGACTCAGTACCGGCAGCAGGACACCACCGGTCTTTAACGGATGCGGACGGTCGCGTTTGGACAATGCGACTGCCCAGGTCCGTCGTCGCTTCGGTCACGGGCCAATGATGCCGGTTCCGTCTGCGCCCGGGTGGCCACCCAGGTCGGCGCAAGGCGGCGTGTCAGTCCGGCCGACTTTCTACGCGGGATCACCAGGCAGGTCGCCCCCCACCAGACGGCCACCGAGGCCGCCCGGATCCGGTGTCGCGGTTCCGAGCGGTCTCTCTCGAGTGGTCAGCCACCAAAAGCCCTGAGGTGACGTTGGGAGGCTGCGAGCAGGTTCGTGTACACCTGCGTGACGTCGGGTGCGGTCACGCCGGCCGCCGCTGCTTTCAGGTCGGCGATGTCGGTCGACTCGACCGTACGCGCGGCCGTGTTGGCGGCCTCCACGCCAGCCGTGCCTCGGGCGAGAAGCTTGTTATACAGCTGCTGGGTGCCCGCGGTCGCGAAGGTTCCAGCTGCCTTTCCTGCCGTGGGATCCGCGATGGAATACCGCTTCAGCACGATGCGAATCTCGGTAAGGTGCCGGGTCTCGGCGTTGGTGATCCGAGTGAACGGTGTCCCGTACTTGTCGCCGAAGGCGACGTACAGGTCGTGGGCGAGCTTCTCTTCTTCGGCCATCGAGGCGAGCTTGGTCTTCTGCGCGGCGGTGAGAGTTCCGCTAGCCGCGTTGGTCAGGTCAGCGCCCCTACCGGCGCCGCGGCCCTGCATGCCTGCGCCTTGACCGTTGCCCCGCCCAAAGCCCTGACCGTTGCCCCGGCCAGCACCCTGACCGTTGCCCATGCCGGGACCGGTCCCGTCACAGGTGCCCGGCTGTGCGTTCTGCTGGGTCGTGTTGTTGCCCGGGGCGCCGGTCGCGCTTCGGGATGGGCCGGTGCCGGCCACGGCAGGGACGGCGACGAGAACGGCGAAGGCGGCGGCGCCGCCGGTAATGGTTGCTGCGATGCGGGTTCTGGTACGCATGGGTTGCTCCTTGGTTGGTCGATCTCGGGTACGAGTCCAATCTGTTGCGGGTATCTGCAGGGTCTGCGGGATGGGTGTGGAGACGGTGTGGAAATTGGACTCGAGGGCGCGGAGCGGTCGACAACGGCGCCATGGTCAGCGTCGGATCAGAGAGGATGAGGCATGCCCACCGTGCTGGTCGTCGAGGATGAGCGAGATATCCGTGAGGTGCTGCGTCGGTATCTGGAACGCGCCGGCCTGTCGGTGCTGACCACCGGAACCGGGGCCGAGGCGATCAGGTTGCTCACGTCGGCCCCTCCCGACCTGGTGGTGCTCGATCTCGGTCTGCCCGATGTCGACGGCACCGACGTACTCCGTGAGATCCACGCCGCCGGACGTCCGCCGGTTCTCGTCCTGACTGCTCGCAGCACGGTCGATGACCGCATTCACGGTTTGCAGCTGGGCGCGGACGACTACGTGACCAAACCGTTCAGCCCTGCCGAGGTCGTTCTGCGTGTTCAGGCGGTTCTGCACCGCAGCGGCGGGCAACCCGCAGAGGGCGGCCCAGTCACCTACGGCGGGGGGCGGCTGCGTATCGACGAGCCTCGGCACGCGGTGTGGCTGGATGGTCGCTCGCTTGACCTGACCCCCACCGAATGGGACCTGCTTGCGGCCGTGGCGGCGGCCCCCGAACGCGTGTTCTCCCGGTATGAGCTGGTCAACAGAATTCGGGGGTATGAGTACGCGGGCTATGAGCGGACCATCGACTCGCACGTGAAGAACCTGCGCCGCAAGCTCGGTGCGTCCGGGGCCGACGTGCTGGAGACCGTCCTCGGCGTCGGCTACCGGTTGCGCCTGCGGCGAGATGATCCGGCGTGAAAGCGCTCC
>JBBRHF010000034.1:0-27348 GCA_038223055.1 Actinomycetes bacterium | reverse complement strand
GCCGTGTGGGCCGGGAACCCCTCACCGCCGGCCGGGGGCTACCCCCTGTCCAACCGGGTCATCGGCGGGCGCTACTACGCCGACGTGTGCGGGGGCTGCCTGCCCGGACCCATCTGGCGACAAACCATGAACACCGCCCTGGAGAACACCCCCGTCAAGAGCTTCAGCGACCCGCCGTTCTCGGTGGCTCAGGGCGACCCGAAGTTCCGCTTCGTGCCGCCTCAGCCGAGGTTCAACGGCAACGGCAACCGTCGCCGGGGCAACGGGTTCGGCAACCGGAACCGGGGCAACGGCACCGGGGGCAACGGCACCAGGGGCAACGGCACCGGGGGCAACGGCACCGGGGGCAACGGCACCGGGGGCGCGGCCAACGGCGCGCCGGCACCAGGCGGGGCCACCAACCTGCCGCCGGCTGCCGGCAACGGCGCCCCGCCCCCGGGCAACCCCTAGCTCCTCTGCCGGCCCGGCCTTTCTACGTCGGCAGCCAGGCTGGGGGACAAGGATCGGGCCCACGCGCCGCGCCGTCCATGATCGCGAAACGATTGAGTGCGCCTATCGCTCGAAAGTTTCACGATCATGGAAGGCGGGGCTTAGCCGCACCGTTCAGCCGGCGAACTCCCAGTGCCACGGTTCCGGCCGGGTGCCCCCGGCCACAGCCCAGCTCGGGTGGAACCACCCGAATCGCGGGGCGTTGACTTGCAGCCAGGTGAAGGTGGGCGTGCCGAACCGTTCGACCCCGTCGCACAGGTCGACCGCCGTGCCCCAGCCGTGGTTGCTGGTCCCGGGGACGGCCGTCATGCCGGGCTTGCGGGCGTGCAGGTCGACCTGCATGGGCAGGTTGCGGTAGGAGTCGGTGACACAGATCGGGCGGCCGAACTCCGCGGCGTACGCCTTGCTCATCGCACCGAAAGCGTCCGCGGCGTCGGCTCTGGCCACCTGCCACTCCGCGCCCCACAGCGGGCAGAGCGCCTCCAGGGGGATCTGGCCGTTGGGGTAGCCGCTGGTGTCGCGCCCGGTGCAGGCGCCGGCGCTGAGCACGACCTCGCCCCGGGAGAGGGCCGCCGCACGCGCTGCCGCGGCGGCGACACCACGCTGATCGGCGACGACGCGGGCCCGCGCCAACTGCCGGGCGGTCGCCGCGGCGACGTCGGCTGCGCCGCGGGCCGCAGCAGCCCGCCGCGCCAGCGCAGCGACCAGGACCTTCTGCTGGGTCACAAGCGCGGCGGCCTTGGTCTTGGCCTCTCGCGCAGCCGTCTCGGCGACCTCGGCTCGGGACCTCGCCGCGGCGGCCGCGGCGGCCGCGTCGGCCACCGTCGCTGCGGCGCTCTCAACCCGGCTGACGGTGTTGCTCTGCTGGGTCCCGGCCCACTGCAGGTCCGCTGCAGCCCGCCCGACGTCGGTGGGGCTGCGCGTCTCCAGCAGCGAGATGATCACGGCGAACTGCCCTGCGGCGCCGCCGTTGCGGTAGGCCGACGCCGCGTAGCGACCGAGGGTCGCGCGTTCGCTGCGCACGACCACACGAGCGGCCTCGAGCCGGGCTTGTTGGCGGCGCTGCTCTGCCCGCGCCGTCTGGGCTGTGGCCCGTGCCGTGACGAACGTCTCAAGCAGCGTGCCGGAGGCGTCGGCCAGAGCGGCGAGTCGGGCCCGCGCGTCCGCCGTCGACTCCTCCCGCACGGTCGCGAGCCGGTCCAAGGTGGTCGCCCGCCGCTGGCTGTCCGCGGCACCAGGGGAGGGGGCGGGGGACTCGGAGCCGGCCGCGCCGACCGAACCCCAACCGCCGCCGCCGGTGAGCAGTACGCCGATCAGCGCCAGCGTGGCAGCGGCGGATCGTCGAAACCGGCGGGGCGGGACAAGGGGCACGGGGGGTCCGATGAGAGTGAGTTGGCGACTCCCTGGATCCTCGGCGTCCACGGCTTCGTTCTGTAGCCGACGCCGGTGAGCGACGTCAGGACCGTCCTTTCATCTTACTCGTCACCGTCCTTTCATCTTACTCGTCGCGGAACGTCTCGATCTGCGCGCCCAGGGCACTGAGCCGGCTCGCCAGGTCCTCGTAGCCGCGGTTGATCACGTAGACGCTGCGCAGCACCGAGGTGCCCTTGGCCGCAAGCATGGCGAGCAGGATCACGACTGCGGGACGCAGCGCCGGAGGACAGATGACTTCGGCTCCCGACCACCGGGTCGGGCCTTCGATGTAGACCCGATGCGGGTCCAGCAGCTTGACCGAGGCCCCGAGCTTGTTGAGGTCGGTGAGATAGATCGCGCGGTTCTCATAGACCCAGTCGTGGATCAGCGTCGAGCCCTGCGCGCTGGCGGCGATGACGGCGAAGAAGGGCAGGTTGTCGATGTTCAGGCCCGGGAAGGGCATCGGATGGATCTTGTCGATGGGGGAGCGAAGCTGCGACGGGTAGGTGGTGAGATCCACGAGCCGCGTATGGCCGTTGGCCGCGACGTACTCCGGGCTTCGCTCGTAGTTCAGCCCCATCTCCTCCAGCAGGGCGAGCTCGATCTCAAGGAACTCGATCGGCGCCCGTTCGATGGTGATCTCCGAGCCGGTGACGATGCCGGCGGTGAGCAGGCTCATCGCCTCGATCGGGTCCTCGGAGGGCGCGTAGTCGACGTCGACGTCGATGTCCTTCACGCCGTGCACCGTCAACGTGGTGGAGCCGATGCCCTCGATGCGCACGCCGAGCTTGCCGAGATAGAAACACAGGTCCTGCACCATGTAGTTGGGACTTGCGTTGCGGATGACCGTGACCTGGTCGTCGAGAGCGGCGGCCATCAGGACGTTCTCGGTGACGGTGTCGCCGCGCTCGATCAACACGATCGGGCGGACCGGATGCACCGTCGGGTCGACGGCGGCCTGGTAGAAGCCCTCGGTCGCAGTCACCTGCAGACCGAACCGGCGCAGGCAGGCGAGGTGCGGCTCGACGGTGCGGGTGCCGAGGTTGCAGCCCCCGGCATGGGGCAGCTGGAAGGACTCGGCGCGGTGCAGCAACGGCCCGAGGAACATGATCACGCTGCGAGTACGACGAGCGGCACCGGCGTCCATGTTTTTCAGGTCAAGCTCGGCTGGAGGAACGATCTCGAGGTCGTTGTCGTCGCCGATCCACCGGGTCCGCACCCCGATGCTGTGCAGCACCTCCAGCAGCCGGTTGACCTCCTCGATGCGGGCCACGCTGCGCAACGTCGTGCGGCCGCGGTTGAGCAGCGAGGCGCACAGCAGAGCCACGCCCGCGTTCTTGCTCGACTTCACCTCGATGTTGCCAGAGAGGGGGCGACCGCCGACGACCTTGAGGTGCGTGGGACCGACCGGCCCGAGAGACACGAGCTCGCTGTCCAGCGCCTCGCCGATGCGGGCGATCATTTCCAGGCTGAGGTTCTGGCCGCCGCGTTCGATCCGGTTCACAGCACTCTGACTCGTGGCCAGCTCGGCGGCCAGCTGGCTCTGCGTCCACCCCCGATGCTGGCGGGCGTCACGGATCAGGGTTCCGATGCGTCGGCTGTAGCGCTCGCTCATGCCTGCCACGCTATCTCGTATGTGAGATAACCCCGGATTCGACGCGCCGATTCACCGGACTCGTGCACTGTCCCGCATGACGGTCGTCGTTGTCGGTGAGCACCAGGACGTGGCCGCGCTCATCGCGAAACGGAAGGCGCTCGGGCAGGACGGGCACGACGAAGTGTGGAAAAGGCGTCTACCACGTGGCCCCGCACGCGCATTCCCAGCCTGGCGTGGTCGAGTCGGAGTTGACAGAGCGTTGCACGTCCATGCCAAGGCGCCGGGCTGATGGTCACCGGGCCGTTCAACCTCGGCGACGGCTCCCACGACCTCCGGGTCAGCGACCTCGGCGTCCTCGACGTCGCCTTGGTCGATAGTGCCCTCGAATGGCCGTAGACGACCCGCTCTCGCGTGGGACCAGTTGGAACGATCGACCGAAAGTTCCCCGCGCCGACCGAACCCCAACCGCCACCACCGGTGAGCAGTACGCCGATCTGCGCCAGCGTGGCAGCGGCGGATCGACGAGACCGGGTTGGGCGGAGAAACGGTGCTGGGATGCCAGGTGAGTGAGGCCGGGTCTTCCCTATTGATTGGGTATTTGCGGACATGATTGGATAGGTCTACTGTTCGGCCCGTCAGCCCACGGGGAATGAGGACGACGTCACGGCGTCGTCGAGGAGGGTCCTCGCGATGGCGAAAGATCCCGTAAAGCGCCAACATCTCGCCGGCGTGGACCTGGACCTCGAAGGGGCTGACTACTTCGAGAAGCGCCAACTGGAGAAGGGCGTCGCCGGCTGGGTCCTGCTGGCGGGACTCGGCGTCGCCTATGTCATCTCGGGCGACTTCGCCGGCTGGAACTTCGGTCTCGGTCAGGGAGGGTGGGGTGGGCAGCTTATTGCCACCATCGTCATGGCCGTCATGTACCTGTTCATGGTCCTCGGGCTCGCGGAGCTGTCGTCGACCATCTCCACGACCGGAGGGGGATACGCATTTGCCCGGCGGGCCATGGGCCCGTGGGGCGGCTTCCTCACCGGCACCGCGATCCTCATCGAATATGCCATCGCGCCGGCCGCCATCGCGAACTTCATCGGCGCCTACGTCAACTCGCTCATCGGCCTGGACGGCTGGTACATCTACCTGCTCTTCTACGCCATCTTCGTGGGCCTCCACCTGTACGGCGTGGGCGAGGCGCTCAAGCTCATGTTCGCCATCACGGCGGTCGCGGTGGTGGCCCTCGTGGTGTTCGTCGCCGCGGCGATCCCGCAGTTCGACGCGAGCAACCTCAACAACATCCCGGTCGACACGTCCGCGGTCGGTGCCAGCGCGTTCCTTCCCTTCGGGCTGGTCGGGATCTGGGCTTCGCTGCCCTATGCCATCTGGTTCTTCCTCGCGGTCGAGGGGGTCCCGCTCGCCGCCGAGGAGTCCAAGAACCCGGCTAAGGACATGCCGCGCGGCATCATCGCCGCGATGCTGACGCTGATCGTGTTCGCCGGCACTATCCTCGTCGTCGCTCCGGGCGCCGCGGGCTCGAACTTTCTGAAAGGATCGGGCAACCCGCTGGTCGAGGCACTCGAAGCCCCCGGCGCGTACGACGGGCAGAACTTCATCAGCCAGTTCATCAACGTCGTTGGACTGCTTGGCCTGATCGCGAGTTTCTTCTCCATCATCTACGGCTACTCGCGTCAGACATTCGCGCTCTCGCGGGCGGGTTACCTGCCCAAGGTGCTCTCGGTCACCGGGTCGCGCAAGACCCCGACGCTGGCTCTCATCGTCCCGGGCGTCATCGGTTTCGTGATGGCGGTGCTCAACAAGGGCGACTTGCTCATCCTGGTCGCCGTGTTCGGCGCGACCATCTCCTACATCATGATGACGGCCTCGCACATCATTCTGCGCATCAAGGAGCCCGAGCTGGCGAGGCCCTACCGGACGCCCGGCGGCATCGTGACCACCGGCATCGCCCTCGTCCTGGCCTGCGTTGCTCTCAGTGCCTGCTTCCTGGTGGACACCCGGGTGTTCGTCATCACGGCCATCGTCTACGCCGTCGCGATCGCCTACTTCGGCCTGTACAGCCGGCATCACATCGTGGGGTCCGCCCCAGAAGAGGAGTTCGCCTCGATCCAGTCCGCAGAATCCCAATTGCACTGACGGCACCGCTCCTACCACGGACCGACACGCACTCGCCGCTCCGGCTGCAGCGCCGGCCGCGACTCAGACGGAAGGACAACCATGCGCATCGCACGGGTGGTCGGCTCGGCGGTCGCAACCGTCAAGGAGCCCAGTCTCGTCGGGCACAAGTTGCTGCTGGTGCGCGAGACGGACGAACGCGACGAGCCCACCGGCGCGGTGTTCGTCGCGGTGGACGTCGTGGGGGCGGGGACCGGTGAGCTCGTGCTCGTCTCCGAGGGCAGCGCGGCCCGGCACAGCGGGACGACATCGGGGCAGCCGGTCGACGCCGTGATCATGGGCATCCTGGACTCCCTCGAGGTCGAGGGCACTGTCACGTTCCGGAAGAGCTGACCGGTCGCTATGCCGATCGCTGGACGTGAGGTCCTCAGCGTCGGAATCGACGTAGGGACCACCACCACACAGGTCGTGTTCTCCCGCCTCGTCCTTCGCGACGTGGCCCGGCCGGGACAGGTACCGCGGATCCAGGTGGACGAGAAGTCGGTCGTGTACCGCGGGGACGTGCACAGCACGCCGTTGTCGGCGCCCGACGAGGTGGACGCCGGCGCATTGGCCGACCTCGTGAGGCGCGAGTATGCCGCCGCGGGGGTCACCCCGGGCTCCATCGAGACCGGGGCGGTGATCATCACCGGCGAGACCGCGCGCACCAGAAATGCCGACGCCATCTTGACCGCACTGTCCGCCGGTGCAGGGGACTTCGTCGTCACGGTCGCCGGGCCCAACGCCGAGGCGCAGATCGCGGGCCGGGGGTCCGGCGTCGCGCGGTGGTCGACCGACCACTACGAGCAGGTCACCAGCGTGGACATTGGGGGTGGCACCTCCAACGCGGCTGTGTTCAAGGTGGGCCGCCACCTGTGCTCCTCTGGGATCGCGGTGGGCGGTCGGCAGGTCGAGGCCGACCCGTCCGGACGGGTGCTGCGCATCGCACCCCCCGGGCGGTCGATCATCGAGGACCTCGGGCTGCAGCTGAAGCAGGGCAGCCAGGCGACCATGGAAGAGTTGCGGGCCTTCTGCGACGTCATGGCCGACCTCATCGTGGACCTGGTCACCGGGCAGGAGGTGCGGGTCGGCCGCGGAGTTCAGCTGACGCCCCCGCTGCGCGAGACCGACGCCTCATCCTCGGTCTTCCTCACCGGCGGCATCGGCGCCTGCTACTACGGCCGCGTGCCCGCGACGACGATGGCGGAGGTCACCCGGTACGGCGATGTCGGGCCGTTGCTCGCGGAGTCCCTGCACGGCAACGAGCGCCTGAAACGAATGACCGTACGCCAGCCTCCGGAGACGCTGCACGCCACGGTGCTCGGGGCGGCCGGGCAGACCGTGACCCTGAGCGGCTCGACAATTTGGGCCGACCGGGCATTGCTGCCGCTGCGGAACCTGCCCGTGCTGCGGCCGGCGATGCCCGGCCGCGGCGGCGGCGCGTCGTTCGCGGCGGCGGTCCGCGACGCCCTCACCCGATGGGACCTCGACGAGGACGCGCAGGCCGCGATCGTCATCGACCTGCCGCAGGAGCTCGGCTACGCAGCCCTGCAGTCGGTGGCAGCGGAGATCGTCGCCTACCACGACGCCGGGCACCGGGACCGCCCGCTGGTGCTGGTCATGGCGCAGGACTACGCCCAGGTGCTGGGCCAGACGATCCAGGTGACCCGGCCCGGCCTGCCGCTGCTCGTCATCGACCAGGTGGGGCTGGGCGAGGGCGACTTTATCGACATCGGGCAGCCCGTCCTGGACGGACGCGCTGTGCCGCTGTCCATCAAGACGCTGGTCTTCTATGACTGAGTCCCGCCCCGTCGGAAGGGGGATCCGCCCGTGCAGCTAGCCGCAACCCTCTTCGGCCACCGCTACGAGTTCCGCGACATCAAGGAGTTGCTGGCGAAGGCCAACGAGGACAAGTCCGGGGATCACCTCGCCGGGATCGCGGCGGAGACCGCCGCCGAGCGCATGGCGGCGCGGTTCGTCCTGTCTGAGGTCACCCTGGAGACCTTGCGGCAGAACCCGGCCGTGCCCTACGACGACGACGAGGTCACCCGCGTCATCGACGACGCGGTCAACGAGACCGTCTACGCCGAGATCAAGGGGATGCAGGTCGGCGAGCTTCGCGAGTGGTTGCTCGCCGACACCACGACGGAGGAGATGTCGCGGCGGCTCAGCAACGGCTTGACCGCCGAGATGGTCGCGGCCGTCACCAAGTTGATGTCGAACCTCGATCTCATGCTGGGCGCGAGCAAGATCAATGTGGTCAAGCACTGCAACAACACGATCGGGCTCCCGGGCACGCTCGGCTCACGCTGCCAGCCGAACAACCAGACCGACTCGGAAGAGGGAATTCGCGCAGCCATCTATGAGGGACTGAGCTTCGGCTCCGGGGACAGTGTCATCGGGATCAACCCGTCCGACGACTCACTCGGGAGCGTTTCGCGCCTGCTCGAGATGACCTACGAGGTCATCACCCGATGGGAGATCCCGACCCAGAACTGCTTGCTGGCGCACGTCTCGACGCAGATGGAGGCCATGCGCAAGGGCGCGCCGGCGGGCCTCGTGTTCCAGAGCCTGGCCGGCTCGCAGAAAGGCAACGAGTCCTTCGGCATCGACGTCGGCATGCTCGATGAGGCCTATGCCCTGGCGAAGCGCTACTCGGTCGCGACCGGGCCGCACTACATGTACTTCGAGACCGGGCAGGGCTCGGAGCTCTCCGCGGACGCCCACCACGGCGCCGACCAGGTCGTCATGGAGGCCCGGTGCTACGGGCTGGCGAAGCGCTACGACCCGTTTCAGCTAAATACCGTCGTCGGGTTCATCGGTCCGGAGTACCTCTACGACTCCACCCAGATCACCCGTGCCGGGCTCGAGGACCACTTCATGGGCAAGCTGACGGGCATCTCGATGGGCGCCGACGTCTGCTACACCAACCATGCGCGGTCGACGCAGAACGAGCTGGAGAACCTCGCGGTCTTGCTCGGAGCCGCCGGTGTCAACTACATCATGGGCATCCCGATGGGCGACGACTCGATGCTCAGCTACCAGAGCTCGAGCTACCACGACGCTCCGAGCCTGCGGCAGCTGCTCAGGCTGCGGCCCCTGCCGGAGTTCGAGTCGTGGATGGAGAGCCTGGGATTGCTGCGTAACGGTCGGCTGACCGAGACGGCCGGCGACGCCTCCTTCTTCCTGAGCCGATAGGGAGGACGCGATGAGCGTGGTGTCCGCAGCGGAGGTCCGCAGCATCGTTGAGGAGGTGCTCGCCGAGCTGCAGCAGCGACCCCCGGAGCGACCAGCCACCGCCGCGCGCCCGACCCCCGGCGCGGGGGACATCGAGGTGTCCGACCCGACCGTGAGTGACCAGCGACGCCGGATCGGGGTAGAGAATCCCGCGAATGCCAGCGGGCTGGCGAACCTGGCCGCTTCGACGTCCGCCCGCTTGGCCGTGGGCCGGGCCGGTCCACGGCCTCGCACGCGCGCCGTCCTGCTGTTCGGAGCCGATCACGCCGTCACCCAGGACGCCATCTTCGGCGACGTCCCGACGGCGCTGCTTGAGCAGCTCGGGCTCTTCACCGTCCAGACCCGCGTCACGAGCCGGGACGAGTTCCTGCTGCGGCCCGACCTTGGCCGCCTTCTCGACGACGACGCGAAAAAGCTGGTGTCCGACCGGTGTGTGAAGAAGCCACAGGTGCAGATCGTGGTGGGGGACGGGCTCTCGGCGGCTGCGGTGACCAACAACCTGGCGCAGATCTACCCGGTGATCGAGCAGGGGCTCCAGGGTGCGGGGCTGAGCCTGGGGACGCCGTTCTTTGTCCGCTACTGCCGGGTCGGCATCATGAACGACATCGACGACATCGTGGCCGCCGACGTCGTCGTACTCCTCATCGGTGAGCGGCCCGGGCTCGGGGTCGCCGACGCCATGAGCGTCTACTCCGGGTGGCGGCCGACGGCAGGAAAGAACGACGCACATCGCGACGTGATCTGCATGATCACGCAGAACGGGGGCACGAACCCACTCGAGGCGGGAGCCTTCGTCGTGGAGCACGTAAAGACGGTCATGGCGCACCAGGCCAGCGGCGTCGAGCTGCGCCTGCAGCAGAGCGGCAGCCGATGATGGCCGTTCTCGACCCGATCAAGCCGACGATCCTCGCGACCCGGCTGATCCCCAACGTGGAGAGAGCATTCGCCGCCAGGCTGGGGCTGCGCGACGACCAAAGGAGCCTGGCCCTGGTGACCTGCGACATCGACGACAGCCTGTACGCCGCTCTCGACGAGGCGACCAAGATGGCCGAGGTCGAGGTCGTCTACGCCCGCAGCTTCTACGCGGGGTCGGCGCACGCGTCCGGACCGCTGTCTGGGGAGGTCATCGGCCTCCTCGCGGGCCCCTCGCCGGCCGAGGCCCGGGCGGGCCTCGCCGCCTGCGTCGACTACGCACGTGAGGAGGCGTGGTTCTACTCCGCAGACGACGCCGGCGACCTCACATTCTTCGCTCACGCGATCGCGCGCACCGGCAGCTACCTCAGCAAGGAGGCCGGGGTGACGCAGGGCACTCCCATGGCCTACCTCATCGCACCTCCGCTGGAGGCGACGTACGCGCTGGACGCCGCGCTGAAGTCGGCGGATGTGGAGCTCAAGGTCTGGTTTCCGCCGCCCTCGGAGACAAACTTCTCGGGCGGCTACCTGGTCGGCTCGCAGAGCGCGGTCGTCGCCGCATGCACCGCCTTCCGCGACGCCGTGCTCGAGGTTGCGGCGCAGCCGCTGGAGGTGTGACCGGTGCCTGAGGACTACGACAGCGATCTGCGATCCGTACAGGAGGCGCGCCGCCTGGCCATCGCCTGCCGAGCGGCGCAGCGGGAGTTCGCGACGGCGTCACAGGCCGAGGTGGACCGCGTCTGCGCCGCCATGGCGGACGCCGCCTACCGCAACGCGGCACGCCTCGGCCAGATGGCGCACGAGGAGACCGGATACGGGGTCGCCGAGCACAAGAGGATCAAGGTGGAGTTTGCCTCCAAGACCGTATGGGAGTCGATCCGGGACATCGCGACGGTCGGCGTGCTGCGCCGCGACGAGGTGGCGCGGGTCGTCGAGATCGGCTGGCCGGTGGGCGTCATCGTGGGGTTGTGCCCGTCGACCAACCCGAACTCCACCGCGGTCTACAAGGTGCTCATCTCGGTCAAGGCCCGAAACGGCTGCATCATCGCCCCGCACCCGTCGGCGAAGCAGTGCACCTACGAGGCGGTGCGCCTGATGGCGGAGGCGGGCGAGCAGGCCGGCATGCCCAAGGGCCTCGTCGCCTGCATGCAGGAGGTGAGCCTGCCCGGATCGCAGGAGCTCATGCGTCACTACGCGACATCCCTGATCGTGGCCACCGGGGGGACACCGATGGTGCGGGCTGCCCACAGCACCGGCAAACCGGCGCTGGGTGTCGGGCCGGGCAACGTGCCGGTCTACGTCGACCGCAGCGCCGACGTCGCGGCGGCCGCCAGCGCCATCGTCAACAGCAAGTCCTTTGACTGCTCGACGATCTGCGCGACGGAGCAGTCGGTAATCGCCGACGAGCCCATCGCCGCTCCGCTGCGCGCCGAGATGGAGCGGCTCGGCGCGTACTGGGTGGGCCAGGCGGACAAGTCAGCACTGGAACGAGCGCTGTTCACTTCGACTGGTGGGATGAACCCCGAGTCGGTGGGCAAGACCCCGCAGCAGCTCGCGAGGCTGGCCGGCATCGAGGTCCCGGGACACGCTCGCATCCTCGTGGCCGGGCTGAGCAGCGTCGGGCGTCAAGAGCCGCTCAGCGCCGAGAAGCTGACGACGGTGCTCGGCTGGTACGTCGAGAGCGGCTGGCGCGCCGGCTGCGAGCGGTCGGTCGAGCTGCTGCACTTTGGCGGCGACGGGCACTCGGTGGTCATCCATGCGACCGACGAGGATGTCATCCTGGCCTTCGGCATCGAGAAGCCCGCCTTCCGGATCATCGTCAACACCTGGGGCAGCCTCGGGGGAGTCGGTGCCACCACGGGCGTGATGCCGGCGATGACCTTGGCGCCGGGGGGGATCGGCGGCGCGGTCGTCAGCGACAACATCACCGTCACCCACGTGCTGAACGTCAAGCGGCTCGCCTACGCCCTGATCGACCCGCCGCCTGGCGCCTTTGAGCACGCGCCGGACGTCAAGGGGGCACCGCGCGAGAGCGCCCCGCACGGCAACGGGTCCGGCCTTCCGACGACCGCCGCCGTGGTCGCGGGCAGCCGGGTCGACCGCATCGTGAAACGGGTGCTCACCGAGCTCGGCGGTGGTCCGTGAACCCCCCACGATTGCAGCGTCCGCCACCCCGACGAGGCGCAGACCCGCAGCCCGCCCCGCGCACCACCCGACGCCAGCACCACGAACAGCAACGCCCACAAAACGATGAGAGGAAACCCCAGTGGCAAATCCCCAGATGATCGCGCTCGGCATGATCGAGACGCGTGGGCTCGTGGGCGCGATCGAAGCCGCCGACGCGATGGTGAAGGCGGCGAACGTCACGCTGATCGGCAAGGAGATTATCGGCGGCGGCTACGTCACCGTCATGGTGCGTGGTGACGTCGGTGCAGTGAAGGCGGCGACCGACGCTGGAGCCGCGGCGGCGCAGCGGGTGGGCGATCTTGTCAGCGTGCACGTGATCCCGCGGCCCGCCAGTGACGTCGAGTTCATCCTGCCTGCGCAGAACCCGGAGTCGGCGTCCTTCACAAAGTGAGACTGGGTGACAGAGGCTACGCGGACGACACGGAGAAGCTGCCGTGAGCCGCCGAATCCACACCGCCGACGACGTCCTCCGTCTTGCGCGGACGGGCGCGACGGAGTTCGCCGTCGCGCCTGGGGACCGGCTTACCCCGCTGGCGCGCGACGTGGCGAGCGAGCGCCGGATCAAGGTCGTGGTCCGCTCTGCAACGGTGGAGGAAGCTGGCCACCTTGGGCCTCGTCGGAGTCCTCGCCTGCACCACGTTCCCGGCGCGAACACCCTCGAGCTGGCGCCGTTCCCGGTGGAACTTCATCGTCCCGAGATGGACGTTCGGCTGCTCGATGTCGTGACAGCGGAGCACGGCATGCCGATGGCCGCCGGGGTGATGAGCCTGCGGGAGGGCAGTTTCCCATGGACCCTGGACTACGACGAAGTGGACTATGTCATCGAGGGCGAGCTGCACATCAGGACCTCCGACCAGTTGGTCGTCGGTCGGCCGGGGGACGTGATCGCCGTTCCCAAGGGCTCCTCGATCACTTTCGGGACGCCGACGTGGGCGCGTTTTCTCTACGTGACCTACCCGGCCGACTGGGGAGCGCCGTCGTGACCCGGACCGGGACCGGTCTCGAGGCGACGATGGCGGCGCTCGAGGCGGCACTGGTATGCGAGCCGCTGACCGAGCGGCCGGACAAGATCAAGGCGGGGGTCGACCTCGGGACTGCCTACGTGGTGCTGGTGGCCCTCGACGGCAACGATCGCCCCCTGGCGGCCGCCTACGAGTTCGCGGACGTCGTGCGTGACGGGGTGGTCACCGACTTCGTCGGCGCGTCCGATGTGCTGCGCCGGCTGAAGCGCGACATCGAGTCGCGGCTCGGTTTCGCCATCCCCGCGGCGTACGGGGCCTACCCGCCTGGGGTGCCGCTGAGCGAAGTTCGTGCGGTGCGGCACGTCATCGAGGCCACCGATATGGAGTGCAGCGGGCTGGTCGATGAGCCCACGGCAGCGAACGCGGTGCTACGGCTGCGTGACGGGGTGATCGTCGACGTCGGGGGAGGGACGACCGGAATCGCGGTTGTCCGGGACGGCGAGGTCGTGCACACCGCCGACGAGCCAACCGGGGGAACACATCTCACCCTCGTCATCGCCGGAGCGCTCGGCATCACGGTCGACGAGGCCGAAGAGCTGAAGAAGGACTCAGCCCAGCAATCGCGGCTGTTCCCGCTGGTCCGCCCGGTGATGGAAAAGGTGGCCAGCATCGTCGTGAACAGCACCCGGGGCTGGCCGGTCCCAAAGGTTTACCTGGTCGGGGGCACGGTCTCCTTCCCCGGCTTCGCCGACGTCGTCTCGCAGGCCTCGGGTCTCGACGCCGTCGTTCCCGTCGCACCCCTGTTCGTGACGCCGCTCGGCATCGCGCGCAGCGCCCCGGCCTGTGAGCCGGCGTACGGATTCGCCTACCTGGGGGCACCGCCCCGATGACCAAGGAGAAGTGCTGCTGTGGCCGATGACTTCGAGATCCGGGCCTACTGCTACATCGACCGGATGCAGCCGCAGTACGCCGCGTTCGTCGGAAGCGTGACCCAAGGCGACCTGGCCATCGAGGGGATGGCGGCGCTGTACGTCGAGATGGCGCCCGGCAACCATGTGTTCCGGGTGGTTGACGTCGCGGTAAAGGCAACGATGGCGCGACCCGGAGCGCAAATAGTCGAACGCCAGTTCGGCATGTTTGAGCTGCATTCCGAGTCGCAGGCTGAGGTGCTTCAGGCCGGTGAGGCGGCGCTCATGGAGTTGGGCCTGAAGGTGAGTGACCGCAAGCGCGCCCAGATCGCGTCAATGCAGGTGATCACCAACGTCAGCCCGTACCAGTCCCAGCTGCTCAACCGGTTCACCCGCGGCATGATGCTGGTGGCTGGGCAGACGATGCTGGTCCTCGAGTGCACGCCGGCCGCCTACATCAACCTGGCGGCGAACGAGGCGGAGAAAGCCGCGGCCGTGAACATCATGCACGTCGCCTCGGTGGGCGTCTTCGGCCGGCTGTGGATGGCGGGCAGCGAGGCCGACATCCTTGCCGCCCGCGACGCGGCCGTCTCAGCATTGGAGGGCATGGATGGACGCGACTGAGCACGGCGGCCGGCACCAGCGGCGGAGGTTCGTCACGCGGCACGACGTGGAAGACGCCGCCGGGTCCGGGCAGCCGATTCGCTTGCAGGGCCGGGACGTCCTCACCCACGAGGCGGCGCAGCGGGCCAGGGACCTCGGCGTCGCGATAGAACGCGACAAGGCGGTTCCTTCCTCGGCGGCGGCGAAGGTCGCGGCGGCGCCGACGGCCGACCCGGCAAGACCCGCGACGGCCGACCCGGCAAGACCCGCGACAGCCGACCCCGCAAGACCCGCGTCGGACGCCGACCTGCGCCGAGCGGTCCGGGCCGCCGTTGTTGCCGAACTCGGCTCGGAGCCGGCAGGGCTGGAAGCGGCGATCGACCGGGCGATCACGAAGTCCAGAAGCTGATGGCCGGTCGTGTTATGTCAACTAGAACCCTCAAACGGTGGGGCTCTGCTGGAGGGACGAGAACGGCGCCATAGGACCTAAACGTTGACCTCCGGTCTGTGCGGCGAGTTGTGGGACAGTGCCGATAACCTGGTCGTCACCCGACGGCGTATGTCGAGGCTGCGGCGGCGCTGCGGTGGCCGAACTCCTGGCCGCGCCTCTGCGAGTCAGTGCACCCCGCCGGCAGAGCCTTCATGGTGGAACTGTGGAGCGAAGTTGACGTCATCGAACTCGACTCGCCGTTGTGGATACGAACGCCTGAGCTCTGGATTTCGGGCCGTCGCTGGGCTCTATCAGGTGAGAGAACTCGTCCGCCTCAAGCGCCGATAATCTACATTATGTAAGGTGCAAACCTATCTGATGCACCTTGCGTCCTTCCCGGCTCTCGTCTACGGGCGGGTCAGTTGCGACCACTCGATGGAGCGTGGTGCGGAGATCGTCCAGTGGCACGTTCACGGCGCGCGTCGGCGCTACTCGCCTCGGCCTGGGAGTGGTCGTCTCGACATCGGTCGGTGGTAAATGATCGGTGATACCTAATCATTGCTACTTCACCGTAGATTCACTTATAGCGTACTATCGCGGAATGGACGCAGTACAGCTGGAGAGGCTCCTGGCCGACGCCTTCGCCCGCCGACCAGACTCAGGATGACCGATTAGCGAGCCTCCCCCGCTTGATAGATAAAGGACGTTATCTTTCACCCATGAGCGATCTCGAGGTCACGGGAACCGGTATCTGCCAAGTCAAGTGGGACAGTTCGTTGGTCAGTCGCTCTGTAGTTCTGGTGGCCGGGTTCGCGGCGTACGCATCGCACGCCGGAACGGACCTGTCTCGCACGACCTTCTTGCATACGCGCCGGCAACCTTCGGGTCAGCCCGCCGGTTGACTCGATCTCGACGGCCTCGCCGGCCCCCCGGGTCCGGACAGCACTCCGTCGGCGCCCCCTCGGGGGGAAGGAGGCGGCGCCGACGGGTGCGGCTGGGTGCGGTCAGGACAGGACGTGTCAGGTCATGTGGCGGACCGCAGTTGGGTTACGGCGCTGCCACCGGCACCGCCACCGACCAGGTGGTCCCGGCCGGGTTGGCTGCGCCCACCCGGAAGAACCAGGCCCGCCGGTTGATGTTCCCGGTGGTCAGCGTCGTCGCGTTGGCCACCGCACCGCTCGATCCGGCCACCGTGGTGAAGGCGCTCGTGGTGCTCCACTGGACGGTGTAGCCCGTCTCGCCGGCGACGTCGGCCCACGTCACGGTGACCCGCTCGTTGCCGGCGAACCGGGTGGCGGACGACGATGCGATCGTCGGCTGGCCCGCCAGAGCGGGCACCACCACGGTCGCGGTGTTCGACGGCGCTGACGTGCCGGTGAGGTTCACGGCGGTGACCCGGTATTGGTAGGTCGCCGCGGGCGCGGCGGTGGTGTCCACCAGCGTGACGTTCCCGGTGCCGTTACGAGCCGGGGCCGTCGCGACCGGGGCGAACGTCGCCCCGTTGTTGGCGGAGCGTTCGACCAGGAAACCGAACTCCGTGGTGGCGTTGTCGCGCCAGGTCAGCGTGATCCTCGGTCCCGGCTGCAACGTCGCACCCAGGCTGGTGGGCGCCGCGGGCAGTGGCGGGAGGTTGACGCCCAGGTCGGCGGACACCGACTTGACCGTCATGCTCGGGAACTCGGCGCCGTAGCCGACCGTGTTGAGCGCCGCCACGCGGTACAGGTACGGCGTGGTCGGGCTGGACGTGGCGTCGGTCAGCGTCCGGGTCCCGTGCGTGTTGGCCACAGCGAGAGGGGACGGCAGCGTCCCCACATCGGTCCAGGTGGTGCCATTGGTCGTGCGCTGCACCACGAAGGACGTCTCGGTGATCGAGTTGTCGTTCCAGGTGAGCGTGACCCGCCGGTTCCTGCGCGAACCGGTGATCGAAGACGCGAGACCGTCCGGCTTGATCGGCGGCAAGGCCAGCGAGACCGGCCGCATCATGTCCATCTCCTCGTGGGACAGGATGTGGCAGTGGACGACGTACTCCCAGCCGAAGTTCACCAGCTTGTTGGTGATGTTCGCGGTCGGGTTGCCCTGCGGGTCCACGTTGTTGAACATCGCCGTCGAGCCGGCCGGCATCGCCGGGTTGAGGGGCCGGACCGAGTTCGGCACCTCAAATGGCACCTTCGGCACGATCGGGCGCAACGCGACGATCGTGTCCTCCAGTGGGCTCATCCGCACCGTGTCCTTCCACCCGAGCTCGTTGGCGTCAGGTGGGATGACGATGTTGTCCCACGTGACTCGGTTGAGCACCTGGACGTCGTACAGGTGGAAGTGGATCGGGTGGGTGTCCACGCCGTTGTGGGTGAATCGCCAGATCTGGGTGCCGTCCTTGGCATCCGCGATCGGTGTCACCTTGGTGTCCGCCGAGGGCAGGTTGGTGCCGTCGATCAGCTCCGTCTGCGGGTTGACGTAGGGGTAGAGCGTGACGTTCTGCGCTCCCGGCGTCGGAGGCTGGGCCTCGATCCCGAGGTTGGCCTGCATCCGGCCGAACTCGTCGAACGTGGTGGCGTTCATCTCGTCGTGGATGGCCTTCGGCTGCAGGGGCATCGACATCTTGGTGGTCGGCGCCTTGAGGGTGTTGAAGCCGAACGTCGAGGTGTCGTTCACCCGCACCAGCCCGTCACAGCTCGTGACGTTGGTCTTCGCGACGTTGCAGTTGCTGCCGGCGGCGAACGAGGCGCCGTAGGCCGAGTTGTAGGCCGCCTGCCCGACGATCGCGGGGTTCTGGCCGGACTCGAACACCCCGGTCCCCTTCGCGTTGTGGCGGAAGGCCGCCCGCAGCTTGGTGAGGTCGAAGGCCGGCGCCGGCGTGGTGTCGGCGACGGTCACCTGCATCACGGTGCGGGTGTTGGGGCCGTAGCCGGGTAGTGGGCTGGGAGCGCCTACCGGACTCAGGTCGGGCGCGCCGGTGTAGTAGTCGTACGACGGGACCCGGGCCGGGTAGGCGGCGGGGGCGTCGTTGTAGAGGATGAGCGTCTTTCCGGCGAACCTGGAGAAGTCCACCAGCACGTCCGCCCGCTCGGCGGGAGCGAGCACCAGCGAGTGCTGGTCCACGTTGCCGACGTCGAAGCGCGTCGGGTCGGTGATCCAGGTGGTCGGCTGCTGCCCGTCGATGACCGCCGGAGCCGGCAGGAAGCCGCCCTCGTTGGCGATCTGGACCCAGTCGGGACCGGCAGCGTCGTTGTGCGTGTCCGCCGGGGTCGGCGACACGGTCGGGTCGGTCTGCGCGGCCGCGAGCTCGGTCGGCTTGAGCGCCACCTCGGTCTTGCCGTTCCCGTTGGCCGGGTTCGGGTCAGCGGTGTACCACTGGAAGTTGAAGAAGCGGTCGTTGGCGGCGTTGAGCATGCGCATCCGGTAGGTCTTCGGCTGCACCGTCGTCTTGGGGTAAGCCACGCCGTTGACCAGGGGCGTGTCGTTGAACTGTTCCATGCCCATCGAGATGTTCGGCGTGCCGGGGATCTGCTCGGGCTCGCAGAAGGGATCGGTCTTGTACTGCCAGGTGCTCGCGACGTCCAGCTTGCACGTCGGGTCGTAGTACGGGTTCGCGATCGGCCCGTACTTCGTGGCGCCCGCCGGCGGCCAGAACCACGGCCCGTACATCCATCGGCCGTAGGCACTCATGCCCGATGCGTCACCCGGGTTCTGCGCCGGCATGTAGACGTGCTGGTACCAGAAGCCGCCCTTGGTGCCCCATCTCGTGGTGTCCCAGGTCGGGTCCTGCGCCTTGAGCTGGGCCTCGCCGGGGGTGAAGGTGCGGTCCTGGACGATCAGCGGGATGGTGGAGGCGGCGTCGGGGATGGTGCCGTCGGCCACCAGCTTCTTCTCGGTGTCGTCGGTGATGGTGTAGCCCGCAGCCTCGCCGGCGTAGACGTTCAGGCGGGTGATGCCGTAGGAGTGGTCGTGGTAGAACATCAGCCGGGCGCTCTGCTGGTTGGTGTAGTAGAACGTCGAGCAGCCGTCGTCGGCCGCGGCGCAGACCTGCGCATTGGCGCCGTCCACCATGTCGGGCACGTTGCTCACGCTGACGCCCTGCGGGTAGGCGGTGTTCTCGCCCTGCGGGGTGATCCACTGGTGCGGGGTGCCGTCGCTGATCCACGGCGTGACGCCGCCGTGCAGGTGCAGGGTGGCGCGGTTGTCGGAGAAGCAGCCGGTCATCTTGGGCGCTTCGGTGCAGTCCGGGTTGCGCACCTGGTCGGTCACCGTGCCGGCGTTGGTCGGGGCGGGCATGTCCATCGGCCCCATGCCTGAGCCCATCCCGGTGCTGTCCACGGGCAGGAACAGGTCGCCGGCGGCGCCGGTCGGGAGCAGGTTGCGGAACACGACCCGCACCGCGCGGTCCTTGGTGGCAGCGATGATCGGCCCGAGGTACTGCGGAACCGTCACACCGGTGTAGCCGGTGATCTCCTTCTTGGTGCCGTCGAGCAACTCGTTGTACAGCTTTCGCTTCTGGCCGGGGACGGCGTCGGTCGAGAGCTGGACGTAGCCGCGCACCAGGGTCGGAGGCAGGTCGGAGGAGAACTTCGTGCGGTACTGCACCAAACCGATGACGTACTCGTCGGCCTGCTTTCCGCTGTAGGTCTTGGCCTCGGGCACGCCCAGGGGGATGAACTTGGACTCGGGTCCCATCGCCGGCGCAACGTCCGGGTCGACCACCGGGCAGCCGCTGCCGGCGGTCGTGGGGTCACAGGTGACCGGCAGCTCGTCCTGGAACTTCTTCATCCCGACGGACAGGTAGCCCGCGCCAGGGTGGGTCACCGTGATCGAGCCGATGGCGCCGACGTCGGTGGTGGCGGTGGCGGCGGCTCCGGTGCCGGTGCCGGTCGGGTCGGTGATCTCCACGGTCGGCGTGCTGGTGTAGCCGGTCCCGATCTTGTCCACGGAGATGCCCACCAGCTTGAGGGTGCTGGAGACGGTGGCCTCGGTGGCCCCGGCGATCGGGTCGGCCAGGGTGCCGTTGTGGATCGCGACGCCGGGAGCGGTGCTGTAGCCCGAGCCGGCGCTGTCCACCACGACATCGGTGATGGTCCCGGCGGTGTTCATGCCGTCGGCCGGATCGCCGTTGGCCGTCATCGGCACGTGCCCCTTGGCCCGCGTGCCGTTGGGGTCATCGGGCAGGTCGAAGTCCACGGTGGGCATCGTGTAGTTGCTGCCGCCGTCGGTGAGCTTGACCGCGTCGACCCCGCCGGAGGCGACCGCCGTGGCGCCGGTGCCGCCGCCGCCGGTCAAGGCCACGGCGAAGCCGCTGTAGCCGTTGCCGGCCGTGTCGACCGCGAGACTGACAACTGCCCCGCCCGCCTTGACGTTGGGCGTGGCGGTGGCGGGGTCGGTCGTGCTGCCCCCGTCGATGGTGACGGTGGTCTGCGCCGAGTAGTCATGGCCGGGCGTCGTGACGTCGATGCTCGCGATCCCGCCGGACGCGGGATCGACCTGGGCGACGGCCTCGGCGCCCTTGCCGGTGCCGGTCGGGTCGGTGATGGCGATCTTGGCTGTGGGCAGCGTGAACGGGCTGTTGGCCCAGTTGGGCCACGGCCCGAAGTAGTGCGGCACCTTGGTCGCGTCGGTGGCCGAGGCGGGCGCTGCCGCTGCAGTCGTCACGAACGACGCCGGCACCGCGACGGCCAAGCCCCCCAACAGCGACAGCGTGGCCAACGACGTGCTCAGTTTGCGCCTCAGGGGGGTCCCCCTGCCCATCCGTGTCCTGCTCTGCAGTGATCGCATGCTTTCCCTCCCACAGTCATCCCGCCGCTACGATCGCGGCGAGCCCGCCCCTCGGCTGGCGCGACCTCGACGAGGTCCCGCAACCGGAAACGTGTCAGGGCAGCCCGAACGCCACGGCCCAGATGACAGGTCTTTCATCTGGATGTCATGCAGGGCGGACACCGCCCCCCGCCGGTCGGGTCACCAGCGCGCCACCATGGCGACACACAGTGAATTGGACCTGACGTAAGGTAGATGTGACGGGCATGTCCAGGGCTGCGAATTGGCACAGATCCGACAGTCCTGGCAGATCGGCTGCGCCGTCCTGGGGCCGGCCTCTAGATGACAGCCGGCGGCCGGTCACACGCCCGTGCCCGGGGGGGTGACATAGGGTTCTCGCGACAGGGGGTGGATAAGGGCGTGGCACGGCTGCTGGTCATCGAGGACGAGGCGCGGCTGCGGACCTTTCTGACCCGGACCTTGGAGGGTGACGGCCATGTCGTGGGCACCGCCGGAACCGGTCCGGACGGGGTCCGGCGCGCCCAGGACGAGGACTTCGACCTGATCCTGCTGGACCTGATGCTGCCGGGGTACGACGGGTTCGAGGTCCTCCGTCGGGTGCTGGACCGCGACCCGGAGCAGCGCGTGCTCGTGCTCTCCGCGGTCGGCGACGTCGCGTCACGGGTGCGTTGCCTCCAGATGGGGGCCGTGGACTTTCTCAGCAAGCCGTTCGCTGCGGCCGAGCTGATCGCGAGGGTGCGCGCCCGGCTCCGGGCCCCCGGCCCCGGCGGCTCGCAGCGATGGCTGCGCGTCGCGGAGGTGTCCCTCGACCTCGAGCGCCAGTCGCTGGACGTCAGCGGCCAGACGGTCTCCCTGTCGCACCGCGAGTTCCTCCTGCTCGGGCATCTGATGCGGCGGGCCGGCGAGGTGTGCAGCCGCGCCGAGCTGCTCGCCGGCGTCTGGGGCTACACCTCCGACCCCGGCAGCAACGTCGTCGACGTCACGGTCCGCCGGCTCCGCGGAAAGATGCCCCGACCACTCATCGAGACGGTGCGCAATGTCGGTTACACGTTCCTCGCCAGCTGATCGCCTGCTCCTTGCCGGCTGGGTGGCGTTCGCGGCAGCCAACCAGGCCGTGATGCTGCTCGCGCCGAGCTTCGAGACGGTGGCCTTTCACTTCGTGTGGATCAGCATGTCGCTGGTCTACGGGCTGCAAGCCTGGTCCACCCGGCGTACCGCGCTCATCTTGGTCGTCGTGATCGCGACGACCGGCGCGACCATCACCCACTTCGCCGCGAACGGCCGCGTCGACTGGCAGGAACTCACCGAGGTGCCGCTGATGGCGCTGGTCTTCCTGTCGATGGTGTGGCACGTGCGGCGCCGGTCGGCGGCGCTCGCGCAGACCCAGAGCCTGGTCGAGCGGGAGCGCCGAGCTCAGCACGTCAAGGAGCTGTTCGTGCGGAACTGCTCGCACGAGATGCGCACGCCGATCACCGTCGCCCGGGGCTTCGCGGAGATGGTCCGGGCCGTGCTGCCGACGGAGGCGAGCAAGGACGATCTCGATGTGGTGGTCGACGAGCTGGACAAGCTCGGCGGCCTCGCCGGGCGGCTCCTCGTGCTCGCCGAGGCCTACGAGTCGACCGAGTTCGAGTGGGCGCCGGTCGACCTCGGCGCCCTGGTGCAGCGGACCATCCAGCGATGGCGGCCATCGGCGGAGCGGGCTTGGGTCATGGTGGCGCCCCCGGTGATCGTCGAGGGGGACGAATCACGACTCGAGGCCGCGCTCGATTCCATGATCGAGAACGCCGTGAAGTTCACCGTCGACGGTGACCTCATCGCGCTGCGCTGCCGGGCCAGCAAGGGCGGCGCACTGCTGGAGGTCGAGGATGGGGGGATCGGCTTCGCCCGCTCGCGGCTGGACGACGGCACAGGGGGGATGCAGTCCTCCGGTCGCCCCGGCACGGGGCTCGGCTTGGCGATCGTGCGCGCGATCGCGGAGGGCCACGGCGGCGCGTTGACGTTGTTCGAGGACCGCGAGGAGGGTGCTCTGCTGCACATCGAACTGCCGCTGCTCGGCGCGCCGGGCCAGCACGACGGGTCGGGTTTCGCCCACGACGGCGGGCGGGCAGACTCGGGCGGGTGGAGCTCCTGATCGCGCGCAATCCCGACCCGGACAGCAAGCTGCCCTACCTGCTGCGACTGCCCCTCGGTGCCGGTCTCGTCTTCCGCACCAAGGACACGTGGCCGCGAACCACCGCGTTGTTCTGCCACCCGGTGCCGGCCGAGGACTGGCCCCCCTCCCCCGAGATCGTCGAACGGATCCCGCTGCTGGCCTGCGCCCGCCGCGGAGCCGCGATCGACGTCGTCGCCGACCGCGGGCGCGAGAACCGCTCCCAGATCGTGTTCACCAACGCGCGCGGCCGCCAGATGGTGTTCTGGCAGTCCCCCCGCACCCGCAGGCAGGCTCGCCCCGACGTCCGGCTGCCAACGGCTCGTGCGGCCGGCATCAAGGATCTCGAGATCGTGGTCGACTCCCACGAGCAATACCCCTATCGATTCTCCGGGCAGCCGGTTCGTACGACGCGTCGGGGCCTCGCCTGCGGCGACTATGCGGTCGGCGTCGGCGGCAAGCTCATTGCCGTCGTCGAACGCAAGTCGCTGGTCGACCTGGTCGCCAGCCTGATCAGCGGGCGCCTGCGCTTCGCCCTGGGTCAGCTGGCCACCCTGCCCCGGGCCGCGGTCGTCGTAGAAGACCGCTACTCCCAGGTGTTCACCCTGGACCGCGTCCGGCCCGCGATGGTGGCCGACGGCCTGGCCGAGCTGCAGGTGCGGTGGCCAGCCATCCCGATCGTGTTCGCCGAGACTCGCAAGCTCGCCGAGGAGTGGACCTACCGCTACCTGGCCGCTGCCCATACCTGGGCGGAAACTGAGCTTCCGGCCATCGCCCGCATCGGAGGCGGGGAAGACGGCGCCGCGGATGCGCCGCCGCAGCCGGCTCCCTCCACCGCCGAGGTTCGCGCGTGGGCTCGGGCCAACAAGCTCACGGTTACCGAGCGCGGCAGGCTCCGGCCCGAGATCCACGCGGCCTGGCACACAGCCCACGAGACGGGCGAGCCCGGCGAGCCCGACGGCATCCCGGGGCACCAAGAGCGGTGAAACTGGGACGAACTGCGGAGGTGCGGGCGCAAACTCTGAGCGGTATCGCTGTATAGATCGGAGTGCCCTGGTTGCTGAAGACTGCCCCGGGCCACAACTGCCGGATCGTGGCGGGGTGGGAGGGGGATTGGGCGGGCTCGGAGGGTCGCGGGGCGGGCTGGGTAGAGTGCGGGCTCATGCGCACGCCCGACTCCGACGCCGCGCCGGGGCCGTCTGCTTCCGCGAGCCGAATCTGCTTTCGAGTGGCCGACCGAGACCCGGCCCATCCGTTGCGGGGTGTGCGCCTACGCCAGGACGTCCGGGTGCCGGCGGACCAACTCGACTTCGCCCGCACGGCCAGTGGGTGGCTGCTCGAGTTGGAACGTCCCGAGGTTGACCGGATGGAGTACCACCTCGAGCTCGCCCACGCCGACGGCGGGACCGAGACGGTGTGCGACCCCGCCAATCCGCTGCGGGCGCGGGGTGCGTTCGGTGACGCGTCGGTGCTCGAGCTGCCCGGCTACCGTCGACCCACCTGGCTCGCAACCGAAGCAGACCCCGGCAACCGGCTCCCCCTGCTGGTGTCGACCCGAGCGCTGCGCCACGAGGTCGCCGTCACCCTGTGGTCCCCCGCCGGCCTCGCCGTCGGGGACGAGGCACCGCTGCTCGTGGTGCACGACGGCCCGGAGTACGACGACCTGAGCAGCCTCACCCACTTCCTCGCGGCGTCGGTCGCCGCCGGCACCCTGGCGCCGGTGCGGGCGGCACTGCTCTCCCCCGGCCCCCGCGACGACGTCTACTCCGCTGACGGCGCCTACACCCGGGCCCTTGCACGGGCGGTCGTCCCCCGTCTGCGCCGCGTAGCGGCGACCTCGGCGGTCATCGGCATGGGGGCCAGCCTCGGCGCCCTGGCGCTGCTGCACGCGCAGCGCCGTCACGCCACGGTGTTCGATGGGCTGTTCCTGCAGTCGGGCAGCTACTTCCACCCGCGATATGACGCCCACGAGAGGCGGTTCCCGCACTACCAGCGCATCGCGACCAGTGTGGACGGCGTCCTGCGAGCCGGCGGGCACCTGGCACCGGTTCCGGTGACCATGACCTGCGGAGGGATCGAGGAGAACGTCGAGAACAACCGGGTGATGGCGCGAGCACTCAGCGCGCAGGGCTACGACGCGGTGCTGCACGAGGTGCGCGACATGCACAACTACACCGCCTGGCGCGACGCGTTCGATCCGCATCTTCCCGCCCTGGTGGGAAAGGTGCCTGGTGGGAAAGGTGCCTGGTGGGAAAGGTGCAACGGGTGAAGACTAGCGACAGCGAAGGGAGTCGACGTGTCTGACACGAACCACCGGCTGGGCCTGCTGCTCGGCACTGAGAACGACTGGCCGAGTGTCTTCGAGGGGCTGGTGCGTCGCCTGGGCACCGTGTCCGACAGCCACGGCGAGAAGCACAACTATGACGTCGAGCGCATCACGATCGAGCCGTTCGACCTGCGCCAGCGCCCGTCGTACGACCTGGTGATCGACCGGCTCGCCTACTGGTACTACGTGCCGAGGGAATGGCTGAAGAAGGTCGCCCTGATGGACGACGTCTACCTGCTCAACAGCCCGTTCACCTTCCAGGCCATGGAGAAGCACGCCGCCTACTGCGCGATGATGCGTCTCGGGCTCAAGGTGCCGGCCACAGCGCTGGTGCCCTACAAGAATCCGGTCGACCACGCGAAGTACGCCTACACGGCGGCGCGCTACAACAGGGAGTTCGACCTCGACGAAGTCGCGGATCGGGTGGGTTACCCGCTGTTCATGAAGCCCTACGACGGTGGTGCGTGGGTCGGCGTGACGCGGATTCGCAATCGCGACGAGTTGCACCGAGCCTACGACGAGTCCGGCGAGATGCTCATGCACCTGCAGGCATCGGTGGAGGGCTACGAGGCGTTCGCCCGGTCCCTGTCGATCGGCGCCGAGACGATGGTCATGCACTTCGACCCCGACCAGCCGATGCACGCGCGCTACTCGGTCGACCACGACTTCCTCAGCCCGAAGGTGGGCGCCGAGGTGCTCACGATCGGCCGGGTGGTGAACGCATTCTTCCGGTGGGAGTTCAACTCGTGCGAGACGTTGGTCCGTGCCGGGCAGGTGCACCCGATCGACTATGCCAACGCCTGCCCGGACGTCGCGATCACCTCGCTGCACTACTACTTCCCGTGGGCGATGAAGGCGCTGGTGCGATGGTCGGTCTTCTGCACCGCGACGGGCCGCAAACCGCTGCCCTATGTCGACCCGGCCCCCTGGTTCGCGATCGCCGACGAGGAGCGGTCCTACGAGGACAAGCTCGCGGCCTACGGGCGGCTCGCCGACGACTACTTCGACCGAGCCCGCTACGCCGAGTTCTGCAAAGCCCAGCTCCCCGACCTTGACGAGATCGCCCTGGTCTACTTCGAGAGCCCGGACTTCGACCGGGTGCTCGTGGAGACCGTGACCGGAACCTTTCCGGCCCACGAGCACGACCACTTCATCGCCCACTACCGGGGCCTGCTCGCCGCCTGGTGCCGCGACGAGCGAGGCCGGCTGAACGGCTGACGATCGGGCCTGGGCGTGAAACCGGTCTGGTGTATTGTTGGTGTATGACACGCACCAACATCGACATTGATGACCGCGCCGTCGGTGAGGTGATGCGCCGCTACCACCTCAAGACCAAGCGAGAAGCCGTCAACTATGCCCTGCGCTCGCTCGCCGGCGAGCCGATGACCGTCGATGAGGCGCTGGGGATGTACGGGCACGGCTGGGATGGAGACCTCGATGAGATGCGGCAGAACAGGACGCCGTGATCCTCGTCGACACCTCAGCGTGGGTCGAGTTTCTTCGCGGCAGTGGGAGCGACACCGCGGTGGAGGTTCGTCGGCTCCTGGGTGCGGACGCCCCCCTTGCAAGTTGTGACCCCATTCGGATGGAACTGCTGGCCGGAGGGCGCACTCACGCCGACCTGCGGGACATCCGCCGGCTGCTGGAGCGAACGACGGTTCTGGAACTGACTCCCCGGCACTACGACGATGCAGCCCAGCTGTACCGGCAGTGCACGAGCGCCGGAGAGACGGTGCGAAGGATGTTCGACTGCCTCATCGCCGCGTGCGCGATCACCGCCGGCGCTCACCTGCTGCACCGCGACGTCGACTTCGAGGTGCTCGCTCGGCACACGCCCTTGCGGGTTGCCGACAGGTGAGACGGCTGAACGACTGCCCGGGCAGCGGAAGCGAATGCCCGCGTCCTGATCTCGCAACATTCGAGCGATAGGAGCACTCATTTGCTCCACGATCATCGACGCGAGTGGCGCGGGCAGGGGTCTGGCCCACCACGTGACGTTGCAGGCGCGACCAGACTGCCTCAATCATGATCATTTCCCTCAATGGTGTTCCTGTATCCCTGGTCGCGTCGACCCGACCATCCTGCGCAGCGAAGCGGGTCCTCAGCTCATCCTGATCCCGGCAATTCCGATTGCGGTGACGGCGACCAGCGCCACGGCCATGAGCGCCCGGACGTGGGCTGAGGCCATGAGCCCCCCGACGGGGGCGGA
>JBBRHF010000033.1:0-28036 GCA_038223055.1 Actinomycetes bacterium | reverse complement strand
AACGCGTCGCCGACATCCTCCGCAAGGAGACCGTCGGCGGGGCACTGCTGCTGGTCGGCGCGGCCGTGGCCCTCGTGTGGGCGAACTCGCCCTGGGCGCGGGCGTACCTGTCGCTGCGTGACACCGCCGTGGGACCCGAGGCGCTGCATCTGCATCTGAGCCTCGGGTCGTGGGCGGCCGACGGGCTGCTCGCGATCTTCTTCTTCGTGGCCGGGCTCGAGCTCAAGCGGGAGTTCGTCGCCGGCGACCTGCGCGACCCGGCCCGCGCCGCGGTCCCGGTCGCGGCCGCCCTTGGCGGCGTCCTGGTGCCTGCTCTGCTGTACGCCGCGGTCAACCTCGGAGACTCCGGTGACCTCGCCGGCTGGGCGATCCCCACTGCCACCGACATCGCGTTTGCGCTTGCTGTGCTCGCGATCATCGGTTCGCACCTGCCGTCGGCGCTGAGAACGTTTCTGCTCACCCTCGCTGTGGTTGACGACCTGCTCGCCATCACGATCATCGCCGTCTTTTTCACTCGCGACCTGTCGCCCATACCGTTGCTGCTGACGCTCATTCCCCTTGTCCTTTTCACCATCGCGGTCCAGCACCGCATCAGGTCCTGGTGGCTGCTGCTGCCGCTGGCGATGACCGTGTGGGCGTTGGTGCATGCATCTGGTGTACATGCCACCGCGGCCGGGATCTTGTTGGGCTTCGCCGTGCCCGTAGCCCGCCGCTCCTCCGGCGCTGGGCCAGGGCTGGCCGAGCACTTCGAACACCGGTGGCGACCTCTGTCCGCGTCCTTCGCGGTGCCGGTCTTCGCGTTCTTTGCCGCGGGTGTCAGCGTCGGTGGCCTCAAGGGCCTCGGTGACGCGGTCCGTGACCCTGTCGCGCTCGGCGTGGTAGTCGGCCTGGTCATCGGCAAGCCACTGGGGGTGCTGACCGCGACGTGGCTGATAGCCCGGTTCACCCGCGCCCGTCTGGACAGCGACCTGTCATGGTGGGACGTGCTCGGGCTGGCCATGCTGGCCGGCATCGGGTTCACCGTCTCGCTCCTCATCGGCGAGCTCGCGTTCGGTGCCCGCTCCCAGCATGACGAGCACGTCAAGGTGGCAGTCTTGACCGGGTCCCTGCTCGCCGCGTTCCTCGCTGGGGTCTTCTTGCGGGCGCGCAGCAACATCTACGAGCGGCTGCGGGTCGCGGAAGGCGCCGACGAGGACGGCGACGGCCTCCCAGACGCCTACGAGTCCTGACACGGTCTGCATAGTGAGTGTTACCCTCATAAGCAAGTGACTCTCAGTATCTTTCTTGGACCTCGAGAGGCGTCGACGATGGCTGGTCTGCGAGAACGCAAGAAAGAACGCACACGCGAGTCGATCCAACGCGCGACGTTGCATCTCATCGCAACCAGGGGCTATGACGCGATGACGTGTCAGCAGATTGCGGCTGCCGCGGAGGTGTCGCCGGCGACCCTGTTCCGGTATTTCGCCACCAAGGAGGACATCGTCCTGCAGGACGGGTACGACCCCTTGATCGCAGAGGCGGTCCGCGCTCGTCCCGCCCGCGAGGACCCGCTGACGGCCGTGCGGCGGGGTTTCGCTGACACGTTCGCTGCCATTAGTCAAGGTGACCTCGAAGTGATCCGGCAGCGCACCGCCCTCATCCTGTCGGTGCCGGCGCTGCGCGCACGTACCCGCGAACAACAGGAAAGCCTCATCAGCCATCTGAGCGGCGCCCTGGCCGAACGGGCCGGGGATAGCGGCAGCAGCCTGGAAATTGAGGTGGCGGCGGCAGTGTGTGGGGCGGCGGTCAGTACGGCAGTCGAGCGGTGGGCTCGTGACGGCGGGGACCTCCCGACCCTTGTTGAGGCTGCGTTTGCCGCGGTGGATGAGCTCACGAGAACAGCCGGCCGATGAGCCCGGCCGTCGTCACAGTGAGCGGCGTGTCGAAGCGCTACGGCACGGTCAGGGCCGTCGATGACGTCTCCCTCGAGGTTCAGCCCGGTGAGGTGTACGCACTGCTTGGCCTCAACGGCGCGGGCAAGACCACGTTGATCCGGCTGCTGCTCGGAATGGTTCGCGCGACTTCCGGGGACGTCGCGATCGCCGGGCAGCAGGTGACCTCCCGCGCCGTGTGGTCGCAGGTCGGCTACCTGGTGGAGACCCCGGCGGCCTACCCCGAGCTCACGGTCGGGGAGAACCTTGAGGTCGTCCGTCGGTTGCGAAAGGTGACCGACCGTTGCGCGGTCGACGACGTGATCGACCTGTTCGACCTGCGCCCCTACGCGGACCTGCGGGCAAGGGCACTGTCTCTCGGCAACATGCAGCGGCTCGGGCTGGCCAAGGCATTTCTGCACCGGCCGGCTCTGCTGGTGCTCGACGAGCCGGTGAACGGTCTGGACCCGGCCGGCGTCGTCGAGGTCCGTGCCCTTCTCGTGAGGCTCGCCCGCGACCAGGGCGTGACCGTGTTCCTGTCCAGTCACCGGCTGGCCGAGGTCGCCAGAGTGGCCACCCGGATCGGGGTGTTGCACCACGGCCGGCTCGTTGACGAGTTCAACGCCAACGCGTTGGCGTCGCGCGTCCACACCCACCTAGAGGTCCACGCTCGCGACATCGTCCATGCGGCCCAGGTGCTGAAGGAAGCAGGCCTCGATCCTTTCCCTGGAGCTGGCGGTCTGGTCCTGAAGGAAGACCGGGCCGTTCTTCACCCGGAGCTGGTGGCGACGGCCTTGGTGCGAGCAGACGAACCGCCGACCCGGCTGACCGTGGCCGAGGAAGATCTCGAGACCTACTTCCTGCGCCTGGTCGACTCGGCCGCCGCTGAGGTCCGGGAGGCGACCAGTGCCCGCTGAGATCGCGGCCGCGCTCTGGGCCGAGCTGCTCAAGGTCCGGCGTTCCCGGGCGCCCTTGGTGACCGTTGCCGCGTTCACCGTGGCCGGCCTGGTCGGCGGGTTCTTCATGTTTGTCTTTCAGGACCCTGGACGCGCGCGGGCGCTGGGCCTGCTAGGCACCAAGGCCCAGCTCGCCAGCGGACAGGCAGACTGGGACGGCTACTTCGCCCTCACCGCGCAGATCATCGCGGTCGGGGGGCTACTCGTCTTCGGCATGGTCGTCATCTGGCTCTTCGGGCGCGAGTTCTCCGACGGGACAGCCAAGGACCTCCTGGCGCTGCCGACGTCGCGCAGCGCGGTGGTTGCCGCAAAGCAGCTCGTCGCGCTCGGCTGGTGCCTCCTGCTGACCGCCCAGGTGATGATCATCACCCTGGCTCTCGGGTACCAGCTGCACCTGCCCGGATGGTCGGCCCAGACTGCGTTGAGGGGACTCGCCACCGTTTTCGTCACGGCACTGCTGACGGTCGCACTGACAATGACGTATGGGCTGGTAGCCAGCGCGGGCCGGGGTTACCTCGTCGCAGTGACCGCCATGTTCGTGAGTCTCTTCGCCGCGCAGGTGATTGCCGCCCTCGGCTATGGTGCCTGGTTCCCCTGGTCCGTCCCCTCACTTCTCAGCGGCGTAGCCGGACCAGATCAGTCAAGCCCCGGGCTGTTGAGCATGGCCGGGGTCGTTGTCGTTGGTGTCGGAGCAAGCGTCGCGACAGGGGTCTGGTGGAGGCACGCAGATCAGGACCAATAAGAAGGGCTCATGTGTGTGACTGATCAGTGGGCGCCTGAGAGGGCCTGAGCGCAGCGCACGCCGTTTCCCGCCTACGGCTCCTGTTGTCAAAGACCGGAATCGTGGTGGGGGGGCTTGACGCGCGTTCAGCAAGGCTCTGGGCTCGGTTGCTGGGTTTGGTCAAGGTGGTCGTGGATGGTGTGGAGTTCGATGAGTACGAGCAGGCCGTCGTGGTGTCGGTGCGGCCTCGGAAGGCCACCAAGCGCAGGTGCGGCCGGTGGGGGAGACGTTGCCCTGGCCATGACCAGGGTGAGGGGCGGCGGCGATAGCGGGCGCTGGACTTCGGCCCCATCCAGGCGTTCCTGGAGGCCGACTCGCCGCGGTGAGCTGCGCCGAGCATCGGGTGCCCGGCGAAGGTGAGCCCCAAAAGGTCACCGAGAAGTGCGGAACGTCGGTTCAAGAGAGCCGCACCCGTTCGATTCCTCAGCCGGGTGGCTGGAACCCGCTCGTCATCGAGGTCGTGGACCTCGACGAGACGATGACTGATCTCGAAGGTGCCGGAGCCGGCGTTCGCAGCAAGACCAGTCCTAGTCAGCGGCCAGTCAGGGCCTCGGCCGACGGGGCCACGACGCCTTCACGGGCGCCCTGCCGTGCACCTCGAGGGCGGGGAGCGCCGCCAGCTCGCCGACCTCCCCCGTCAGGGTCAGGCTCAGTAGCGCAGCGACGCGACGGCGGTGCCGCTGCGATCGACCAGTCGGGCCGTGTCGTGCGCGCCCCAGACGTTCGCGCGCCGCCCCAGGAACAGCCGGCCGGCCGCCGGGCGTCCCGAGCCGGTGAACACACGCAGGGTCTCCCCCGGCTTGAGTGCACGGCTCGGCAGGATCAGGGACTGCCCGGACACGTCCTGGAGCCGCATTCCCACCAGGGGCAGGAGGACTGTGCCGGTGTTGCGCACCGACACGAACTCCCGGCCCTTCGGCGACACCGCGACGACCTTGGCGGCAAACACAGCAAGCGTTCGAATGGGGCCGCTTGTCGCCCTGAGTCCCGGTCCGGTGACGACGGCCCGGTAGGACACCCGGCCGCTCGTCGAGGTCGGCAGGCGGAACGAGAACCGCCCGTTGGTCGCCGTCGCGGAAATCCGCTTGGTGGCCACCGTTCGGAAGGCACCGGCGCCCGAGCGCTGGGTCAGCGCGAGCGTGACACCCCGGAACGGGGCCACCGTCCCGGTGAGCGCGGTCAGAGAGTGCAAGCCCGCGAGCGGTGCGCGCAGCGTGCTGGTCAGCAGCACGCGGGGAGCGGCCGGGGACCCGGTGGAGGCGCCACCGCTACCCGGAGTGGACACCGGCGGCGTGCCCGCGGGAGGAGTGACCACCGGCGGGTTGCCCGCAGAAGGGGTGACCGCGGGCGGGGTGACCGCCGGCGGGTTGCCCGCAGAAGGGGTGACCGCGGGCGGGGTGACCGCGGGCGGGGCGACCACCGGCGGGTTGCCCGCGGGCGGGGTCACGACGGCCGAGACGGCCGGCGTGGCAACGTTGGATGAGGGGGAGAACGGGCCGGCGCCGATGGAGTTCGACGCCATCACCCGGAAGCTGTAGGGCGTGCCGTTGCTCAGGCCGGGGACCTCGACGCTGGTGGCCCCACCCTGCGCCGTGACGTTCTTGACGACCATGTTGGAGTTCGTGTCCGTGACCTCGACGGTGAACGTGGTGACGAGCTGCCCGGGTGCCGTCCAGCTGACGGTGGCCGTCCGGTCGCCGGCGACGGCCTTCACGGCGACGGGGGCGCCAGGGGCCACCGTGTCGTAGAACGCGAGGTTCTCGACGCTGCGCAGGGTGTCGGTGCCGCTGTTGGCGCCGCCGCGGTTGTCCACCACGGTCGTCACGCTGCCCGGGGAGCCCATCCGTGCGCCGGCGGGCACCGTGGTCACCGTGTAGTTGTCCTGGAAGTCGGCGAAGACCGCGGTGTCGACCGAGTTCGTGTCGGTGCCGGCCTTGGGGTAGGTGATCTCCCGTACGGCGACCAGGTTGCCCGGGTCGACCGTGCCGGCGAACACGGCTGCCTGCAGCGTCGGGCCGGTCAGGGCGCCCGAGCTGTCCCGCCGGTACTGGTGCTCCATGAGGTCGGTGCGCCCGATCTCGGTGGCGGGATCGGCCGGGTCGATGCGCACACTGATCGCCACGGTGAGGGCCGCGTCGCCATCGATGATGTCGTCCCCGCCGCGGCCCTCGATCGTGTCGCTGCCGGCCCCGCCGAGCAGGATGTTGCCCTCTCCCCAGACCGGGCCGGAGAGCGGGCAGAACCCGGTGCCGGACAGGGCGACGACGGGCGCCAGCGCCTTAGTCAGGGGCGGCAGCAGGGCGGCGAGGCCCTGGATGCGGTCCACGCCGGCCTGGTCGAGCACGTCGCACCCGGTGAACCCGGCGCCGCCGGTCGTCCTGGGGACGATGTTGTCACCGCGGATGACGTCGTTGAACGCCGACCCGGAAACTGCTTCGGTCTCCTGCCAGCGGTCGCGGTTGACCACGGCCGGCAACGGCAGCCCCAGGAGGTTGGCGTTGATGTTCATGTCGTCGTCTGCCCCGACCGTGTCGAACTGGTGGGTCACCCAGTCGAACCCGGCGATGCCGGCATAGCGATCGATGGCTGCGTTGGCCGACATGATGTCGTCGCCGCCCTCGGCGTCGTAGTCGTTCTCGCCAGCCTGTCCGATCATGATGTCGTTGCCGGGCTTGACCTGGGCCGGGTCGTCGAAGAACGGGGCCCCGTGGTCACCCTGGAGCAGGTCCTGCCCGGTGCCGCCCTCGATCCAGTCGTCCCCGCCGCCCCCGAACACCACGTCGGCGCCCTGGCCGGCGATGATGAAGTCGCTGCCCGGACCGCCGAACGTCTCGTTGTCGTTGGCCCCGCCGTTGGTGACGTCCTGGCCGTCACCCCCGAGGACGATGTCGTTGCCGATGCCGGCATCGAGGGCGTCGTCGCCCGGACCGCCCTTGAGGACATCGGCACCGGATGAGTCGGTGACGATGTCGTCGCCCTCACCGCCGAGCGCGACGTCGTCCCCGCCGCCGCCCTCGATGACGTCGTTTCCAGCCCCGCCCCAGAACGTGTCGTTGTCGTTGCCGCCCCACACACGGTCGGTGCCGGTGGTGCCGTTGTAGACGGACTGCCCGTTCACGCCCGATCGGTCCACGGTGTTGACCTGGCGGTACTGGATCGTGCCGTCGGGGGGGTTGCGCTTCAGCAGCCTGGACTCGTCGCAATCCGTGGTGGTCGTGTCATCGGCGACGGTGGATCCGAAGGAGGCGAAGCCGCCAGCCGTTCCGGCCAGGTTCTTCAGCTGGAACTTGCAGTCGGCAGTGGCGAACGCGTCGGCCTTCAGCGAGCTGGTGCCCTCGGTGTTGCGCTGGATGATCTCGGCGAACGAGTTGCCCTCGAGCTGGGAGCGCAGGTTCATCCCCGCGGTGCGGGGCAGGTAGTAGAACCGGTCGCCGTTCTGCAGGTCGGTCAGCTGGTTCTCGAACACGTAGTTGAAGGTGGAGCCGAGCAGCCCGCCGTTGAGGTTGGTGATCTCGGCGAGCCCGCCGACCCACAGGTCGACGTCGTCGACGCCGGTGGTCGTCACGCCGGCTGCGGTGCTTGCCCATGCACCGGTGCCCAGCATGAACTCCGCAGCGTCGGCGGAGATCGCCGGGTCACCCGGGGTGGTGGGGTCCACCAAAAGCTTGGCCGCCGCCCGCTTGCCGGCCAGCGTGGACGCGCCGCTGACGCTGGGGTGCTTGCCGTAGGCCGCCACGAAGTTGATCAGCGACTCGGGGTGCTTGAGGTGCTGCCCGAAGTCCGACCAGCTGGTGTAGGGCCGGAGCTGTCCGTCGTTGGTGGCCTCGAAGAGCTGGCGGCGCACGCCGTTCAGGGGAGCGATGCCGGCCTCGCGGGCCCGCGTCAAGTTCAACGTTGCGAGGTCCAGCGGGAGCCCCAGCAGATTGTTGCGCAGCGTCTCGGTGACGAACTCGTCCAGCTCGTTGCCGACCTGGTTCGAGGACCCCATGACGACGCTGCCGGCCGCCTGCGCGGGTGTGAGCGCGCCCGCCGTGCCGCCGTTGAAGTACTCCGGCGGGTTCAGGAACGCGGCCAGCAACGGAACCGAGTTGTCCGACCCGTCGGCGTTGGTGCGCGCGACGGTCTCGTCGAGCATCGAGTGCCCGAACCGGTAGACCGCGTGCGCGAACTCCGCGTGAATGGCCGGGTTGATGTCGGGGTGGTAGACGTGGAAGGGCTGGATCGCCGGCGCCACCTTGCGGGCGAACTCCTCGAACACCATGTGCTGGTATTCCATCTCGGCGACGAACCGGGCTGCCTGGAACAGCCGCTCGCCGTTCCAGCCGGCTGCCCCTGTCGCGCGCTGCCACTGCGCCAGGGCCGCCACGCCGGTCGCCGACGTGTCCTGGGTCAGGGTGTTCATGATGTCGGCGACCAGCCGGTCGTGCTCGGAGTGGAACACCTGGTGGATCGTGGTCAGCGCGATGTTCTCGTTGCAGCGCCCGTCACCGCACGCGAAGTGGGCGTCGAGCATCTCGTCGTCGTACGTTCCCGGGAGTTGCTTGGCGAAGTCCGCGGACGCGACGATGTCCGCGTCGGGCATCGGCGCCGTCGGGGGGGTGGCCGGGTTGTGGTCGAGGTCGGCGGGGCTCGGGTCGGCGTTGTGCGCGATGTCGGTCAGGAACGGGGTGTCGAAGTGCAGCACGTCGGCCGGGACCGACACCGGGTGGGCGGTGTCTCCCTCGACGAGGCCGGCCCTGGTGACGTACTGCGGCAGCCCGCGGGCGGGGCCCGGGAGAAACTTGCCGTAGGGATCCGCGGCGATCATCGGGACGCTGGTGACATCGGTGTCGACCAGCAACAGCCCCAGCAGGTCCGCCGCCTGCTTCTTGACCGAAGCCCAGGTGGCCATGCCGGTCGCGCCGTTGCCGGACAGGCCGCCTAGCAGCCGCCCGGTCGAGACCGGGTTGCCGGCCGAACTCTTCTCGTACTCGCGCAGGAACACCTGGTGCGAGGCGTGCGAGGTGTAGGTCTGGGACTGGTCGACCCACGGCGAGTCGGTGTTGTTCGCGTCCTGGACGTCGTCGGCGGTGCCCAGCTTGCCGTCGGGGCCGGGCTGGTTCTGCGCCCGGGTCAGCACCATGAACCGCAGGTGCGGCGGCAGGTCATCGACGGTCCCGAGGACGTGGTCCGGGCCGGCGATCAAGGGGTCGTCGGCCTTCAGGGGCACGAAGACCGTGCCGCCGCCCTTGACGGTCTGGTCGACCCCGTGGTCGAAGAACTGCCCGAAGAAGGTGAACAGCGAGTTGTACGGCGGGGACAGGCCCACGTCGGTGGTCACGTTCGGGATGAACAGGGTCTGGTGCGAGGGCACGCAGCCAGCGGGCGCGCCGACCACTGGCGGGACCGCGTCGCCCTGCGGGTCGGTCGTGCAGGGGTGCAGGCCGGGGTTGCCCTGGGTCCGGACCGGAGACCCGGCCGCGGCGACCGCCGCCGGGTTGGCCGAGGTCTGGTCGTCGATCAGGTTGCTGATCACGCGGGGCGCCGAGTCGACGACCGAGCCTTTCTTCTGCTGGTAGCTCGTCGGCCCGGGCGCACCCACCGGGAAGTCCGGCGTGATCGCCTCGGCGTCCTTCCACCGCCCGGTCGTGAGCCGCGGGAACGTCTGGTCGGCAGCCGCGAACGTCTCCCGGCCGGCGATCAGGTTGTTGCAGGAGCCGTCGACCGTGCGCAGCCCGTAGGACGTGAGGGCGTCGGGGATCCGGTCCGGGCCCCGACCGACCAGCGTCCCGCACGGGTTGGCCACGGTGAGCGTCGCGGCGTGGCGCTCGGCGATCTTGATCTGCTTGAGGATGAACGCGAGGTCCGACGGGGTGACCGTGAACCCCTGGCCCACCGGTGCCACCGGTGCCACCGCCGCCTGAGCGCCCTGTGCGCTGGACGCGAGCAGCGCAGCCGGCACGAGAGTCACACCGAGCAGGGTCGCCGCGAGGGTGGCGACGCCACGGGTGGCCAGCGCGGTTGAGCGCCCCCACCCGACTCGGGGACGCTGGACCGGGCCTGATCGATGAAACCGCAAGCGAACTCCCCCTCGAACTACCGGGCCCGACGTGGGACCGGCTGCGTCCGGCTGAGCGTGCTCAGCGCGGTACTTCAGAAAATGTAGAGGGCCTACCGTTGGCAAACCTCTTGACGAACAAGCGCGATTGGTGACGAAAAGGCCGTTTGCGGTAGATCGGCGGCCGTGCCGTCGTACGACGGGGCCCTTGCCCCCTAACGCGGTGCCTAGCCACCCCTTGACGTGCTCGCTGCGTCGCCGATAGTTGGGCTCGCCTTGAACGGAGACACGTCATGGCGAGCGATGCTGCGCAGGGACACCACGTCGTGGTTGTCGATGACGACGAGCGGTTGCTGGCGCTGGCCCGCCTGGCCCTGCAGAAGCAGGGATGACATTGCCTGTCATCGCTGCCACGCCACGGACCGGGGGTCAGCCGAACAGGCCCTTGATGTCCTCCACGGACAGCGGTGCCGACAGCAGCGCCCCGTCGTCCATGACCCGGTCGAAGAGGGACTGCTTGCGGGCCTTGAGCTCCATCACCTTCTCCTCGATCGTGCCGGCCGCGACGAGGCGGTAGACCATCACCGGCTTGTCCTGGCCGATGCGGTGGGTGCGGTCGACCGCCTGCGCCTCCACCGCGGGGTTCCACCACGGGTCCAGGATGAAGCAGTAGTCGGCCTCGGTAAGGTTGAGCCCGACCCCACCGGCCTTGAGGCTGATCAGGAACACCGGCGCGGCACCGGTCTTGAACTCCGCAATGCGTTCGGCACGCTTGCGGGTGCGCCCGTCGAGATAGCAGTGCGCGATGCCCTCGGCATCGAGCCGGTCACGGATGACTCGCAGGAATCCGGTGAACTGGCTGAAGACCAAGGCCCGGTGGCCCTCGCTGACGACCTCGCGGATCTGCTCGATGAAGGCGTCGGCCTTGCTCGAGCGGATGTCGGCGTAGGAGGGGTCGACCAGCCCGGGGTCCAGGCTGAGCTGGCGCAGCAGGGTGAGCGAGCGGAAGATCACAAACCGGTTCTTGGCCAAGTCGTCCAGCAGGCCAAGCACCTTCTGCCGCTCGCGCTGCAGGTGGGTCTGGTAGACCTTCTGGTGACGCGGGTTGAGCGCGACCTCGAGCACCTGCTCCTGCTTGGGCGGCAGCTCGGCGACGACCTGATCCTTGGTGCGGCGGCGCATCAGCGGCCGGATCCGGCGGCGCAGGGTGCTCAGCAGCTCCGGGGCGTCGCCGCGCTCGATCGGGCGGCGGTAGACCTCGGCGAAACGCGTCGGGCTGGGGAACAGACCTGGCGCCACGATGGACAGCAGCGACCACAGGTCCATCAGGCTGTTCTCCATCGGCGTGCCGGTGATGGCGAGCTTGAAGGGCGCGGGCAGCTTGCGGGCGCACTGGTAGGTCTGGGCCTGGTGGTTCTTGACGAACTGTGCCTCGTCGAGGATGAGGCCCGCCCACGGCAGCCCCCGGTAGGCCTCGGCGTCGATGCGGAACAGCGCGTAGGAGGTGATCACCAGGTCGGCTCCATCGACGTCCTCGGCCAGCGGGGTGCCCCTCCTTGCCGTCGTCTCGGTGACGGTGCGCACCTTGAGCCCTGGGGCGAACCGGGTGGCCTCCTGTGCCCAGTTGCCCACCACACTGGTGGGCGCCACCACGAGGAACGGGCCCGCCTGTTCGCCGGCCTCGCGGGCGTGGCAGATCATCGCCAGCGTCTGGATCGTCTTGCCCAGCCCCATGTCGTCGGCGAGGATGCCGCCGAGGCGGTGCTGCCACAGGAAGGTGAGCCACTGGTAGCCGTCGAGCTGATAGGGCCGCAGTGTCGCCTCGAAGCCGGCCGGCACCGGCGGCGGCGCGACCTCCTCGACATCGAGCAACCCCTGCACGGCAGCGGCCCAGCGCTGGCTCTGGGTCTCGACGATGCCCAGCTCGAGCAGCTCCTCCCACAGCCCGGCCTGGAAGACGCTGACCCGCAGCCCGTCGGACTCGCGGTCCTGCAGGGCGCGAGCCTCCTCGATCAGCCGGTGCAGCTGGTCGAACTCGGGTCGGTCGAGGCTGAAGTAGGTGCCGGTGTGCAGCACGAGGTGGGTCTGGTCTCCCGCGAGTGCCGTGAACAGCTCGTCGAACGGGATCTCCTCGCCCGCGACGGACACCGCCACGCCGAGGTCAAACCAGTCGGGGTCATCGGAGGCGTCGGTGGTGGACAGGTGGACGACGGGGGGCATGTCGGCAAGGCGGAACTCCGGCGGCTCGCCGATCACCTGCAGCTCGACGTCGTCGGCAATTGCGAGGTCCGGCAGCAGGTCCTGGGTGAACGCCACTGCCCCGATGCCGGTCAGGCACCGCGTAGAGGCAATCAGGTCGCAGGCCCGGGGATCGAGGCCCTCCAGCAGCCGCTGCTCCGCCCGGCGGTCCCGGGTGACCGCTCCGGCGTCCGGCCCGTCGAGGGGAACCCGCGCCTCGTCGTCTCCGACGCGGTAGGCGAACGCCCACTCCAGGTTCACCTCATGGTCGGGTCGGAAGCTGGCCGTGAGGGCCAGCCGCGGCGGCAGCACCTCCGGCAGGGTCACCGTGTCGTCGGTAGAGGTCACCACGACGGCCGCCCGGAGCCCGGGGTAGTAGACCTGCAGGAACCGAGGCAGGTCGGTCGCGGGGATGTCCCACCGCTGTCCGGTGCGCAGCAGTCCGGCCACGTGCTCGTCCAGACGCTCGGCCAGCGGGGCCAGAACCAGGCCGGGAACCGGTCCGGCAGGGTCGGGTGCCGCCGACGTCACGACAGCCTCGATGCTGCCCGCGTCGGTGACGAACAGGCCGTGCGGCGGGCTGCCCAGGAACTCCACGCCCGCCGCGCCCAGGACGTGACCGCACAGGGTCACCACGGGTTCGAGAGTCGCGCAGGTCGACCCCTCGGGGCGACGCAGGTCGAGGGCGAAGTCCGCCGGGTCGAGCACGGCGACCGGGCCGTCGGACGGCAGCGCCGACACCAACTCGACGCCCGCCTCGGCGGCCCGGGCCAGCAGCGGCCACAGCGACGGCCCGATGTCGTCGAGGTGGATGACCGCGTCGGGGCCGTAGCCGTAGTAGCTGCCGGTGCCCGCGAGGTAGGTGGCGAAGAAGGCACGGAGGACCTCGCGGTGGGCCACCGCGTGAGTGGGGCGGCCGTAGTCCTGCTGAAGGTCGCGCCAGGAGACCCCGGTCCGGACCCACTTCCCGCTCCGGCCCCGGATGACCGGGCGGATGCGGACCCGCGGCATCGCTCCCGGCGCTGCGCGACGCGGGCCGTGACCGGTCGCCGGCGCGCGGGCGCCCACCACCTCCAGCTGCAGAGCGAGCGGCGACTCGAACACCTCGCTGGCCGCCCGAGCCTGCACGAGGGCGGCGATCGGACCCTCCCACGCCGGCCTCGGGCTGGTCTCGGTCCCCTCACGCGAACGCCGGGCCGCGAGCAGCACCGCCGCCACGTGCTTGCAGTTGGCTCCGACCCGGCAGGTGCAGAAGCCCGACCACTCTCCTGCGCGGCCCCGAGGGGTCACCACGACGTGGTAGGGAATGAGCTGAGTGCCCTGCACGGACGCGGACAGGAGGCGGCCGTCGCCGGCGACGGTGAGGTCGCTCACACAGTCGCGCTGGACATAGCCGGCGCCGGACAGGAAGGCGCTGGAACCGACCGCGCGCCGAACCGCCAGGTCGTCGAGCTGTCCAGTCCATGTCAACGCCACGAGGTCCAGGGTAGGTCGACCCGCTGACATTGCTCGGGCGACACGACGGCGCGAGACGAACGGTGTCAGCGGCGCCATACGGTTAGCGCATGCCTCCCACGCGACCAAGGCTGGATAGCCGGGATGTCGGGCCGGTGACCATCGCCGTCCTCGTCGTCGTACAGGCCGGGGTGTGGATCGTCGCCCAGCCCGCCAAGGAGCCGGCCGGGAGCTACGTCGGGCAGTTGCTGGGGGCCGAGTCGATCCTGCTGCTGTCGATCGGGCTGGTGCTGATCAGCACGCTGCCCTGGGTGGAGGAGTGGTTCGACGGGATCGACCGCGCGGCGATCTGGCACCGTCGCGTCGCCATTGCCGGCCTACTCCTGCTGGCGCCGCACGTCGTGCTGTCGGCCAACCCGGAGGGCACCGCGCTCGGGGGGCCGCTGGGCGCCATCGGGGCGATCGGCCTGGTGACGCTCGCCCTGTGGGCGATCCTGCCGCGATGGCAGTCGGTGGTGCCGCGGCCGCTGCGGAGGCTGGTGCTCGCCGCCCGCGACGCGCCGGTCATCCGAGACGCCCGCCGGGTGTTCGGGGGCTATGACCGGTGGCGTGCGCTGCACCGCACCACCGGCCTGTTCGTGGCGGCGGGCTTCGCGCACGGCCTCCTGGACGGCACGCCGTTCGAGGACTCCTCGATCCTGCGCTGGGGCTACGTCGCGGTCGGGGCCGTCGGCCTGGGTTTCTACGTCTACCGCGAGCTGCTGGCGCGCTACTTCGTCTCCCTGCACGACTACGAGGTGGCCGGGGTACGCGAGGTCGACAAGGGCCTGGTCGAGGTGTCCATGCGCCCGATCGGTCGGGGCATTGACTTCGTGCCCGGCCAGTTCGCGATGGTCTACCTGGAAGCCAAGGACGGCTGGCACCGGCACCCGTTCACCATCTCCAGCGCGCCGGACGAACGGGTCGTCCGGTTCACGGTCAAGGCGCTGGGCGACTACACCTCACGGCTGCAGGAGCTCATCGAGCCGGGCATGCCGGGGGTGATCGGCGGCCCGCACGGGCGGTTCAGCCATGCGCGGGGCAGCGACCGGCAGGTGTGGATCGCCGGCGGCGTGGGTGTCGCGCCGTTCCTCAGCTGGCTGCGCGCACTTGACGGTCAGCTGCCGCAGCGGGTGGACTTCTTCTACACCTCCGAGGGCGACGCGCCGTTCGCGACGGAGATCCTGGCGATCGCCGACCGGCACGCCTCGCTGCGGGCCCATATGGTCGACACCAGCACCGAGGGACGGCTCACGACCGAGCGCGTCCTCGCCGCGGCCGGCGGCGACCCTGGTGGCCTGTCGGTGTTCATGTGCGGTCCGAAGGGAATGCTGTCCACCTTCCAGAGCCAGCTCCGGCTGGCGGGGGTGCCGTCGAGGGCGATCCACCGGGAGTACTTCGACTGGCGGTGACCGCGCGCATCGACGGGTGAACCGGCAGACGCATTACGAAGTTCGCACCGGCTCCCTCCGCGCCACCATCTCCGCAGTCACTCCCCGCGTCGAGCCGAACGGTCCCCCCGTGCCGCGCCGCGATCGCGGCGACGATGGCCAGGCCCAGCCCGTTCCCCCCGTGTCGCGCGAGCGCCCGTCGTCGGGCCGGACGGACCGGTCGAAGATCCGTGCACGCCCGTCACGCGGGACGCCGGCACCGTCGTCGCGGACCACGAGCTGCACCCAGTCGGTGCCGCTGGTGAGGGCGACCTGCACGCGGGCTGATGCGTGGCGCACCGCGTTCTCGAGCAGGTTGCCGACCAGCCGCGTGAGCTGGTCTCGGTCACCCCTGACCGGCGCCGCCGACACGGCAAGGCGAGGTGGCGCCAGTCACCCGGGAACTGCTCCGCGAAGCCGAGCCGGACCCCGATGTCCGGCCGCAAGTCCACGGCGGGTAGGTCAGCCGGCCGGCGCCGGTTGGCTCGACCGCCCCACCCGCCGCTCGCGAGACGCCAGCACGGCCACCGTCGCGGCCGCGAGGTGCGTCACCGCGACCGCCAGGAGCCCGGCGGCGCAGCACACTGCGCGGGCCGCGACGCCCGCCCCGAGCAGACTGGTCTCGGCGCGTGGCCCACCGGCGCGAACCGGGCGCCGTCACAGCGGGCTCCCGAACATGTGGTCGAGCACGCCGGCCGCGTCGTGGGGCGCGTACACCGTCCAGCGCGGTGGCGACACCGGTCAGGTGCAGGGCGAAGGTGAGGAACGAGCAGCACTCCTGCTCACGACCGGCCAGGTCCGCGAGTCGTCCCGCGAGAACCGGGTCCGGGGGGAGGTCAGTCTCACTCCGCCCCGTGCCCGGGGGTACGTCGCGGCCGCAGCCCGGAGCACAGAGATCAGGTCGGTTCTGACACCGCAAGCTCGCCGAGCCGCGACCAGTCGTCCGCCGGGATCGTCATGTTCACGATCCGCGGCGTCTCGGCCAGGTGCGGCGGAAGGCTCTCCTGCGCGGTCTTGAAGTGCGCCGACTGGACGTGCGCTCCCGCCGCCGCGTCGTCTCGGAACGCCTCGACCAGCACGTATTCCGTCGGGTCGTCCAGGCTTCGGGACCACTGGAACCACAGGCAGCCCGGCTCGGCCCGCGTCGCCTGGGTGAACTCGTCGGCGATCTCGGGCCACCGGTCCGCGTCCTCGGGCCGCACCAGGAACTTTGCCGCGATGAAGATCATCGAAATCCTCCAGCTTCGGCGGGATGCCGGTTGTCCCGCGCCAGGACGCCGATGGTAGCGAGAGTTCCGCGCCATTTTGATCTTGGTTGCGTTTTTCCTGGTCAGCGGCGCCGCTATTGTTCGGATGTATGACCTCATGGAGCAGGCGGGCACCGACGTCTAGTGCAGCACGGGTTCTGCCTGCGGAGAGCGAGCCGATCTCTGGGTCGGCTCGGCGCCGCGTGAGGCCGTCAGCCACGCCGCCATCCCGGCCGAGTCCAGCAGCTCGTCCGCCGGCAATGCCCTGGCCAGGACGATTCCCGGGCCGGGCAACTCGACGGCGCGAGCGTCGGCGAGCAGGGTCTCTCGCGCGGAGGTTCCCGCCCCGAGCAACACGCCGAGCGCCACCGTCAGTGAGGCGGCGTCATCGATCTCCGCGGGTTCGGTTCCGACGGCATCGACCGTGGGCCAACAGTTGGTGCTGCAAACGGGTCAGCCGAGCCCTGTTTCCGTGCTCCCCGCGTGGCTCATCGCGGTGGAGGGCGTCGAAGTCAGCGACCCGGCCGGCCACCTCATCCCAGACCGGTCAATGACACCGTCACGAAGGTGACGAAGGTGACAGAGAACGCCGCGATGGAACTGCCCGCTACTGGGTGATGGACCCGGCTTCGCGCACGACGAGCGTCTGGGACCTGCGCGTCCCGGGCGCTCCCTCGGCGACGTTCGGTCCCGAGACGATCCCGGTGACGATCGGTTCTTCGCAGTTCCACCGGGACCTGACCGCGTTCCTGTAGCCGACCCAGCAGCACCGCCAGCTCGATGTAGTGGGTCCTGGGCTATTCGCCACGTGATCGAGCAAGCAATGGCCACCGTACGTCGACCTGGGCAGAACGGACAGATTGGGCAGACCCGACAGCCCCGGGAGACTCGTCAGATCAGGCAAGACAAACAGAGCACCGGTCGCCCGACGATCAGGTCGGGTCGACGGCGCGACACGCAGCGACCTGGTCAGGCCTCGGTGCGCTGTTGCGGGATCCCCGTCAGCAGGGATCGCACCTCGGACTCGCGGTATCGGCGATGACCGCCGAGGGTGCGGATCGAGGTGAGCTTGCCCGCCTTCGCCCAACGGGTGACGGTCTTGGGGTCGACACGGAACATCGTGGCAACCTCCGCGGGGGTCAGCAGGGGTTCGGCATCAGGAGTGCGGGTAGACATGATTGACCTTTCGTCACGAACCGACTCATCCGGTCCATAGGACCAATCATGCCTTGTGACCGGTCTGTCCGAGATGGTCCGAGGGGGTCATCTCAAAAATGAGCGTTCCTGACTAGCCCGTTTGGCCTAATGTGCGGCTAAATCCTACTATGTGCTAGGTGTCGTCGACGCTCCGTCATACAGTCCTGGTCATGTCAGAGGCACCCCACCCACAACCCCAGCCAGCACCCGTGCAGATCTTCGGCCCACGCGGTGCGAGCCGTCGCCCGCACGAGCAGGTCGTGTTCTGCTGCGACGAGGCGTCGGGGTTGCGGGCCATCATCGCCATCTACTCCACCGAGCTCGGCCCCGCCCTCGGCGGCACCAGGTTCTTTCCCTACGCCCACGAGCAGGACGCGCTGGTGGACGCGCTCAACCTCGCCCGGGCCATGGCTTACAAGAACGCCCTCGCCGGGCTGGACCACGGCGGCGGCAAAGCCGTGATCATCGGAGACCCGGCCACGGACAAGACCGAGGAGCTGTTGCGCGCCTACGGCCGGTTGGTCCAGTCCCTCGGCGGGCGCTACGTCACCGCCTGCGACGTCGGCACCTACGTCGCGGACATGGATGTCGTGGCTCGTGAGTGCGACTACGTCACCGGGCGCGGCGAGGCCGGCGGCGGGGCGGGCGACTCGTCGGTCCTCACGGCGTACGGCGTCTTCCAGGGCATGCGCGCGTCGGCGGCGCAGGTGTGGGGCGCACCGAGCCTCGCCGGCCGCTCCATTGGCGTCGCCGGCGTCGGCAAGGTCGGGGCCCACCTCGTGAAGCACCTGCTCGACGACGGCGCCACGGTCGTGGTCACCGACATCGACGAAGCCGCGGTCGCCCGCGTACGGCGTGAGCACCCCGACGTGGCGGTCGTCGCGAGCACGGCCGAACTGATCCGCGCCGATCTCGATGTCTACTCCCCCTGCGCACTGGGCGGCGCGTTGGACGACGAGGTCGCGGAGCTGCTGCGCGCCCACATCGTCTGCGGGGCCGCGAACAACCAACTTTCGCACCCCGGCGTCGAGCGGCGGCTGGCGGACCGCGGCATCCTCTACGCCCCCGACTACTGCGTGAACTCGGGGGGCGTGATCCAGGTGGCCGACGAGGTCCGCGGGTTCTCGTTCGATCGGGCCAAGCGCACGGCCAGCCAGATCTTCGACACGACCCGGCGGGTGTTCGCGATCGCCGCCGCGGATGGGGTGTCGCCGGATGCGCGAGGGCGGCCGGATGCGCGAGGGCAGCGGCCCCGAGCGGGCGCGCATTCTGCCCAGCAGGTGAGCAAGGGGCCGTCGGCGTGCCGGAACCTGGGCGGGGCATGTACCGTTGGGCATACGAAACCAACAATGATCCGGGGTCGCCATCTCGATGGTCGCCCCGCTTGATGCGCGAGGGGGTCGAGCCATGGGGCGCGGCCGGGCCAAAGCCAAGCAGACAAAGGTTGCGCGTGAGTTGAAATACAGCTCTCACGGCACCGACCTCGAACGCCTCCAGCGCGAGCTGGCCGGGACGAGCCCGGAACCGGGCGACACCGACGGCACTGACGAGGTCCGAGACGACTACGACGAATACGGCTTGCCGCGCCGCTGACTGAGGCAAAGACTGCTCCGGCAAGGACGGCTCAGGCAAGGGCGTTTCGGGCAAGGACAGCTCAGGCGGGGTGGTCTCCGACCAACCGCACGGGTGCGGCACGCCCTGGCTGCGAGATGCCCTCGTCGCGGTTCACCGTGCCCAGCACCCAGGCGGGGACCAATCGGGCGCGCAGCACGTCGAGGGCACGGTCCACGTCGCTCGGCGCGACCACGGCCACCATGCCGACCCCCATGTTCAGGGTCCGCTCGAGTTCGTCGCGTGTCACCGACCCGATCTCGCCCACCAGGCCGAAGATCGGCTGCGGCGTCCAGGTCGCCCGGTCGATGACCGCCGCAACCCCGACCGGAAGCACCCGGCCCAGGTTGGCCGCGAGCCCGCCTCCGGTGACGTGGCTGAAGGCGTGCACCTCGATCGGAGTCGCGCCCCCGATCAGGCCCAGGCAGTCCAGGGCGTAGATGCGGGTCGGCTCCAGCAACTCCTCGCCGAGCGCTCGACCGAGCGCACCGACCTCGCGGTCCAATGCCCACCCGGCGCGCTCGAGCAGCACCTGGCGCACCAGCGAGTATCCGTTGGAGTGCAGGCCGCTGGAGGCCATCCCCACCAGGACGTCGCCGGCGCGCACCCGGTGCGCGCCGAGCAGGCGGTCGGCCTCAACCACGCCGGTCGCGGCACCCGCCAGGTCGTAGTCGTCGGGGCCGAGCAGCCCCGGATGCTCAGCCGTCTCGCCGCCAATCAGCGCGCAGCCGGCCCGCTGCGCGCCGTCCGCGATGCCCGCCACGATCGCCGCGACCCGCTCCGGCACCACCTTGCCGCAGGCGATGTAGTCGGTCATGAACAGCGGCTCGGCCCCGCACACGACCAGGTCGTCGACCACCATGGCGACCAGGTCGCGCCCGATGGTGTCGTGCACGCCCATCCGCGCCGCGACCGCAACCTTGGTGCCGACGCCGTCGGTGGAGGTGGCCAACAGGGGTCGGGTGTAGGACCGGAGGGCGCTGGCGTCGAACAGCCCGGCGAAGCCCCCGATCCCGCCGATCACCTCGGGTCGCCCGGTCCGCGCGACGGCGGACCTCATCAACTCGACCGCCCGGTCACCGGCCTCGATGTTGACACCGGCGTCGGCGTAGGACGTCGGCTGCCGCGCGGTGGGCTCGGGTGGGGCGTCGGTCACGGGCGGCGCAGCGCGTCACCGGCACCGGCACCAGCACCAGCACCAGCACCAGCACCAGCACCAGCACCAGCACCAGCACCAGCACCAGCACCAGCACCAGCACCGCCACGAAGGATGCCCGGTTCGAGCTCGATGCCGTGCTTGCCGAGCGCCTCGAGGTCGGGCCGGGGCACCGGGTAGACCCCGTCGAAGCAGGCGCGGCACAGGCGCTCGGTCCCCTGCTCGGTGGCCTCCACCAGCCCCTCGAGCGAGACGTAGGCCAGCGAGTCGGCGTCGATCGAGGCCCGGACCTCCTCGACCGTCAGGCCGTTGGCGATCAGCTCGGCCGGCGAAGCGAAGTCGATGCCGTAGAAGCACGGCCACGTGACCGGGGGCGAGGAGATGCGCACGTGCACCTCGGCGGCGCCCGCTTCCCGGAGCATCCGGACCAGCGCCCGCTGGGTGTTGCCCCGCACGATGGAGTCGTCGACGACGACGAGGCGCTGCCCGGAGATCACCTCGCGCAGCGGGTTGAGCTTGAGCCGGATGCCGAGCTGGCGGATGGTCTGCGACGGCTGGATGAAGGTGCGTCCGACGTAGGAGTTCTTGACCAGGCCCAAGCCGTAGGGGATGCCGCTGCCCCGGGAGTAGCCGACCGCCGCCGGAGTGCCCGACTCGGGCACGGGAATGACCAGGTCGGCGTCGACGGGAGCCTCCTGGGCCAGCCGGCGGCCGACCGCCACGCGGGCCGCGTGGACACTGCGACCGGCGATCTTGGTGTCTGGCCGGGCGAGGTAGACGTATTCGAACAGGCAGCCCTTGGGCTCGGCCGCGGCGAAGCGCTGCGAGCGCAGCCCGTGCTCGTCGATCGCGAGCAGCTCGCCGGGCTCGATCTCGCGCACGAAGCTGGCACCCACAATGTCCAGGGCGGCGGACTCGCTCGCCACCACCCAGCCGCGCTCCAGCCGGCCGAGGACCAGCGGCCGGATGCCGTGCGCGTCGCGGGCGGCGTACAGCGTGTGCTCGTCCATGAAGACCAGGGAGAACGCCCCGCGCAGCAGCGGCAGCACCTCCATCGCGGCCGCCTCGAGCGATCTGTCCGGGTAGGACGCCAGCAGCGCGGCGATGAGCTCGGTGTCAGTGGTGCTGTGCAACGTGGCGTAGCCGGCCCGGGTCCCGTCGTGCCATTGGAGCGACTCGTTGAGCCGGCTGCCGTCGTCGTAGGGGAGCTGACCGCTCTCGGCCGCTCGCTTGTCCACGATGGCGGCGAGGTCGCTGGTGTTGGTGAGGTTTCCGTTATGTCCTAACGCGATCGAACCGACCTCGGTGGACCGGAACGTGGGCTGGGCGTTCTCCCAGACGCTGGACCCGGTGGTGGAGTAGCGGGTGTGACCGATGGCCAGGTGCCCCCGAAGGGCGCTAAGGTTGGCTTCGTCGAACACCTGTGCGACCAGGCCCATGTCCTTGTAGACGAGGATCTGGGAGCCGTTGCTCACCGCAATGCCGGCCGACTCCTGGCCACGGTGCTGCAGCGCGTAAAGGCCGAAGTAGGTGAGTCGGGCCACTTCCGTCGGGTCGGCTCCTGAGTCCGGCCCGGTCCAGACACCGAAGACCCCGCAGGCATCGTGCGGGCACTTGTCGTCGGGGAGAACATCGTGGTTGAGCCGTCCGTCTCCGCGTGGCACGAGGCGAGTCTACGGGTCCTCTTGCCGGTTCTTCGCCGTGTCGGGAACCTCGGCTCCGCTGCTGGCCCGGCTGGTTGTGCCGTCATCGATGGGCGGGCGCGCCGGCCGACCCTCGATCAGTACGGCGACGAGGCCACCCGCCAGCGCTCCGGCGCCGATCAGCAGCAGCCCCAGGTAGAAGAACAGCTGGTTCGGTGACTGGGCGTCGGCACCGGGACCGAGGACGACTCCGACGTCAACCAGCAGACCGGCGACGGCGCCGGTGAGCAGGAATCCCGCGTAGCGCGGGTGGCGTCGGGGCTCGCGGGACACCCCTGGACCCTAGACGACGTGGTCTGGGCGACTGGTCTGGGCGACTGGTCTGGCCGACTGGTCTGGGCGACTGGTCTGGCCGACTGGTCTGGCCGGCTGGTCTGGCCGACTGGTCTGGCCGACGGCCGACGGCCCGTCAGAAGCGCGACGCCACCGAGAGGACCGCCGCCGCGGCCCGGTCGAGACGCTGCGGCGACGTCGTACGGCCGAACTCCACGGTCACAGCGACGCCGCGTCGCGTCCGGTTGACCCAGCTTGTGAACGAGCCGGCACAGATGCCGGTGCAGTGGAAGGTGCGCAGCGGCAACCCGGTCGCCGCGGCCATGGCCCGCGCGACCTCCGGGCGCTTGTCGTTGCGACCGACTCCCAGCAGCGGCTGGTGGAAGGTGACGACGATGCCTGGATCCATCGCGGTGACGAAGCGCTGCAACGCGCGGGTCTCGGGCTCGCTGGCGGCCCGCCGGCCGGAGTAGGTGGTGCGGCCGACGTCGAGGCGCCGCCACCGATAGGGAAAGTTGCGGTTGAGGTCCACCTTGCGAGCGTTGGTGCGGGTGCCGGCCGCCAATCCGTCCGGGTTTGCCGTGGGGATCAGCCACAGGTCGACGTCGGCCGGCAGGCCCGCGATCCGTAGCCGTTGAACGACCCGGGTGCCGGCCCGCTCGTTGCCGTGCACCTGCCCGATGACCACGATGCGGCGGGTCGCGCCCGGCGTGGTCCGGTGGATCGCCCAGATGGTGCGACCCCGCACCGACGTCCCGATCTGGCGGGTGGTCGTCTGCACCGCAGCGGCTGGTGCAAAGGCGACTGGTGCCGAGGCAATTGGTGCCGGGACGCCCGGTGCCGGGACGGCCGGTGGCGGGACGGCCGCTGCTGTTCCGATGGTGAGGGCGGCGGTCAGGCCGATGCCGAGCAGGACAGATCCGACTGCGCTTCTCATCCCACCATCCTCACCCACGAATGCCCCACTCCCTCGCTGCGGCCGGCCGAGCGTGGGAGCTGGCCGAGCGTGGGAGCTGGCCGAGCGTGTGACTGCCCAGCACGGGTGGGCGCAGGGACACAGCGCGGCGGTCGGCGTCACACGAGGGGCAGGTAGACCGACAGGTCGGCGCGTTCTCCGCTGGCGGTGAGCCGGCCGGCGCGGCGCGCCTCGTCCCATGTCTCCCGACCCGCCGCGAGAGAAAGCCAGGTCAACGGGTCGGTCTCGATGACGGTGGGTGGGGTGCCGCGGGTGTGGCGCGGGCCGGCCACGCACTGGACCGCGCCGTAGGGCGGGACTCGCACCTCAACGGAGCGCCCAGGCGCCCGCGCGGCGAGCTCCTCGAGCAGGAACCGGGTGGCGTCGCGCAGGTCCGCTGCTTCCGACGCGTCGGGGGCGGCGCGGTCGGGCGCGGCGCGGTCGGGCGCGGCGCGATCGGGCGCGGCCAGCGCGCGGCGTACGGCAGCGCGTCCCGCCTCGGGATCGGTACGCCGACGGGACGCCACGCGGTCACCGTAGTCCGGGCCGCCACGCCCGGGAGCCGGCTACCGGGGTAGCGTTTGCGTGTCGCGCTTAGCCCGGTCGATCCGCCAGTAGGCGGTCCGGTCAGTCGGGCAACGCGGTCTCGCGGGCGTAGCTCAAGCGCTAGAGCGTCACCCTTCCAGGATGAAGATGCTGGCTCGCAACCAGCCGCCCGCTCCACCTCGACCGCTCGGCGACGCCACCGGTCGACGTCGCTGTGAACATGATCGAGCCTGCCGCGCGCAGAGGTGTTTCTTGGCGACGAGGACGTGCGCGGGCCTGGACGGGCGTGTCCGGCCCCGCCCGTCCATGAGCCAACCACAGCGCCGACCTCGGTCAGACTGTCCTCATGGCCGTCGCTGAAGGCACCCGCTGGATCGCCGCCGACCCGCACGTGGTCTACGCCCTGGTGGCCGACGTGACGGCGATGGGCCGGTGGAGCCCCGAGAACACCGGCGGCCGCTGGGTCGGCGGCGGGACCCCGGGCTCGGTGGGCTCCCGCTTCGTGGGGAGCAACCGCGACGGGTGGCGGCGATGGAGCACCCTGTGCACCGTGACCGAGGCGGAGCCTGGCCGACGCTTCGCGTTCTCGGTGGCGTTCGGCGCGCTGGCGGTGTCGACGTGGACCTATGACTTCGCTCCGGCCAAGCGTGGGGTCCAGGTGACCGAGAGCTGGGCGGACCGGCGCCCCTCCTGGATGCGGGCACTGTCCCCCGTCGTCATGGGCTACTCCGACCGGGTCAAGCACAACCGGGCCGGCATCGAGGCAACCCTGGCCGGGCTCGCCGCCGCGGTAGAGGTCGGGGAGCGCTAGCGTTGACCTCATGTGCCGCAGCATCAAGACCCTGCGAGAGCCCTACGCCGAGGACGTGACCGATGCCGACGTGCGCGCGGCTGCCCTGCAGTACGTGCGCAAAGTGAGCGGTTTCCGCTCGCCGGCCGGACACAACACCGCCGCCTTCGATCAGGCGGTCGCAGAGATCTCGGCGGCCACCCAGACCCTGCTGGACGACCTCGAGGTCCGCGCCGGCCCGGCCCGGCGTAACTCAGCCGGTTGACCCGGTCTGGCCCGGCGCAGCTCAGCCGAACAGGGCAGGCAGGGTTGCCGCGCTCACCGCCCGCAGGTCCGCGAGCCCGATCGCGAACGACCCGGGATCGACCGCGCCCGGGTCGAACCGCCCCGGCTCGACCGCGCCCGAGTCGAACCGCCCGGACACGACCAGAGCGTCACCGCCGACCGTGCCCACGCGGGCCACCGGCACCCCCCCCGCCACGCACAGCTCCATCATCGACTCGACCCGGCCTGGAGCCACCGCGACCACGACCCGGGCCACCGACTCGGCGAACAGCGCGACGAACGCGGGCGGCCCCGCCGGGGGGAGCGACACGTCAAGCCCGATAGCCCCGATGAGCGCCATCTCGACCAGGCACTGGGCCAGCCCGCCGTCGCTGACGTCGTGCGCGGCGGCCACGATCCCCTCCGCCGATCCGGCGATCAGCGCCTCGGCGAGTCGACGCTCGGCCGCCAGGTCGGGTCGCGGTGGCGACCCGCCGAGATGGCCATGCAACTCGTGGGCCCACTCGGAACCGTCGAGCTCGTCGCGAGTCTCCCCCAGCAGCAGCAGCACCTGGCCGGCGGCCGGGGCCATCGGCGTACGTCGGGAAACATCCTCGATCACGCCGAGCACGCCGACGACGGGGGTCGGGTTGATCGCCGTGTTCCCGGTCTGGTTGTAGAAGCTGACGTTGCCGCCAGTGACGGGCACCCCGAGCTCGAGGCAGCCGTCGGCCAGGCCGCGGCACGCCTCGGCGAACTGCCACATCACGGCAGGGTCCTCAGGTGAGCCGAAGTTGAGGCAGTCGGTCACCGCCAGCGGCCGGGCACCCGAGACCGCGACGTTGCGGTAGGCCTCGGACAGGGCGAGCTGCGCGCCGGCGTAGGGGTCGAGCGCGGTGTAGCGGCCGTTGCCGTCGGTGGCCAACGCAATCCCCAGGCCGGTCGCCTCGTCGACGCGGACCATACCGGCGTCGCAGGGCTGCGCGAGCACCGTGTTGCCCCCGACGTAGCGGTCGTACTGGTCGGTCACCCACGACTTGGCAGCCAGGTTGGGGGCGGCGGCCATGCGCAGGACGAGTGCGCGCAGGTCCTCGGCGCTGGACGGGCGTGGCAGCCGGTCGGTGCCGTCGGCGACCAGTGTGTCCTGACCGGCCGGGCGGCGCACCGGCCGCTGGTAGACCGGGCCCTCGTGGGCGACGGTCCGGGGTGGCACGTCCGCGATGACCTCGCCGTGCCACTCCACGGTCAGCCGCCCCGAGCTGTTGACCTCGCCGATCACGGTGGCGCTGACGTCCCACCGATCACAGATGGCCAGGAAATCCTCCAGCCGGGCCGGCTCGACGACGGCGCACATGCGTTCCTGTGACTCGCTCATCAGGATTTCTTCGGGGCGAAGCGTCGCGTCGCGCAGCGGCACCCGGTCCAGCCAGACGTGCATGCCGCCATCCCCGTTGGACGCCAGCTCGGAGGTGGCGCAGGACAGGCCGGCGCCGCCGAGGTCCTGGATGCCGACGACCAGGTCGGCGGCGAACACCTCGAGGCAGCACTCGATGAGGACCTTCTCCATGAACGGGTCGCCCACCTGCACGGCCGGGCGCTTGCTCGGCCGGCGGGTGGAACCCGCCTCGAACGTCTCGCTCGCCAGCACGGACACTCCCCCGATGCCGTCGCCGCCGGTCCTCGCGCCGAACAGCACCACCAGGTTGCCCGCCCCCGAGGCGTGCGCCAACTTGATGTCCTCGTGGCGTAGCATCCCCACGCACAGGGCGTTGACGAGCGGATTCCCGGCGTACGACGGGTCGAACACGACCTCTCCGCCGATGTTGGGCAGGCCCAGACAGTTGCCGTAGCCACCGACACCGGCCACGACCCCGGGCAGCACCCGCCGCGTGTCCGGCGCGTCGGCCGGGCCGAACCGCAGCGAGTCCATGACGGCGACGGGCCGGGCCCCCATCGACATGATGTCGCGCACGATGCCGCCGACACCGGTCGCAGCACCCTGGTAGGGCTCGACGTAGGACGGGTGGTTGTGGCTCTCGGCCTTGAAGGTCACGGCCCAGCCGTGGCCGATGTCCACGACGCCGGCGTTCTCGCCGATGCCGACCAGCAGCGCTGCACGGGAGTCCTGGCTCTGCTTCTCGCTGAACTGGCTCAGGTGGATCTTGCTCGACTTGTAGGAGCAATGCTCGCTCCACATCACGGAGTACATGGCCAGCTCGGCGCTGGTCGGGCGGCGGCCGAGGATCGCGCGGATCCGGGCGAACTCGTCGTCCTTGAGGCCGAGCGCCGCGTGCGGCTGCGCGAGGTCGGGGGTGTTCAGCGCGTGCGCGACGGTGTCCGTCGCCGGGTCCGTCGCCTGGTCCGTCGCCTGGTCCGTCGCCTGGTCCGTCCCCTGGTCCGTCCCCTGGTCCGTCCCCTGGTCCGGACCGTGGTCCGTCACCGGGTCGGCCCGGCGGTCACGCCGACGCTGCCGAGGACACCAGCGCCTGCAGCACCGAGGTGAAGAAGCCGAGCCCGTCGGTGCTCGGCCCGGTGAGCTCCTCGACGGCGTGCTCGGGGTGGGGCATCAGGCCGACCACGTTGCCGCGCTCGTTGGCGACCCCGGCGATGGCGCGGTAGGAGCCGTTGGGGTTGTCCCCGAGGTAGCGCGCGACGACCCGGCCCTCGCCCTCCAACCAGTCCAGCGTGGACTCGTCGGCGACGTAGCCGCCCTCCCCGTTCTTCAGGGGTACGACGATCTGCTGCCCCGTCGTGTAGGCCGAGGTCCACGCGGTGGCGCCCGTCTCGATCCGCAGCGGCTGGTCGACGCAGACGAATCGTCGGTGGTCGTTGCGGATCAGGGCACCGGGCAACAGGTGGGACTCGCACAGGACCTGGAACCCGTTGCAGATGCCCAGCACCGGCATCCCTTCCCCGGCGCGGGCGATCACCGAGGTCATCACCGGCGCGAAGCGGGCGATGGCGCCGCAGCGCAGGTAGTCACCGTAGGAGAAGCCCCCGGGGAGCACGACGGCGTCGACTCCCCGCAGGTCCTCGTCGCCGTGCCACAGCGCGACGGGCTCGGCACCGACCAGGCGCACCGCGCGGGCCGCGTCCCCGTCGTCGAGGGACCCGGGGAAGGTCACGACCCCGATCCGGGCGCCGGCCGTCGAGCCGGTGGCGCTGGACGTGGCGGCGGCGGTGGCGGTTGCGGCCGTCACGGCTCGACCCGCACCGTGAAGTCCTCGATGACCGGGTTGGACAGCAACGTCTCGGCGGCGCCCCGGATCTGGGCCAGTCGCTCCTCGGTGACCTCGCCGTCAATCTCGAGCTCGAAGCGCTTGCCTTGGCGGACCCCGGTGATGCCGTCGAACCCGAGGCGCGGCAGGGCCGGCGCGACGGCCCTGCCCAGCGGGTCGAGGATATACGGCGTGGGCATTTCGTCGACGACGACGCGGGGCATCCGAAA
>JBBRHF010000032.1:0-28117 GCA_038223055.1 Actinomycetes bacterium | reverse complement strand
CCCATCGGAGGACGGCGGTTTCCCCGAGTTCTTCGACGTCATGCCCAGCCGGGCCTCGAGGTCCACGATCCGGGCCAGCGCCTGTGTCAGATCGGTACGCAGCGTGAAGTTCTCGGCCAGCACCTCCTCATAGGAGGGCGACGGCGGAACCTGCGGATCGGACACGGCAAGATCCAAACACGGTCACGCACCCAACGATCACCACGACACGCCAAGCGCCCCACCCGCATCAACTCAGGACACCGGGCACACCCGAAACTCGGGACCTATCCAGTCACCGGCGAAGTTCCCTTCTGGTAGCGGCGAAATCTCGCCGGCTCACGACCCCGGCGCATTCGGATAGAGCTGCCGACACGGGCTGTTCCCGTCTGTCCACGGGTTGTAGTCCCTATGTTGGCTGTGCCACTGATCGGCGCGGTGGTGACGCCCACTCCCCGCTCATTGGTTGCCACCCGCCCTGACTCAGCGGGGCGGGTTGAGGCCGTCGGCGCGCTGTCCGTTCATGACATCGCCGGCCGTGTACTGCGCGGGCACGGTCGGAGGTCCGCCCATCGGTCCTGGGGCGGTGGTCAGGTTGTTGTTAACTATCACGGTGGTCTGCGCGCCCCGGGCGGACGTGTCGCTCAAGGACCACACCAAGGCGACGACCCAGCCGATGAAGGTCCATCCGAGGAAAAAGTTCAGGGCAAGGACGGAGCCCCTGTTCGGGTGCTTTCGAACGAATGCGACAATGGTGGGAAGCCAGTAGGGAACCAAAAGAAGTGACAGCAGGAGACCGAGGCCCATCGCTGCGATCAGCGCCGGAAGAATCTTTGCCAAGAAAAGCAGGCCGAGGATCCCGGCCACTACGAGAATGGCCAATCTGACGGGACGGTCCAGCTGGCTGAACTTCGCCTTGATGTCGTTCATGTCGTCTCCTCTGTGAGAGTGCTGCTCAATTGTCGTGAATGGGCGAGAAGACGGGCTTGCTCCAGCGCTGACGCACAACCAGACCGACCGACCAGTCGACGTCCATGACGTGACTTGAGGTTTTCTGGCCGTTCGGTCCACAAGGCTTCCAGGGTCGATTACGGGCTGACGTCACGGACAGTACGCTTGTAGCTACGGGTTTAGCATGCATCGTCGCGTCCCACCAGCCCCGTTGTCCAGACCGAGACGCGTGTGCCGGTCCGGCGGGTTGATCGCGCCATCGCACCCTGCGTCCATGGAGTCTCGACGACATCGTCTCCGGCGACGGTAGCGCCAGAGGCGAACCGAGATCGCTTTCCTCGCGGGCGGCGACGATGAAGCCCGGTCCGCCAGCGACCCACCCGCCATCAACTAGCCCACCGGGCACACCGGCCCGAGACCTATCCAGTCACCCTTGAATAATGTTCGACCGGGCGCGCCATGGCGTGACGAATAGGTGATATCCATGCGCCGGGCGTCGTAGCCGCCGAATCCTTCCACGACCATTTCGAGGAGCTCGCGCCGCCGCTTTGCATTCATCGGCAATCATCGCCTGCCATTTCGCGCGCCGACAACAACGTGGTTGGGGTGATAGAGCATCTGTCGGTCACGGAGCCTCGTAGATTTCTTCTCCGGCGGCGGGACCAGGATCCGCCCCGTGCGTCCCAGCGACTCCGAACCCGCCGCGTACGACGTGGCGACCCGAGCCAAGGCCGCCGCGTCCCCACCCGGACGATCCAGCCTCCACAGTGGATCCGTCACAGGGAACCACCCGGACCGGACCTGGCACGCCCCGGATCGAAGCACATCATCGCGTCACGCTCCTCGCCTGGGATCGGCTCGGGCGGCCCTCGTTTGCCCGAGTCCCGATCCTAGGCACGCGGGGTGTGCCGAAGATTGGTCTGTCCACAGGGCACAGAACCTGGAGCCGAGCGGTGAATCAGAAGCGGAGGCGTGGCGTCGGGCGTGGCCGCGCCGCACGCCCGACGCGGATCATGCACGTGTGGTCAGCCCCACGATCCCCCGCCGCGATCAAGCGATAGCGGCGGCCATCCCCGCCCTGCACGCACGCTCACGCGGGAACAGCGGTCCAGCGAGTCGTGTCTGGTACGGCCGCCGGATCCGCTCGGCATACGAGACGTTCCCGACCGTCATGTGAGATTCTGTGTGCCCACCAAGGCGAAAGTGAGCCGGACAAGGCGTCGACAGCGATCAGCACATCCCGCTCAGCGAGCGCCGCGTCAAGCGCGGCTAACCGTCGGCTAACCGCGCCATCAGCTTTTCGACTCCATCCGTCCCAGACACCACACAAGGATCACCAGAAACACGCGAAGATCAAGTCACCACGCCGCGTCGGGGCTGACCAGTTACGTGGGGCCCAACGTCCCGACGACTCGAGACCATCGGCCCTGAGATCGGCGTACCGGCTCGACTTACGTTGAAGCCAGGAGCGGTGCGAACAAGCCGTGCCCGCACTGCGTCCGGGATGGCGAACGGAGGCGCGCCGCCATGACCACCGGCTCAACCTGGCGCCCCGACGGGGGACGGGCCGACGATCCCGTCGGCGCCGACCCCGTTCTGGTCGGTGTCGACGGCTCCGCGCAGGGCCTTGCGGCAGTACGGTGGGCAGCCGACGAGGCCCGCCGCCTCGGCGTCGGACTGCACATCCTGCACGCATGGATCTGGCCGATGTACGACGTCGACCTCGGCGCACCGCCCCTGGCTCCGCCCGGTTCCGGCCTGCGCGCGCAGGCCGAACGGGTGCTCGCCGCCGCGGCCGCGCAGGCCGAGAAGGTGTCCCCACGAACACCTGTCGAGACGAGTCTGGTCACCGGTTCAGCCGCAGCAGCGTTGCTGCGGCACTGCGAGGGCGCGTGTCTCGTCGTGGTCGGCAATCGCGGCCTGGGCGGGTTCACCGGCCTGCTAGTGGGGTCCGTTGGAGTCACCGTGTCGTCGCACGCTCCCCGCCCCGTCGTGGTGGTCCGCGGCGCTGCGACCCCCGGCGGGCCAGTCGTCGTCGGCGTCGGCGACGACTCGCCGCTGTCCGCCGCCACGGCCCTCGCAGCCTTTCAGGAGGCGGCGCACCGGCACACGGGGTTGGTCGCCGTGCACGCCTGGTCGGTTCCCCTGCCGGGCGACGAACCGCACCGGGATCATCCCGGCTGCGACGCGCTGATGGCGACGGGTGAGCACGCCGGTCACGAACTGCTGGCCAAGGCCCTGTCGCCGTTGGAGCCGATGTTCCCCGAGGTCGCCGTCACCGTGCGCCTCGGAGGCCGGTCCGCGGCCGCCGAGCTGGTTGCGGCGTCGGCAAGCGCCCAGCTCGTCGTCGTCGGGACCCGTGGCGCCGGGGCACTGCGCGGCCTGCTGCTCGGCTCGACGGCGCACGCACTGATCCATCACGCCGCGAGCCCCGTGTTTGTGGTGCGCTGAGTTTGGGGGCGCGCTGAGTTTGGGGCGCGACCAGCACGGCCAGACCATCGTGCTCGTCACCCACGACGACGGCATCGGTCGGTCGGGGTGCCGCGGCTCGTCGTGATGCGCGGCGGCCACGTCTTCAGCGATCGGCACCAAGGGGCCGCAACCGTGCCTGAGCAACCGGTGCGCACACGCGTCGCCCCCCATGCCCGGGGCTGATCCTCATGTACCCCCAGCTCGTCCCACCGCTGCTCATCGGACTCGCCGCGAGCCTCGCCGTCATCGCCTTCCTCGCCGTCCGCCGTCCCGTGCTGGGCCGCCTCGCCACCCGGCAGCTGGTCCGCCGCCCGGCTGAGGCGCTCGTGGTCGTCATCGGCTCGCTGCTCGGCACCACCCTCATCGTCGCCAGCCTCGTCGTCGGCGACTCCCTGGACCGATCCGCGCGCCAGACGGCGTACGACGTCCTCGGCCCGATCGACGAGACCGCCCGCGCGGCATCGGTCGACGTCGGCGACCTGATGTCGCACCGGCTCCATGTCGCGCCGGCTCCATGTCGCACCGGCTCCATGTCGCACCGGCTCCGCGGCCTGGCGGGGAGGGCGGACGTCGACGGGGTGCTCGCGGTCCACCAGGACCTGGCGGCAAGCGACCAGCGGGTCGGTCGCCGCTCGCCGCGCCGACGCGGGTCATCGCCGTCGACCTCGACTTCGCCGCAGCCGCCCGTTTCGGTGGCACCGGGGCGTCCGGACTGCGCCCCCACTGCCGACCGGCTAGAAACTCGTCGGCACCACCAGGAACGCCTCGGCGATCCGACCTTCGGCCAACCCGGCGGCTGCCGCGTTCATCGCACCCCACCCGCGCAGCCGGGACTCGAGGTCGTCCATGTGGCCGGTCTGGCTGGCGTGGGCCCGCAAGGCCGCGATCTTCCGAGCGAACACGTCGGTGATGTCGACATAGTGGCCCGAGGTGGGATGGCTCATCAGCCACGCTTCGCCGACCGTCCAGGCCTCGAGCCCCTCGTCGCGCAGCAGCTCGACGTGCGCGAACGGGTTGCGGGCGTCGGGATAGATCGCGGCGATCGCGGCCTCGCCCGCCGCCAGGTGGTCCGGGTGGCTCGCGGGGATGCGCGCCCAGTTGCGGTCCGGGCTCTGGATGACCATGCGCTGCGGGCGTACGGCGCGGATGACCCGGCTGATGTCGCGCCGCAACTCCTGGGTGGCGCGCAGGTCGCCGTCGCGGTAGCCCAGGAAGTGCACCCGATCGACCCCGAGCTCCTTGGCCGCGGCCTCCTGCTCCGCGCGCCGGATCGCTGGGATCTCGGAGCGCGGGACTTCCTCGTCGAACCCTCCCGCGTCGCCGTCGGTGCAGATGCAGTAGGTCACCTCGACGCCGGCCGCGGTCCAGATCGCCACCGTCCCGGCCGCCCCGAAGTCGACGTCGTCCGGGTGCGCGGCCACCACGAGAGCCCGTGCCACGTCGGCGTCTGCCAGCACGTCGTACCCCCTTCTTGTTCGGGCCATCGTAGGCGGCAAGCGCACCCGCGGCGGCGAGAGGGACGGGATTGTCCGGGTCCCCGCCTAGACTCGACCAGGAGATGAGCATCCTTTTCGACGACCTGCTGCCCGCCGCCGGCGACGGCGCACAAACTCCCCCTCGGCGCCCGGCAACCGACCAGACTGCCCTGCTCGAGGGACTCAACCCCCAGCAGCGGGCCGCCGTCGTCCACGAGGGGGCGCCGCTGCTTATCGTGGCCGGCGCGGGGTCGGGCAAGACCAGGGTGCTCACCCACCGGGTGGCCTACCTGCTCGCTGCTCGCGGGGTGCAACCCGGCGAGGTGCTGGCGATCACCTTCACCAACAAGGCCGCCGGGGAGATGAAGGAGCGCGTCGGCGCCCTGGTCGGTCCGCGGGCGAAGGCGATGTGGGTGAGCACGTTCCACTCGGCGTGCGTGCGCATCCTGCGCCGCGAGGCCAAGCACTTCGGGCTGAGCTCGAGCTTCTCGATCTACGACCAGGCCGACGCCCAGCGGCTGATGACGCTGGTGTGTCGAGACCTCGGACTCGACCCCAAGAACTACCCGCCACGCTCGTTCGCCGCCCAGGTGAGCAACCTCAAGAACGACCTGGTCGATCACGAGACGTTCGCCACCCAGGCCCAGACCGAGATCGAGCACACCCTGGCCGAGGCCTACGGGCGCTACCAGCGGCGACTGCGCGAGGCCAACGCGGCCGATTTCGACGACCTGATCATGACCACCGTGCACCTGCTGCAGGCCTTCCCCGACGTGGCCGAGCACTACCGGAGGCGGTTCCGGCACGTGCTCGTGGACGAATACCAGGACACCAACCACGCGCAATACGTGCTGGTCCGGGAGCTGGTCGGCGCCGGCGGAAAGACCAAAGACCCCGCCCGTACGCCGGGGCAGGTCGACCGTCTCGGCGTCCCCCCGGGCGAGTTGTGCGTGGTCGGAGACGCGGACCAGTCGATCTATGCGTTCCGCGGCGCCACGATCCGCAACATCCTCGACTTCGAAGAGGACTACCCGCAGGCGCGCACCATCCTGCTGGAGCAGAACTACCGTTCGACTCAGACGATCCTGTCCGCGGCCAACGCCGTTATTGCGCACAACTCCAAGCGCAAGGCCAAGAACCTGTGGTCCGACGCCGGTGCGGGAGCGCCGATCGTGGGCTATGTCGCCGACAACGAGCACGACGAGGCGTCGTTCGTCGCCACCGAGGTTGACCGGCTCGCCGACGAGGACGGTGTCACTGCCTCCCAGGTCGCGGTCTTCTACCGCACCAACGCCCAGTCGCGGGTCTTCGAGGAGGTGTTCATCCGGGTCGGCCTGCCCTACAAGGTCGTCGGCGGGGTGCGCTTCTACGAGCGCCGCGAGGTGCGCGACGCGCTGGCCTACTTGCGGGTGCTCGCCAACCCCGAGGACACCGTCTCGCTACGGCGCATTCTCAACGTGCCCAAGCGAGGGATCGGCGACCGTTCCGAAGCGTGCCTCGAGGCACTCGCGCAGCGGGAGCGGATGTCCTTCGCGGCGGCGTTGCGCCGCTGCGAGGATGCCTACGGCGTAGCGGCCCGCTCCTTGGTCGCGATCCAGGGTTTCCGCCAGCTGATGGACGATCTGCGCACTCTGGTCGAGGCCGGCACCGGCCCGGCGACCGTCCTGGAGGCGGCGCTCGAGCGCAGCGGCTACGCCGCAGAGCTGGCCAGATCACTCGACCCCCAGGACGAGGGCCGGCTGGAGAACCTGCGCGAACTCGTCGCCGTCGCGCGCGAGTTCGAGGAGGGCGACGCGCTCGGTGGAGGTGGCGGCACGCTCACCGACTTCCTCGAACGGGTCGCCCTGGTCGCGGACGCCGACCAGATCCCGGACGAGTCCGAACAGGCGGCGTCCGGGGGGGTCGTGACGCTCATGACGTTGCACACGGCCAAGGGCCTCGAGTTCCCCACCGTGTTTCTGACCGGTCTGGAGGACGGCGTCTTCCCACACTTGCGCTCGCTGGTCGACCCCACCGAGCTCGAGGAGGAGCGCCGACTGGCCTACGTCGGCATCACCCGGGCCCGCGAACGGCTCTACCTGTCCCGCGCCGCCGTGCGCTCGGCCTGGGGCGCCCCGGCGTACAACCCGCCGTCCCGCTTCCTCGACGAGATCCCCGACAATCTGGTCGACTGGCGCCGCGGCGCGTCGACCGTGACGAGCACCCCGGCGATCGCCGGGCTGGCGGCCCGTCCCAGCTCCCGCTCACCGGGCAACCGGCCGGCGGTGCACCTCGAGCCGGGCGACCGGGTCACCCACGACACGTTTGGGATGGGCACCGTCGTGTCGGTGGAGGGTGTAGGGGAGCGGGCGGTGGCTTCCGTCGACTTCCGCGCCGAGGGCGTCAAGCGGCTGCTGCTGCGCTACGCGCCGGTGGAGAAGCTCTGACCGGCCGCGTCGTAGGTCCTCCGGGGTTTCCAGGCTCAGACCTTGACCCCGTGCTTGCGCAGCCAGGCCAGCGGCTCGACCGGGTCGCCGCCGTCGGGGCGCACCTCGAGGTGCAGGTGCGGGCCGGTCGAGTTGCCGGTGGTGCCGATCCGCCCGATGACGTCACCCGCCGTGACCTGGTCACCCGGCTTGGCAGCGAAGGCGGAGAGGTGGCAATACCAGGTGAGCGTGCGGTCCGGATGTGCCAGCACGATTTTGCGGCCGTAGGCGCCGTCCCACTCGGCCGAGACGACCTTGGCGTCGCCGGCTGCACGCACCGGGGTGCCGATCGGTGCGGCGAAGTCCTGGCCAGTGTGCCGGTGGCTCCACAGGCCGCTGGACTCGCCGAAGGCAGCGGAGAGGGAGTAAGCCGCGACCGGCTTGACCCAGTCGGGTTCCGCGGCGGCCAGCGCTGCTGCGCGGGCGGCCAGCGCTGCTGCGCGGGCGGCGGCCAGCGCTGCTGCCCGGGCGGCGGCCAGCTCCGCGACCTCCGTGGCGGCTGCGCGGGACCGGCTGGCGCGCTCTGCCTGCCGCTCGGCCACCTGGGCGTGCAGCCTCTCGGCGAGTGCCACCTGCGCGTGCAGCCGCTCGGCGACTGCCGCACTCGCCGCCCGCGATGCGGCATTCTGGCGGATCGACTTCGCGGACGTGATGTGCGCCGACGAACTTCGGACGCTGGCACCGGCACCCGCGAGGGCGCCTTGGACGTGCATGCCCCCGATGACGAAGGCCGCGACCGTAGCGGCACTGGCCAGGACATGGTGCCCCGAGGCTCTGCGTAGACGACGGTGTCGACCGCGGGCGGGGCGGCGAGGTGGCAGGATGGGATTGGTCCTCGTCGTCAGAGGGGGCGGGGGGACGCCTCTACCATAACCAACGCTTCACCGCCAGCACGAATCGTCGACTTGACCAAGAGTTGTCCAACTTGCCGCGATGTCGTGCCTTCGCTACCTCTGCGCCCTTGCCTGAGCAGGGAAAACGCGCACCTCGCTGCCTGCTGCTACCCACTCGCCGGCCGCTCGAACACCGCGCCGGGTCCGGATGTCGGAGCCCGCTGCGGCCGGTCGCTGCCGATGGGAGTGACCCCCGCCGTGACCGTAGCCCCGTCGGTGCCGAGGTGGGCCAGGGTCTGGCTGATCGCCCGGACGGCACCTCGATGGATCGGCAGCGACATGTGCCCGACGCCCCGGATAAGCACGTTGCGTGACTGCAGGTCGGGATGGTCCACGCGGCCCGACCGCTTGGGCACGACGAGCTGGTCCAGGTCGCTCCAGACGGCGAGGAACCGGGTCCGGCACCCGGGGGCCGGCTGCTCGAGCTCGGCGAGAATCTCGCTGCCCGGGCGCAGCTGGCGGGCCAGGAGCGAGGGCCAGAGGTACGCCGCGAGCGTTCCCCCGTGGGGCGTGCCCAGCGTGACCAGTGTGTGGATCCGGGCGTCGCCGCCGAGTCGCTGGACGTAGTAGCGGGCGATGATCCCGCCCATGCTGTGGCCGATCACGTGGACCCGCTCGAAGCCGGTGTCGGCACACAGCGACTCGACCTGCTCGGCAAGCCGTTCGGCCGCCACCCGCAGGTCGCTTGTGAGGGGGCTGTAGCTGAGGTTGCGCACCTGCCCGAAGCCGCGCCGGCGCAGGCTGCGGCGTAGCACGGTGAAGATGGTGCGGTTGTCGATCATGCCGTGGACCAGCAGGATCGGGGTGCCCGCAGCCTCCACATCGCCGATGATCAGCCCGCGCTGGATGGGGGACAGGCCGGACAGGTCGTGCGGAGCGCCCTCCGTGGCGCGCTCCGCCCGCAGCCCCACCGGGTAGATCGCGGCATGTGCGGCAAGCCAGGCCAACTCGACGGCAGCACCCCGGACACCGGTCGGCGAGAGCACGGCGCCGGCGCCACGACGTACGGTCGCGCTCGCCTTGCTCAGCTGCATTCGCACGCGCCGCCCTCTCCGCCGGATGCCGGCTGCGTTCGAGCCGGCTCGTGGGCGGGGGAAACGCTAGTCCCCGGTTTCGCACACCACCGCCTATCCGCACCTACCCCGATAATGTGTCCTTGATGCATGGGTACGGACGTTGCGGCCGGTCCGTTACGCTTTGGGCGTCTCCCCCGGCTTCACGGGGGTGCGAGAGAGGTCGGACGGACCATGACAATGACAGCGGAGACATCGACACCGGACGCGACACGATGACGACGGAGACCACGGACCCGACCCCGGACACGGCGGCAGCCAAGACGACGTCTGGCCCGCTCCGCGTCGTGATTGCCAAACCCGGCCTCGACGGACACGACCGCGGCGCCAAGGTCGTCGCCCGCGCCCTGCGCGACGCCGGCGTCGAGGTGATCTACACCGGCCTGCACCAGACGCCCGAGCAGATCGTGGCGACCGCGATCCAGGAGGACGCCGACGCGGTCGGCCTCTCTGTGCTCTCCGGGGCGCACATGACCCTGTTCGCCAAGGTTCTTGAGCTGCTGGGGGAACGGGACGCCACCGACATCACGGTGTTCGGCGGCGGGATCATCCCCCAGGCCGACATGGCCGAGCTCACGAGCCTCGGCGTCGCCAAGGTGTTCACGCCGGGCGCGACCACCACCGACATCATCGATTGGGTGCGCACCAACGTCGGTTCCTGACGGGACCACGCCTGGGATCGACCACGGTTCGGACCGGGGTGCGCTCCTGGCTACAGTCAGCCCCGCCGTGTTGGCCGGGGACCAGGAGCGAGGGACGGACTGTCGTGGACCTTTTCGAATATCAAGCGCGTGACCTTTTCGCCAAGCACGGCGTGCCTGTGCTGGATGGTGCGGTCGCGGAAACCGTCGATGAGGCGCGCGCCGCCGCGGAGCGCCTCGGCGGCGGCCGGGTCGTGGTCAAGGCCCAGGTCAAGGTCGGCGGGCGGGGCAAGGCGGGCGGGGTCAAGTTGGCCGACGACCCGGCCGGGGCGGCGGAGATCGCCGGTCAGATCCTCGGCATGGACATCAAGGGCCACACGGTGCACCGGGTGATGCTGGCGCCGGCGGCAGCCATCGAGGAGGAGTACTACTTCTCGGTGCTGCTCGACCGCACCAACCGCACCTACCTTGCGATGGCCTCCCGAGAGGGCGGGATGGAGATCGAGCAGCTCGCGGTCGAGAAGCCCGAGGCGCTGGCCCGGGTCGCCGTCGACGCGCTCACCGGCATCGACGAGGCCAAGGCTCGCGAGATCGTGGCGAAGGGCGGCTTTCCGGCTGAGCTGGCCGATCAGGTCGTGGAGGCCGTGCAGCGACTCTGGGACGTCTTCGTCGCCGAGGACGCGACGCTCGTGGAGGTCAACCCGCTGGTCAAGACCGGCGACGGGCGCGTCGTCGCGCTCGACGGAAAGGTCACCATCGATGAGAACGCCGAGTTCCGCCAGCCCGAGCACGCCGGGCTCGCCGACGAGCGTTCCTCGGACCCGCTCGAGGCCAAGGCCAAGGAGAAGGGCCTCAACTACGTCAAGCTCGACGGCGAGGTCGGCGTGATCGGCAACGGCGCCGGACTGGTCATGAGCACCTTGGACGTCGTCGCCTACGCCGGCGAGGAGTTCGGCGGGGTCAAGCCGGCCAACTTCCTCGACATCGGCGGCGGCGCGTCCGCCCAGGTCATGTCCGACGGCCTGGAGATCATCTTGGGGGACCCGGCTGTGCGGTCGGTGTTCGTCAACGTGTTCGGCGGGATCACCTCCTGCGACGCGGTGGCCAACGGCATCGTGGCGGCGCTGGAATCACTCAAGGCCAGGGGCGCAGACATCTCCAAGCCACTCGTCGTACGCCTGGATGGGAACAACGCCGAGGAGGGCCGCCGGATCCTCGACGAGGCGGAGCACGACGTGGTGGAACAGGTCGACACGATGGACGGCGCGGCCCGCCGGGCCGCCGAACTCGCAGCCGCGAAGTAGGGGACGACACACCGATATGGCAATCTGGCTGACCGAGAACAGCAAGATCATCGTGCAGGGCATCACCGGCTCGGAGGGGACCAAGCACACCCGGCGGATGGTCGCCGCCGGCACCCAGGTCGTCGGGGGTGTCAACCCCCGAAAGGCCGGCTCCGACGTCGACGGCATCCCGGTCTTCGCGACCGTCGCCGAGGCGATGAAGGAGACCGGCGCCGACGTGTCGGTGCTGTTCGTGCCGCCGCCGTTCGCCAAGGACGCCGTCCTCGAGGCGATCGACGCGGAGATGCCGCTGGCCGTGGTCATCACCGAGGGCGTGCCGGTGCACGACACCGCGGCGTTCTACCAGTACGCCGTCAATGCCGGCACGACCCGCATCATCGGGCCCAACTGCCCGGGTTTGATCAGTCCGGGAAAGTCCAGCGCCGGTATCATCCCGGCCGACATCACGTCCGCGGGACGGGTCGGGTTGGTCAGCAAGTCGGGGACGCTGACCTACCAGATGATGTACGAGTTGCGCGACATCGGCTTCTCGACCTGCCTGGGTATCGGTGGCGACCCGGTCATCGGCACCACGCACATCGACGCCCTGGCAGCGTTCGAGGCCGATGACGAGACCGACGCGATCGTCATGATCGGGGAGATCGGCGGCGACGCCGAGGAGCGTGCGGCCACCTACATCGCCGAGCATGTGACCAAGCCGGTCGTCGGCTACGTCGCCGGCTTCACCGCGCCCGAGGGCAAGACCATGGGGCACGCCGGCGCGATCGTGTCGGGGTCCTCGGGCACCGCCGCGGCCAAGCAGGAGGCCTTGGAGGCCGTCGGGGTCAAGGTCGGCAAGACGCCGTCGGCCACCGCCCGTCTCATCCGCGACCTGATGACTGCCGCCGCGCGGTAGCCCTCGGCGTCCGCGCCTGACCGGGGGTGGGCGAGGTCGCGCGCCCCGCCGGATCGTGGCTGGCGAAAACGTCACCTTTCGCGGACCTCGATGACGTAGCCCAACTCGTTGTAGCGCAGGTCGAGCGGCACCGCCCGACCCTTGGCGGGCACGGCCGCGAGCAGGGCAGCCACGGGGATCGGTTCGGCCTCGGTGCGTCCGGCCAGCTGCAGCCGGCCGTAGACCTGCACCTCGGGGGAGAGCACGAGGTCGCGGAGGCGACCGCTCTCGTTGATGATCAACGTGTTGCCGCGGGGCCTGCGACCCTTGTCCTTCTTTTCCTTCTGCTCGGACTTGCTGGCCGACGTGGCCGTGCGCACCTGCACACGGTCGAAGCTCACGTGCGTGCCATCGGGCCGAGCTTGGGAGGAGACCAGGTAGCCGACGTCGGTGCGCATGCCCTTCTCGAGGTCGGTGTCTGCCGGGATCGTCGGAGCACCTGGGGGCGTGGACGGGGTCGGGCTCGTGATGGGGTTTGCGGTCGGACTTGGACTCGGGGTCGCCGTGGGACCTGTGACGGTCCCCGTGTTCGTGGGGGACGTCACGGCGGAGGCCGATTCGCCCGAGCCGCCGCCGTCGAGCGCTCCGATGACAACGCCGGTGCCGAGTCCCAGCACGGTCGCCACCGCGAGCAGCGCCGTCGCCACCGGAAGCAGGGGGCGCGGCGACGAGACCATGGCTCGCATTGTGGCCCAGAAACCTCGCCGCGACACACCCGCGAGGTCCCCGCTGCGACCCGTCCGGGTTGTCACCATGGGTCTGATGACCAACCTGCTCTCACCGCCCGCGCGTTCGGTGGCCGCCATGTCCGGCTGGGCGAGGTCGCGGCGGCCCGTGACCGCGGCCGGGATGTCCGCTGCGGCGCGCGCCGTGGGGCTCAGCCTGCTGTCGGTCACCGTGCTGGTGCTCGTGGGATGGGCCAGCGCCGCACACAGCGGTGCGAGCGCCACCGAGGCGGTCCGCACGGCCCTGCAGGCCTGGGTTCTGGCCCACCACGGCGCGCTCGTGTTCGCCGGCGGTCATCTCGACCTCGTGCCCCTCGGGTTGACCGCGCTGCCCGCCGGCCTGCTCTACCGCGCCTCGGCGCGGGCCGCGAAGGCGTGCGCCGTCTCCGGCGTCAGGGGCGTGGCGGCCCTGACGGTGGTGATCAGCGCCTCCTACGCCGTGCTCGCCACGGCGCTGGCGGTCGCGGCGCGCACGGACACGGTGCGCCCCCAGCCGGTGCTGGCGTTCATGGGGGCAGGGGCGGTCGCGCTGCTCGCCGCCGGCGCCGGAGCGGGGCGTGGATCGGGCGCCGCAGGCGAGTTGTGGCGCCGACTGCCTGGTGCGGTGCGCCTCGCCGTGACCGGCGGCGCGGGCGCACTTGGTGTGCTCGTCTCGGCGGGGGCGTTGCTCGCTGCCGGGTCCCTCGCCGTGCACCACGACCGACTGATCTTGCTGCTGCGGTCGCTGGACACCGGGCTGACCGGCGGGTTGCTGTCGTTCCTGCTCTGCCTGCTCTACCTGCCGACCGCGGTGCTTTGGGCGACGTCGTACGTCGTGGGAAGCGGCTTCGCACTGGGTGTCGGGACCTCGGTAGCCTTTACGGGCACCCACGTCGGTGCCACCCCGGCGTTCCCGTTGCTGGCCGCGCTGCCCGGTGACGGCTCCTCGCCGCTCGCGTGGCTGGTGCTCGGCGCACCGCTCGGGGCTGGGGTGGTCGCCGGTCTGCTGCTCGACCGCCACGACGCTCGCGGCCGAGTCCGCCCAGTCGGCGCAGTCGGACCAGTCGGCGCAGTTGGCCCAGTCGGCGCAGTCGGCGAGGCCGCTGCGAACGAGCGCGGGTCGCTGCTGTCGACGTGGCGGCAGGTCCTGCTCGTCGCGGGCGGTGCCGGGGTCGTGGCTGCCACCGCGCTGACGGCGCTGGTCGGGTTCGCGGGTGGGTCGGCCGGCCCGGGTCGGATGTCCGAGGTCGGCCCGACCGCGTGGCTGCTCTGGCCGACCGTGACTGCCGAGGTCGCTCTGGTCGCCGCGCTGACCCTGCTGGCCCGCCGTCCCCACCTCGTCCGCCGCACCGGCGACGGGTCGGCGGAGCCGGCCGACGCAGCCGAGGTCAGCGGGTGATACCGAGGCGCACCCGTACGGCGTCTTCGAACTCCGTCCGGCACTGGCTCTGCGCGGAGATGGTGATGGCCCGGTCGATGCACGTCCGGTAGTCCCCGAACTCGCTCGAGAACGCTGCGAGAAAGCCCAGCAGCGGAACGAGGACGAACGTCGCGACGGCACCGAGCACGACCGCCGCGCGAGCCCCCGGCGCCGACCTGTCGTTGGCCCGGGCCCGGCGCAAGGTGCGCACTCCGAGCACGATCGCCGCCACCTCCATGGCCAGGCCGATCGCTCCCCACGGCAGCAAGGTCAGGGCGACCAGCAGTCCGGCGGCACCCAGCGCCAACGCGCGACCGCCTCCGGGTTCGCGCGCGCTCCCCTCGCCGCGCTCAGGCACCTGCTCGCTCACGATGATGCCCGCCTCCCGGTTGTCCCTCGCGCCGTGTGGTCCGTCTCACCCTCTCCCGGCGCTATCGTCTCCGACCGTGCCGCCCGACCCGACATCGCCCACCCGTGTCGTCGTGCTCGTGTCGGGCGAGGGCACCAACCTGGCTGCTCTGCTCGAGGCCGCGCGCGACCCGTCCCACGGCGCAGTCGTGGTCGCGGTGGGGGCCGACCGCGACGGTATCGAGGGGCTTGCCCGGGCCCGGCGGGCCGGGGTGGCGACATTTGTCACGTCCGTGCGCGACTTCGCCACCCGGGCCGAGTGGGACGCGGCGCTCACAGATCAGGTGGCGGCGCACCACCCGGCGCTCGTGGTGTCGGCCGGGTTCATGAAGCTCACCGGTCCGGTGTTCCTGGCCCGGTTCGGTGGCCGGTTCCTCAACACCCACCCTGCTCTGCTGCCGTCGTTCCCCGGCATGCACGGGCCGGAGGACGCGCTGGGTCACGGCGTGAAGATCACCGGCGTGACCCTGTTCGTCGTCGACGAGGGGGTCGACACCGGGCCTATCGTGGCGCAGGCGGCGGTGCCCGTCCGCGACGACGACGACGCGCAGTCCTTGCACGAGCGAATCAAGGTCGAGGAGCGCCGACTGCTGGTCGATGTCGTCGGCCGGATCGCCCGCGAGGGCTTCACCGTCACCGGACGAAGGGTCACCATCCCGTGAACGACCAGCCCGTGAACGACCAGCCCGTGAACGACGAACCCGACAACGACCAACCCGCGACGGGTCGGCGAGTCGTCCGGCGCGCCCTGGTCAGCGTGTTCGACAAGACCGGCATCGATGACCTGGCCCGCGGCCTGCACGAGGCGGGCGTCGCGATCGTATCGACTGGTTCGACGGCTGCCCGCATCCTCGCCGCCGGGGTCCCGGTCACCACGGTTGAGGACCTCACCGGCTTCCCTGAATGCCTCGACGGGCGGGTGAAAACCTTGCACCCGCGGGTGCATGCCGCCATCCTGGCCGACCTGCGCCAGCAGAGCCATGCCGACCAGCTCGCCGAGCTCGGCATCGAGGCGTTCGATCTGGTCGTCGGCAACCTCTACCCGTTCACCGACACGGTGCGCAGCGGCGCCGGCCCGGACGAGTGCGTCGAGCAGATCGACATCGGCGGCCCGACCATGGTGCGTGCGGCGGCCAAGAACCACGCATGTGTCGCGGTGGTCGTCGACCCGGCGCGTTACGCCGACGTCCTGGCGGCTGTCCGGGCCGGCGGTTTCACCCTCGAGCAGCGCCGCCGCCTGGGCGCCGAGGCGTTCGTGTACACCGCGACCTACGACGTCGCCGTCGCGTCCTGGATGGGCAATGCGCTCGCGCCGACCGATGACGGCACCGGCTGGCCGGCTTGGATCGGGGCGACCTGGGACCGCGCCGAGGTGCTGCGCTACGGCGAGAACCCGCACCAGCGTGCGGCGCTCTATCGCAGCGGGTTCACCGCCGAGGCCGGCATCGCCGGTGCCGATCAGCTGCACGGAAAGCCCATGTCCTACAACAACTATGTCGACACAGACGCGGCCCTGCGCGCTGCCTACGACTTCACCGCGCCGTGCGTGGCCATCATCAAGCACGCGAACCCGTGCGGAATCGCCGTGGGCACCGACGTGGCCGCCGCCCATCGCAGGGCGCACGCCTGCGACCCGGTCTCGTCATTTGGCGGGGTGATCGCGAGCAACTGCACGGTGAGCGTCGCGATGGCCGAGCAGGTCGCCGAGGTGTTCACCGAGGTCGTGGCCGCGCCCGACTTCGAGCCTGCGGCCCTGGAGGTGCTGGCCCGCAAGGTGTCCTTGCGGGTGCTGCGGGTCACCGGCTACAGCGTCGGCGGGCTGGAACAGCGCGCGGTTCGCGGCGGGCTGCTGCTGCAGACCGCCGACTCGCTCGAGGAGGCGGGTGACTCGCCGTCGGGCTGGACCCTCGCGGCCGGCGACCCGGCCGACGCAGCCACACTGGCCGACCTGGAGTTCGCCTGGCGGGCGATCCGGGCGGTCAAGTCCAACGCGATCCTGCTCGCAGCCGACGGTGCCACGGTCGGCGTCGGCATGGGCCAGGTCAACCGGGTCGACTCTGCCCGGCTCGCCGTCGCACGCGCGGGGGAGCGCGCCGCCGGGTCGGTGGCCGCCTCGGATGCCTTCTTCCCCTTCGCCGACGGGCTGGCGGTGCTGGTCGAGGCCGGTGTGCGGGCCGTGGTGCAGCCCGGCGGCTCCAAGCGCGACGACGAGGTGGTCCTCGCCGCCCGCGCGGCCGGCCTGACGATGTACCTCACCGGCACCCGGCACTTCTTCCACTGACCGGCCGCTCCGGCCGCTGAGGTTCCCGGCGTTGTGCACTGGAGGGGTCGACGGCCGGTCGTGCCAGACTGCCGCACCGTGACTGCAACGATCCTGTCCGGCCCGACCGTCGCCACCGCCGTCAAGGCAGACCTCGAGGCGCGCGTCGGGCGGTTGCGGGAGCGGGGGATTGCTCCCGGACTCGGCACCGTCCTAATCGGCGTCGACCCCGGCAGCCAAGCCTACGTCGCCGGCAAGCACCGCGACTGCGCCCAGGTCGGCATCGTGTCGCTGCCGCGCGAGCTGCCCGAGGACGCCACCCAGGCCGACGTCGAGCGGGTCGTCGACGAGCTCAACGCCGATCCCGCGTGCACCGGCTTCATCGTGCAACTGCCGCTTCCCGCGGGCCTGGACACCAATGCGGTCCTCGAGCGGATCGACGCGGACAAGGACGCCGACGGGTTGCACCCTCTCAACCTCGGGCGCCTCGTGCTCGGCCGTCCCGCCCCGCTGCCCGGCACGCCGCGAGCCATCGTCGAGCTGCTCCGGCGCTACGACGTGCCGCTGGCGGGCGCGGAGGTCTGCGTGGTGGGCCGCGGGGTCACCGTCGGGCGCCCGCTCGGGCTGCTGCTGACCCGGCGCAGCGAGAACGCCACCGTGACCCTGTGCCACACCGGCACCCGCAACGTGTCGGATCACCTGCGCCGGGCTGACATCATCGTGGCCGCGGCCGGCGTCCCCGGCCTGGTGTCCGCCGGCGACGTACGTCCGGGTGCCGCCGTGCTCGACGTCGGCATCACGCGGACGGCGACCGGCCTGGTCGGTGACGTCGACCCGTCGGTGCGTGAGGTCGCCGGCTGGCTGGCTCCGATGCCTGGTGGGGTGGGGCCGATGACCCGGGCCATGCTGCTGCTCAACGTGGTCGAGTTGGCCGAGAGGGACCTGGCCGAGAGAGACCTGGCCGAGAGAGACCTGGCCCAGGGGAAACCACCCGAGCGATGACGTACGGCGCACCGGAAGAGCGGGTCAGACGAGGCGCGGCCGGCGTGGTGTGGCGCCAATGGCCGCTGCTGCTCGTCCTCGGCGGCGGCTCGCTCGGCCTGCTCGCCGTGGCACTCGGGCGTTTTCGAGCCGGCTGCATCATGCTCGGCGCGGCCGTGCTGTTCGCCGCCCTGGCTCGGGCGATCCTGCCGGCCCGACGGGTCGGGCTGCTCGTCGTACGGCATCGGGCCTTTGACGTCGCGGTGTTGCTTGCCCTCGGCCTCTCGGTAGTGGTGCTCGCGATCGTGGTGCCTCCGGCACGCTGAAACCGCCCGATTCGTGCCGGTCCGGCCCGCTGGGATAGCCTGCGAACAGCCGGAACTGTCTTGACGACGAGACATTCTTGACCACAAGAACATCGACCGGCCGAGCGAGGGGTAACAGATGGCGCGCGACGGCAAGGTAACGGTGATTGGGGCCGGCTTCTATGGAGCCACGACGGCTCTGCGACTGGCGGCCTATGACATCTTCGAGGAGGTCGTGCTCACCGACATCGTGGAGGGCAAGCCCGAGGGTCTGGCCCTGGACATGAATCAGTCGCGGCCGATCGAGGGTTTCGAGACCAAGGTCACCGGCCAGACGACCGGCATCGACGGGTCGGGCTACGAGGCCATCGCCGGTTCGGCCGTGGTCGTCATCACCGCCGGACTGCCGCGCAAGCCGGGCATGAGCCGGATGGACCTGATCGAGACCAATGCCAAGATCGTGCGCTCGGTGGCCGACAACATCGCCCGCCATGCACCCGAGGCCGTCGTCATCGTGGTCTCCAATCCGCTGGACGAGATGACCGCGCTGACCCAGCTCGCCACCGGGTTCCCCAAGAACCGCGTCCTGGGCCAGGCCGGCATGCTCGACACGGCCCGGTTCACCAACAACGTCGCCGAGGCCCTCGCGGTCCCGGTCGGGACGGTGACCACGCTCACACTCGGTTCGCACGGCGACACGATGGTGCCCGTGCCCTCCCGCTGCACGGTGGGCGGCAAACCGCTGACCGAGCTGATGCCCGAAGACAAGATCGAGGAGCTCGTCGTGCGCACCCGCAACGGCGGCGCCGAGGTCGTCGCCCTGCTCAAGACGGGCTCGGCCTACTACGCCCCCTCGGCCGCCGCTGCCCGCATGGCCCGCGCCGTCGCCGAGGACTCCGGCGCCGTGATGCCGGTGTGCGCCTGGGTTGACGGCGAGTACGGCATCTCCGGGGTCTATCTCGGCGTCGAGGCCGCGATCGGCAAGGAGGGCGTGAAGAAGGTCCAGGAGACCGACCTCACCGAGTCCGAGCTGGCCGCGCTCAGGGTGGCAGCCGAAGCGGTGCGCGGCAAGCAGGCTGACATCCAGTCCCTGTGACCTACTGCCTGTGACCTACTGCCTGTGACGCACCCCTCGTCACACCCGCCCTGTGACGCAACTCCCCGTGACGTCCGAACCCGCGGTGGCCATGGACCCACCCGCGGGTTCGGACCCCGGCCCTGAAGGGACCTCCGCCATGGCGAAGATCAAGGTCGTCAATCCCGTCGTCGAGCTCGACGGCGACGAGATGACCCGCATCATCTGGTCCTTCATCAAGGACCGGCTGATTCATCCCTACCTCGACGTCACCCTCGACTACTACGACCTGAGCATCGAGCACCGCGACGCCACCGACGACCAGGTGACCATCGACTCGGCCCATGCCATCGCGCGGCACGGCGTCGGCGTCAAGTGCGCGACGATCACTCCGGACGAGGCTCGGGTCGAGGAGTTCGGCCTGAAGAAGATGTGGAAGTCGCCCAATGGCACGGTCCGCAACATCCTCGGCGGGGTGATCTTCCGCGAGCCGATCATCATGTCCAACATCCCGCGGCTGGTGCCGGGGTGGACCAAGCCGATCGTCGTGGGCCGCCACGCCTTCGGCGACCAGTACCGCGCGACCGACACCCGCATCCCCGGCGCCGGCACCCTGACGCTGACCTTCACCCCGAAGGAGGGCTCGACCGGGGACGGCGGGGCCGCGATGGCGCCGATCGAGCTCAACGTCTATGACTACCCCTCGGCCGGGGTCGCCCTCGCGATGTACAACCTCGACGACTCGATCCGCGACTTCGCCCGCGCGTCGCTGCGCTACGGCCTGGACCGCAACTACCCCGTCTACCTCTCCACCAAGAACACCATCCTCAAGGCGTACGACGGGCGCTTCAAGGACCTGTTCGCCGAGGTGTTCGAGGCCGAGTTCGCGACCGAGTTCGCGGCAGCAGGGCTGACCTACGAGCACCGCCTCATCGACGACATGGTGGCCGCGGCGATGAAGTGGGAGGGCGGCTACGTCTGGGCCTGCAAGAACTACGACGGCGACGTGCAGTCCGACATCGTCGCCCAGGGCTTCGGGTCCCTCGGCCTGATGACCTCGGTGCTGATGACCCCGGACGGGCGAACCGTCGAGGCCGAGGCGGCCCACGGCACCGTGACCCGCCACTACCGCCAGCACCAGGCGGGAAAGCCGACCTCGACGAACCCGATCGCCTCGATCTTCGCGTGGACCCGCGGGCTGGCCCACCGCGGCAAGCTCGACGGGACCCCCGAGCTGGCGGCCTTCGCCGACGCGCTCGAGCAGGTCTGTATCGAGACCGTCGAGGGTGGCCAGATGACCAAGGATCTCGCCGGACTGATCGGTCCGGACCAGCCGTTCCTCAACACCGAGGACTTCCTGGCCGCGATCGACGACAACCTAACAGCGAAGATGGCGCTGTAGGGCTCAGCCGCGGGGCTCGGCCGCCGAACTCAGCGCAGCGACCACTCCATCCCGGTCGCGGTGTCGCGCACCTCGACCCCGGCGGCGCCCAGCCGGTCGCGCACCAGGTCGCTGCTGGCGAAGTCGCGGGCCTCGCGGGCCCGGCGGCGCAGGTCGAGCAGCACCTCGACATAGGGCCCGACGACCTCGCGCGGGTCGCGCGCGCCGACCTTGGCGAGCTCGCCGAGGCGGACCACCATCGAGCGCAATGCGCGGCGGGCACTGTCCGCGTCGCTGCTCTGCAGAGTGTCGGCCGACCAGTCCTGCAACGCGGTTTCCAAGGTGAGCACCGCCTCGACGCAGCCGTCGACGTCGGCCGCCGCCAGCGCCGCGTCGAACGCGGCGGCGCACCGGCGCGCCTCGGCGCCCAGCGAGGGCTGCTCGGCCGGGCGCGCGGAGCCCGGTGCGGGGTCGACGGCGAGTGTCGGACCGCCCGTGGCCGCAGCGGCGGACTCCCCGCGCAGCAGGGCCGAGAGATCGTCGAAGCCGAGCACGGCGTCGGCGGCGAACGTGGTGCTCCCGGCGCGGCTGCGCACGGTGACCAGGCCGCTGCCGGCGACCGTGGCGGTTCGACGTACGAGGTCGATCAGGAGGGCGGTGTGCTCGTCGACGCCGAGCACTCCCGCGTCGGCGGGCAGTGCCGTCTCCAGCAGGGCCAGCCGCGCCTCCCCCAGGTAGCAGTAGCGGGTGTCGTAGGTCCCGCCTTCGGCGTTGTCGTAGTGCGGCACGACCGCGGCCCGGATGCCGGCCAGCCGGCCGAGCAGGTCCAGGCCGGGCAGCCACTCGGGGTCGGCGCCGACCTTGTAGATCTCGTAGACCGGGATCGCGTGGCTGCCGATGGTGACCGCCGCCGCGCTGCCCGCCACGAAAACCCCACCCCGTTGGAGTACGTCGGTGAAGGCTCCCGGCACCGGGGTGCCCTCCCACTGGCGCAGGGCGTAGGACGGGCTTCCGGGCCCGGCGAACACCCATGACGCGGTGCTCAGCAGCGACAGCGCCGCCTCCTGGTCGACCAGCGGCGCGTCGCGCCGTCTCCATCGGGCCACGTCCACGGACTGCCCGACGCTCTGGTCGAAGTAGGCCCGGGTCCGCGCCGTGAGGTCGTCGGCGTTGGCCTGAAACCCGAACGGGGTGTCCACCAGGACGGCCGGACCGTGCTGGTGGCCGAGCGAGGCGAAGACCGCTCGGTGCACCTTGACCATCGCGGGTGCGGTCTCACCGGAGCCCATCACCACGAGCAGGCTCACGGGCGCGCCGCCGGGTCGGCGGCGCGGGCGGCGAGGGCGAGCAGGTCGGCCGCCACCCGCTCGGGTTGCTGCGCGTGCAGGTCGTGGTGGGCGCCGACGTACCAGCTGACCTCGGCATCGGGCAGCGCCCGCAGCGCCTCCTGCGCGGCGGGGTGCCGGGAGCTCGCCTCGGGATCGTCCTCGTCGGGCACGGCGGGCAGCAGCAGCACGGGGACCGTCACGAGTGGATAGAGCTCGCGGACGTCGTCCTCCCACATGGAGCGCAGGATCTGGCGGTGATGCTCTCGGGTGAGGTGCGGGGTCAGGGTCCCGTCGGGATTCTCCGCGAAGTTGGCGAGCGTGGCCGCACGGCCCTCGTCCGGCCAGTCTGTGGCGTTCTCGGCCAGCCACCCGTCGATCTGCTCGCGGCGCAGGTCGCGAAACTTCGGCGGCGCGAGCAAACCCCAGCACTCGTCGAAGTCGGCGAACCGCTCACGCAGCCGGATCCAGCCGCCGTCGACGAGTCCGAGTGCGGCGATTCCGCCGTGGCGGGCGGCGATGTCCAGCGCGACGTTGCCGCCCCAGGACTGCCCGGCGAGCACCGGTGACCGTGGACCGGTCAGGGACAGGGCGCCGAACAGCGCCACGAGATCGGTGGCCGCCGCCCGGGTGGTGTAGCCGTCATCGGTCTGCTCGGACCGCCCGTGCCCCCGCAGGTCGACCGCGACCACGTCGTGGCCCGCGGCGGCGAGGCGCCGGGCCACGCCGTCCCACAGTCGCGCATTGGAGGACAGTCCGTGCACGAGGACGAACGGTCGCGCGGTCAGAACACCGGGGGTCCCGGCGGTCGGCGGGTCGCCGCGCGTTCCCGCGCCCGGCGTCCTGGCGCCGTCTGCCCGCCGTAGCGCCAGCCGTGGCCCGCCGGGGAGGACCACGATGTCGTCGCGGAGATCGGGCAGTGGTCGGACGGCGTCATCGGGCAAGGCGCGGTGGTGGGGCATCCCGGGCTGGGCCTGGTCGGGCTCGGCGCGAGAGTGGGGCTGGTCGGGCTGGTCGGGCTGGTCGGGCTGGTCGGGGGCTGACGGCTGGCTGGCTGACACCCCCCGAGCCTAAGCGGGTACTGATCCGGGCTTCGGCCGCGCCCCGTTCGGAACTCGCACCGCGCCCCTTCGGATCCCCGTGCTGCGTAGCCGAGATCCGGGCTTTCCTTGTTCTCGCGGTAGGGGCGTTGCTCGTGCGATACGCGCTGATCAGTGCTCGACGTCGCGCATCAGGGTCTCGACGGAAACTCCGGGCAGGAGCGGTAGAAGTCGCTGGTCGTGGACCACGACCACCGAGCCGTCGGCGGGCAGGTCGCTCACCTGGGCGATCCAGGCCAGGACGCGGGCGGTGGATTCGCGCGGCGGTGTATCGCGAGACCGAGTCCATTTCCGGTGATGTCCACGGTCAGTTCCGGGCCGTAGGGGCTGCCCGGTTCAGGGATCTCGATGGCTGTTTGGATCAGGGTTGCCTCGAAGCCTGAGACTCGGCCCGTGGGAGTGCCTCTCGGTGTGCAGGTTTCGGCGCTCCGCCAGCATTCCGTGTCCGTCGTATCACCTTGCGCGACCAACGCCATGCTGGAGGTGAATGATCTCAGCCGACATCTCAGCTCGCCCACTCCTCAGCCGACCCGCCCGGCCCCCTCGCTTGGCGCAGCCTGGATCACCTTCGGCTCGCGATAACCCTTCGCGGCGAAGGACGACTGCACCCCAGCGACCAGCTCGTCCAGCCGGTCCTGCGCGACGAGGGCGATGGCCGAGCCGCCGAAGCCGGCCCCGGTCATCCGCGCGCCGAGGGCGCCCGCGGCGAGCGCCGCCTCGACCGCCGCGTCGAGCTCGACGCAGCTCACCTCGAAGTCGTCGCGCAACGACACGTGCGACGCGGTCATCGCCCTTCCGAACCCGGCCCAGTCCTCCCGCCGCAGCGCGGCGACGGCCTCGCCGACCCGCGCGATCTCGGTCACCACGTGGCGCACCCGCGGGGCCGCGTCGGCGGGCACCCGGGCCAGGGCGTCGGCCAGAGCTGCGGGCGCGACGTCGCGCAGCGACGCGACCTTTAACGCCTGCGCCGCGCGCTCGCAGCTGTCGACGCGGTCGGCATAGGCTCCCTCGCCGACCGAGTGCTTGACCCGCGTGTCGATGACGGCCACCCTCAGGTCGGCGTCCTGCGGCGAGAACGGGACCTGCTCGACCACCCCGGAACGTACGTCGAACAGCAGCGCGTGCCCGGCCGTCGAGGACATCGAGGCCATCTGGTCCATCAGCCCGCAGGGCACGCCGACGTAGTCGTTCTCGGCGCGCTGGGCGACCCGGGCCAAGTCGTCGGCGGGCAGGTCCAGCCCGAACAGGTCGGCGGCCGCAACGGCGACCGCGCACTCCAGTGCGGCGGACGACGACAGTCCGGCCCCGACCGGCACCCGGCCGTCGATCAGCAGGTCGAGTCCGCCCACGGGGTGACCCTGTTCGCGCAGGACCCACACGACCCCGGCGACGTACGCCGTCCAGTCGCCGTTGCCGTTGCCGCCGCCGTCCCCGCCGCTCCCGCCCTCGGCCGGCGGTCGGAGCCGGCTGACCTGGGTGTCGAGGCCGCCGCGCAGCTGCACCGAACGCACCCGAAGCCACCCGTCCTTGCGGGGTGCGGCGGCGGCGTAGGTGCGTTGGGCGAGGGCAAACGGCAGCACCAGCCCCTCGTTGTAGTCCACGTGCTCGCCGATCAGGTTGACCCGACCGGGAGCGGCCCACACGCCCGCGGCTTGGCCACCCAGCTGGCCGTGGAAGGCGTCGCGCAGCGCGGCGCTCTCGTCGTCGCCGCCGGCCCCGTCGACCGGCTCGGTCATGCGGGCACCGCGTCGCGCAGGCTCGCGGCGATCTGCTCGGGAGTGATGTCGTTGACGAATGCGCCCATGGCTGACTCCGACCCGGCAAGGAACTTCAATTTGTTGGCCGCCCGCTGGATGGAGAACACCTCAAGGTGACAATAGGCGACGTCGCGGTCGACCCGCACCGGCGCCTGGTGCCACGCCGCGATGTAGGGCAGTGGCTTGCCGTAGAGCGCGTCCATCCGGGCGAGCAGGTCCAGGTAGACCACGCCGAACTCGTCGCGTTCCTCGCGGGTGAGCGCCGCCAGGTCGGGCACCTTACGGTGTGGGTAGAGGTGCACCTCGACCGGCCAGCGGGCGGCGAACGGCACGAACGCGGTCCAGTGCTCCCCGGTGACGACCACGCGTTCACCGGCGGCGCGCTCGCGCTCGAGCAGGTCGGCGAACAGGTTGCGCCCGGTGCTGCCCAGATGAGCCCGGGCCGAGTCCAGGGTCCTGCGGGTGCGCGGTGTGACATAGGGGTAGCCGTAGATCTGCCCGTGCGGGTGGCGCAGCGTGACCCCGATCTCCTCGCCGCGGTTCTCGAAGCAGAACACCTGCTCGACGCCCCGGCGCGCCGACAGGGCCGCCGTCCGGTCCACCCATGCCTCCATCACGGTGCGCACCCGCTGGCGGGTCAGCGCGGCGAACGAGGACTCGTGGTCGGAGGTGAAGCACACGACCTCGCAGCGGCCGTTGCCGGGATGGGTCGCGAACAGGTCCGCGGGCTGGAACGGCGCCGAGGGCCCGTCACCGGCGGGGGAGGGACAGGCCAGGGAGGGGAAGCGGTTCGCGAACACGACGACGTCGTAGTCGTCGCTGGGGATCTCGGTCTGCCGTCCGTCCCGGGACGGGCACAGCGGGCACTCATCGGTCGGTGGCAAATAGGTGCGGCCCTGACGATGGGAGGCGATCGTCACCCACTCGTCCAGCGGAGCGTCGTAGCGCAGCTGGGACAGGGTGGTGGCCGGGGAAAGGTCCCGCGGGTCATCGAGGCGACGGTTGCCGGCCCCCACGTCGTCGAAGTAGATCAGCTCGCGGCCATCGGCCATCACTGTTTCGGTGCGCCGCACGCCCGGAGAATCGCCGGCCGTGTCGTCCACGGCCGTGTCCCCGCCGGCCGTGTCCTCGACGTCGGTGCCCTCGACGTCGGTGCCCTCGACGTCGGTGTCCTCGACGTCGGTGTCCTCGACGTCGCCACGCCTGGCCTCGGACGTCATGACGCCTCCTTGCTCTGCTCGCCGGATGCGATGATCAGTTCGCCGACCTTGGGGCCGAGGGCGTCCTGGGCCGACGGGGCTAGCCCGGCGTCGGTCACCAGGAGAGAGACATCGGTCAGCCGGGCGATCTGGCTCAGCCCCACGACTCCCCACTTGGTGTGGTCGGCAAGCACCACCAGGTCCCGGCCCATCGCGACCATCGCGCGGTCGGTCTCGGCCTCCATCAGGTTGGGGGTGGTGAGCCCGGCCCGGTCGTCGATGCCGTGGACCCCCATGAACACCGTGTCGACGTGCAGCGCGCGCAGCGCGGCCACCGTCAGCGGTCCCACCAGAGCGTCCGACGGGGTGCGCTGGCCGCCGGCGAGGATCACGTCGCCGCCGGATCGGCCGGTCTCCCAGAACAGCTGGGCCACTCGGAAGGAGTTGGTGACCACGGTGAGGTCGGGGACGGCGAGCAGGTGTCCGGCGAAAGCGTGAGTCGTCGTGCCGGCGCTGATGGCGATCGAGCTGCCCCGCTCGACCAGGTGCGCGGCCCGCCGGCCGATCGCATCCTTGGCCGCGCGCTCGCGCCCGGACTTGGCGGCGAAACCGGGCTCGTCGGTGCTGTGGTTGTCCGCGACCAGCGCACCGCCGTGCACCTTGTCGACCAGCCCGCGCCGGGACAGCGCCTCGAGGTCGCGGCGCACGGTCATGTCCGAGACCCGCAGGTCGGCTGCGAGCTCGCGGACTCGCACGGCACCAACCCGGCCGATGGCCTCGAGGATGTGAGCCTGCCGCTGTGCCGCCAGCATCAGGTTGCCTCCTCGATCACGACGACCCCGCCGGCGGGCACGGAGACGATGCCCCGGTGGTCGGTGCCGGTGAGCAGGTCGCGTCCCGTCGTCGCCACCGTTGCCTCCGCGTCGGTGTGGTTGATCGCGAAGAGGTACGTCGCGTGGTCCCCCCGTCGGCGCACCACCTCGACGCCCGCGGTGTGCCCATGGGGTCCCTCCACGCCGGACTCGGCCAGCAGCCGGTCGGTCAGCGCGCCCGTGGCTGCGTCGTCGAGCCGGGTCGCGACGTACCACGCCTTGCCCTTGCCGGGGGAGTGTCGGGTGATCGCCGGCCTGCCGGGCAGCGGGCCGTCGAGGTAGGACGCGACGGCCGTCGCCCCCTCCAGATGCGTCAGCTCGGTCCAGACGTCGGCCGTGCTTCCGTCGTCCGTGCTGCCGTCGTCCAGGCGGACCTGCTCGCCGGCGCGCAGCGGGAAGAACTCCTCGGTGCGCACCCCGAGGAGCTCGCGGAACGCGCCGGGGTAGCCGCCGAGGCGGATGTGGTCGTGCTCGTCCACGATGCCGCTGAAGTAGGTGACCACCAGGGTGCCGCCGGCCTCGGCATAGGAGCGCAGGTTGGCCGCCGCCGCGTCGTCGACGAGGTAGAGCGTGGGCGCGATGACGAGCCGGTAGCCGGTGAGGTCAGCGTCGGGGGACACGAAGTCCACGGTGATGCCGCGCTCCCACAGGGCGCGGTAGTGGGCGTGGCAGCGGTCCAGGTAGGTGACGTCGGCGGAGGGGTGCGAGTCGAGCTCGACCGCCCACCAGGCGTGCCAGTCGAACACCATGGCCACCTCGGCGGTGACAGTGCTGCCCACGACCGGGCCGATCGAGTGCACGTCCGCACCGTAGGAGCACACCTCGCGCCACACCTTGGTGTCGGTGCCGGCGTGCGGCAGCAGCGCCGAGTGGAACTTCTCCGCTCCGGCGCGGGACGCCCGCCACTGGAAGAAGAGCGTTCCGTCGGCTCCGCGGGCGACGTGGGCCATGCTGTTGCGCCGCAGCTGGCCGGGCGCCTTGGCGACGTTGCGCGGCTGCCAGTTGACCGCGCTGGTCGAGTGCTCCATCAGCAGCCACGGCTTCCCGCCGGCCAGCGAGCGGGTCAGGTCGGCACAGAACGCCAGCTCGATGTGGCCAGCCGGGTCGGCGGCGTCGAGGTAGTGGTCGTTGGCGACGAGGTCG
>JBBRHF010000031.1:0-28221 GCA_038223055.1 Actinomycetes bacterium | reverse complement strand
TTTCGAGGGGCGTTGCATTTGTTCGGCGAGCATCGAGCACAACGTGACGATCTGGTCCTTGCTGAAGCCCGTTGTATGATACATGTGGCGGCCCGTTCCTGGAGTATTGAGTCTGGTAACCCAATTATCTCAATGAGCGGGTCGTCGCTCAGTTAGGCACGCCGAGCGGCGTCACGGTTTTTATGCTATTTTTCGGCATTGTGAATAAGCCTCCCCGTCTGGAAGGAAATCCACAGAAACACCCGGCCATCGAATACAATCCAATTCCGCCTGCAGAAGTTCAACGAAACGTGATGCTACCGAACTTTCCGTCCGGGGTGAAGTAGAGGTTGTAGGGGTCGTGGACGCCGACGGTCCGGCCTGGGCGACCCGTGCGGGGGTCGATGGCGGTCAGGGTGTTGCCGCGGTCGTTGTTGACCCACAGTGTGCGTAGGTCCCAAGACGGAACGACGTGCTGCGGCTGCCGCCCGACCTTGAGGGTGCGCACCACCCGGTAGGTGCGCGGGTCGATCTCGGTGACCGTGTTGCTCCCGCTGTTGGGCACGTAGACCAGGGGTCGGAACCCCTTGACCACCGGGGACATCGCCCCCGGCCGGTCGGCCGCCCACACGTCCGTCGCGCTTAGCGGCGCCGGCATGCCGGGCAGGCGGCCTGCCTTGGCAGCGGCGACCCGTTGGTTCTCCGCGGGCAGCGGTGCCGCCGCAGCACCCGACTTCGGTGCAGCCGCCGGTGCCTGGGCGGCCGGTCGAGCCGTCGAGGATGACCCGCAGCCGGCAGCGGCCAGAAGCGCGAGCACGCCGGCTGCCAGCCGGAGCCGCCGCCCCGAACTCCGCCGCCCCGAACTCGGCCGTGCAGAACTCGGCCGTGCAGGACCCGGTCGTGCAGGACCCGGCCGCTCGGGACCCGGCCGCTCGGGACCCGGCCGAGGGGCCGGCGGTGCATGGCTCGGTCGACCCGTGGTCACGTGAGCAGCTCCGTGAGGGTGACAGGGGTGAGCCGGCGGCGGCGCAGGTCGTCCAGGATCAGTGGCAGCGCCGTGAGGGTGACGGCGTGGCCCAGGTGCAGGCTGATGATCGATCCGTTGCGCGCGCTGCCAAGCACCGCCGACACGACGGTCTGGCTCGCGGGATCGCGCCAGTCGAGGCCGTCGACGTCGTAGGAGACACAGGTGCCGTAGCCGGCCCGGCCTGCCGCGGCCCTGATGGTGGTGTTGGTCTGCTGGGTCCCCGACGCGCGGAACCAGGTTCCCTGACTGCCGGTGAGCGTGCGCAGGATCCGAGCGCAGCCCACGATCTCGTCGTAGGCCGGTCCAGCGCCCAGCCGTCGCATCGGTCGGTGGTTCAGGGTGTGGTTGCCCAGGTCGTGGCCGGCATCGAGGATGCGCCGCGCCATCTCAGGATGGTCCCGCAGCCAGGTTCCCACGGCCAGCACGCTCGCGTGGGCTCCGCCGGAGGACAGCTCGGCCAGGATCGACCGGGCCAGCGCCGCGTCCCCCGCGCCGTGGAAGGTGAGCGCGACCGCTCGCCGGGTGCGGTCGCCGTGGCGCACCTCGCGAGCCGGCCCTCGCGGGCGGCTCGCAGCGGTGCCCGCGGTGCCTGCGGTGCCCGGGGTGGCGGAGGCGGACCCGCTGACGGGCGCACTCGCGGCCCGGGACGCCGCACCGACCACCGTGGATGCGGGCTCGTTCGAGCGACCTGCACACCCCGCGAGGCCGCCGATAGCGATGGCCTGTAGCAGGACACGGCGGGACAGCGGCCGGGACAGGGGCACGGCGCGAATCCTACGTTCCGGTGCGGCCCCGACCTGCCCTGGACATGGCCATCGGTGGGCATTCAGAGCGGATGCAGAGCCTCCTCAGCTGTCCTCACGGGGTGCCCAGAGGTCGGTGAGGCGGACGCCGAGCTCATCGAGCAGGCGGCGCAGCAACGGCAAGGACAGGCCGACGACGTTGTGCGGGTCGCCCTCGATGCGCTCCACGAACGCGCCGCCGAGGCCGTCGATCGTGAAGGCTCCGGCCACCCGCATCGGCTCGCCCGTGGCGACGTACGTCGTGATGTCGCGGTCGTCGATGTCCGCGAAGTGAACCGTCGTCGAGGCGACCGCTGCGGTCTGGCGCCCGGACCCGGTGTCGATGAGGCAGTGGCCGGTGTGCAGCACCCCGGCACGGCCGCGCATCCGTCGCCACCGCTGGATCGCCTCGGCCTCGTCGCGGGGCTTGCCGTGGGCCTCGCCGTCCAGGTCGAGCACTGAGTCGCAGCCCAGCACGAGCGCGTCGGCGGGGTGCGCGCCTCGGGTCAGGACCGGCACAACCGCCATGGCCTTGCGCACGGCCAGGGTCAGCGCCACGTCAGCGGGAGGACCGGTGACGGTGGACTCGTCGACGCCGCTGACGACGACGTCGGGATCGATCCCGGCGTCGAGCAGGATCCGGCGACGCGCCGGTGACGCCGACGCGAGCACAAGACGGCGCCCGGGGCGCACAGCGGCCATCCCGCGGGTCAGCCGGGCAGGGCCGACCGGCGCCAGCCCTCGGGGCCGGGGGACACCGGAGAGCGAACCAGTCGCCGCGGGTGGTTCCAGGCCCGCCGACTCGGCCGTGCTGGGCTGCCCGGGTCGCCGGCGGCCCGGGCGCAGAGCGCCGCGATCACCACCACCAAGGCGACGAGCTCATCGTCGGTCGGCGCGCCGCGGACGACGCGCAGCGCGGGCGGCGTTGGGCCGGCGGGGAGCGGCGGGGCGGCCGGGGGCCCCACCGGTGGCCCGTCCGGCTCGCTCACGCGTCCGGCTCGAAGTCGTCGAAGTCGTCGAAGTCGTCGACATCCAGCTCGCCCCGCGACGAGGAGAAGGTGGGGACCAGGAAGCCGGCAGTGACCAGCCGGTCCACGATCGAGTGGGCCGCGTCGTGAACCATCTCGAAGGCGTCCGCGAGCCGGTCCGGGGAGTCGTCGCGGGCCACGCCGACGACCAGGTGCACGAAGAAGTCGTCGACCATCACTCGGTCGACCCCGTCGGCCTCATTTGCCTCGTCGTCCTCGCTGAGCGCGACCAGCCCGAGCACCGGCAGGGTCGCCTCCTCGTAGACTCCCAGCGCCTCGTAGAACGAGTCCTGCGCGGCCTCCAGCCGGGGGTCGGCCAGCGCGTCCGTCGGGTCCTGTCCCGACTCGTCGGACACCCCGGCGACGGCGGCGGCCCAGGCGTCCAGCGTGGCGTGCAGGGCGAGTACCGCGGTCGCGAATTGCGTCCGGCCCGGATCGGGGTCAGTCACAGCGGGATGTTCCCGTGCTTCTTCGGCGGCAGCGTCTGGCGTTTGGCGCGCAGCGCGCGCAGCGCCCGCACGACGTGGGACCGGGTCTGCGAGGGCGCGATGACCGCGTCGACGTAGCCCCGCTCGGCCGCGACGTAGGGGTTGGCCAGGTGGTCCTCGTAGTCCGCGACGCGTTGCCTGCGCTCGGCCTCGGGGTCGGCCGCTTCAGCAAGTTCCTTGCGGTAGAGGATGTTCACCGCCCCTTGCGCCCCCATGACCGCGATCTGGGCGGTCGGCCAGGCGAGGTTCATGTCGGCACCCAGGTGCTTCGAGCCCATGACGGCGTAGGCCCCGCCGTAGGCTTTGCGGGTGATGATCGTCACCTTGGGCACCGTTGCCTCGGCGTAGGCGTAGATCAGCTTGGCGCCGCGCCGGATGATGCCGTCCCACTCCTGGCTGGTGCCAGGCAGGAACCCGGGTACGTCGACGAAGGTGAGCACCGGCACGTTGAACGCGTCACAGGTCCGCACGAACCGCGCGGCCTTCTCCGACGCGGCGATGTCCAGCGTGCCGGCGGAGGCCAGTGGCTGGTTGGCGACGATGCCGACCGAGCGGCCCTCGAGCCGCCCGAAGCCTACGATGATGTTGGCGGCGTATCGGGCCTGCACCTCGAGGAAGTCGGCGGTCCCGTCGGCCGTGGGGTCCACGATGTGCTCGATGATCGTGTGCATGTCGTAGGGCTGGTTGGCCGAGTCGGGCACGAAGGTGTCCAGCTCGAGGTCGGTCTCGTTGACGGCGAGCAGGCCGGCGTCGTCGGCGCCGCCGGAGTGGTAGACCGGCGGGTCCTCGTGGTTGTTCGGGGGCAGGTAGGCCAGCAGCTCTTTGACGTAGTCGATGGCGTCGATCTCGTCCCTGGCGAGGTAGTGGGCGTTGCCCGATTTGGTGGTGTGGGTGCGCGCTCCGCCGAGATCCTCCATCCCGACGTCCTCACCGGTGACCGTCTTGATGACGTCGGGGCCGGTGATGAACATGTGCGACGTGCCGTCCACCATGACCGTGAAGTCGGTGAGCGCGGGGGAGTAGACCGCGCCGCCCGCGCACGGGCCCATGATCAGCGAGAGCTGCGGGATGACCCCGGACGCCATCACGTTGCGGAAGAAGATGTCGCCGTAGAGACCCAGCGAGGCGACGCCCTCCTGGATCCGCGCGCCACCCGAGTCGTTGAAGCCGATCATCGGGCAGCCCGTCTTCAGCGCGAGATCCATGACCTTGACGATCTTCTCGCCGAAGACCTCGCCGAGCGAGCCGCCGAAGACGGTGAAGTCCTGGGCGAACACGCAGACCTGGCGGCCGTCCACCATGCCGTAGCCGGTGACGACCCCGTCGCCGTAGGGCCGGTGCGCAGCCAGGCCGAAACTCGTCGAGCGGTGCCGCGCCAACTCGCCCATCTCGACGAAGGAACCCTCGTCCAGGAGCACGTCGATGCGCTCACGCGCGGTCATCTTGCCGCGAGCGTGCTGCTTCTCGACGGCACGTCGCGACCCGGCGTGCACTGCGTCCTCGGTGCGCCGCTCCAGGTCGGCGATCTTTCCGGCCGTGGTGTGCAGGTCGAGCGGGGTGGTGTGCAGGTCGAGCGGGGCCGGGTCGGGCCCGGGGAGGCTGGGGAGGTCCGCCGTCGCGCTCATATGGTCGTAGCCTAGTCCGGTGTGACACCAGGCTGGTCGGAGCTCGAGCGTCCCCCTCTGCGCGAGAGGGCGCTGCGCGACGCTCTGGGCGGGACGCCTGGGCTGGCCGTCGACCTGCGCGTCGTGGCCGAGACGCGCTCGACCAACGCCGACCTCGTCGCGGCCGCCCGCGCCGGCGCGCCGGAGGGCACCGTCCTGGTCGCCGAGGCACAGGTGGCCGGCCGGGGGCGACTCGAGCGGGCCTGGGTGGCGCCGCCCCGGTCGGGGTTGACCTTCTCCATCCTGCTGCGCCCGGCGTTCCCCTCGGCTCGTTGGCCGTGGCTCTCGCTGTTGGCCGGCTTGGCCGTCGCGGAGCCGATCGAGCGGCTCGGCGGCCTCGACGTCGGCCTCAAGTGGCCCAACGACGTGCTGGTGGGGGAGCGCAAGTTGGCGGGCATTCTGTCCGAGCGCTCGGGCGACGCCGTCGTGGTCGGCATCGGGATCAACGTCTCGCTGCGCGCCGACGAGCGCCCGGTCGAGTCTGCCACCTCGCTGGTCCTGGAGGGCGCGGGGATCACCGACCGTGACCCCCTGTTGCGCGCCGTGCTGCGCGGCTTCGCCGAGGGCTACGCCGCCCTGGCAGCGACCGGGGGCGACGCCGAGGTGGCTGGGCTGCGGGCGGCCTACGCGCAGGCGTGTACGACGATCGGGCGCGACGTGCGGGTCGAGCTGCCCGGCGGACCCGCCCTGTCTGGGCGCGCGAGCGGGGTCGATGCCGAGGGCCGCCTGCTCGTGAACAGCGCAACGGGACGCCACGCCGTGGGCGCCGGCGACGTCGTGCATGTGCGCTGACATCGCGGGTTGGCCGGTGCGCGCGGGTCCGGCAGGGCAGGATGACCGTCGTGACCGGCATCCCGAAGAGACTGCTCGGCGAGGGCGAACATGTCGTCCTGGCGATGCGCCCGCACTGGAAGGAGCTAGTCGGGCCAGCCCTGATGCTGCTCGTCGTGAGCCCGCTGGCCTCCTACGCCGCTGCGGTCCTGCCCGACGGCAGCACCCAGCCGTGGCTGCGACTCGCCGTCGGAGTGGTCGCCCTCGGGGTCGTCCTGCGCTGGGCCGGGTGGCCGTTCGTGAAGTGGCTCACCACGGCCTTCGTCGTCACCGACCGGCGCATCATCACCCGCGTCGGGGTAATCTCGCGCTCCGGGCGGGATATGCCAATCTCGCGCATCAACGATGTGACCTTCCAACACGAGGGCCTGCTCGAGCGGATTCTCGGCTGCGGCACGCTCACCGTCGAGTCAGCCGGTGAGACCGGACAGCTGGTGATGCGCGACGTGCCGGGCGTCGAGGAGGTCCAGCGCGACGTCTACCGGCTGGCCGAGGACGACGAGGAGCGCCGCCGCCGCAGCGACCAGTGAGCGGCCCGGCGTCGTACGTCGGCCGACCCGCTAGCCTCGCCGGGATGAGCGACGCCGGCGCCAGCCACCCGACCTACGTCAACGTCAACGTCGTGCGGCACGGGGAGCGGGGGCACGTGGCCGAGCTGGTGCTGGACCGGCCGGAGGCGCACAACGCGATGTCCACGGCGATGGCGCGTGATGTCGTGGCCGCGATCGCTGCCCTGCGGGCCGACCCGTCGGTGCGTGCTGTCGTGGTCGCGTCCTCGGCGCCCAAGGCGTTCTGCGTCGGGGCCGACCTCAAGGAACGCAACCGTTTCCGTGATGCGGACCTGATGGCGCAGCGACCATGGTTCCGGTCGGCGTTCGCCGGGGTGCTCGACCTGCCGGTGCCCACGATTGCCGCCGTGCACGGCTTCGCGCTCGGCGGCGGGTTCGAGTTCGCGCTCTCGTGCGACCTCATCGTGTGCGACGAGACGGCCGTGCTCGGGTTGCCCGAGGTGACCGTCGGCGTGATCCCCGGCGGCGGGGGCACCCAACTGCTGTCCCGGCGGGTGGGCCTGGCGCGCGCGGCCGACCTGATCTTCACCGGGCGCCGCGTCGGCATCGACGAGGCCACCCGGCTCGGGATCGTGGACCGGCGGGTCCCGGCCGGGCAGGACCGGGCAGCGGCGGTCGAGCTCGCCACCGTGATCGCGGCCAACTCTCCGGTCGGTGTGCGCAACGCCAAACGCGCTCTGCGACTCGGCGCCGACGTCGAGGTCGCCGCCGGCCTGGAGATCGAGGACGCGGCCTGGCGGGCGACGGCGTTCTCCCCGGACCGGGTCGAGGGGGTTGCCGCCTTCAACGAGCGTCGCCGCCCCAACTGGCCGGACCCCGACGGGCCGGACCCCGACGGGCCCGACCCCGACGGGCCCGACGGGTGAGCCGCCTCGACGTACGCCGCAGTGGTTAGGCTCCCGCCATGCCCTCACCCGCCGACCACCCGCCCGTGCCCGAGCTGCGCGAACGCGTCCAGCAGGGAGGCGCGCACAAGTACCACATCGCCAACGCCGCCAAAGGAAAGCTGTTCGCGCGCGAGCGCGTGGCGCTGCTGGTCGACGAGGGCTCGTTCGTCGAGGACGGGGCGTTCGCCAACGTCGCAGCCCGGGGTCTGCCGGCCGACGGTGTGGTCACCGGCGCGGGCACCGTCGAGGGCCGGCGCGTGTGCGTCATGGCCAACGACTCGACGGTGAAGGCGGGGTCGTGGGGGGCGCGAACCGTCGAGAAGATCATCCGCGTCATCGAGACGGCCTACCGGACCGGCATACCGATGGTCTATCTCGTCGACTCGGCCGGCGCGCGGATCACCGACCAGATCGACCTGTTCCCCGGCCGGCGCGGCGCGGGCAAGATCTTCTGGAACCAGGTCAGGGCCAGCGGGTCGATCCCGCAGGTCTGCGCGCTGTTCGGCCCGTCGGCCGCGGGCGGCGCCTACATCCCGGCCTTCTGCGACATCGTGGTGATGGTTGAGGGCAACGCGTCGATGTATCTCGGGTCGGACCGCATGGTCGAGATGGTCACGGGTGAGAAGACCACGCTGGAGGAGATGGGCGGGGCGCGGATGCACTGCGCCGTCTCCGGTGTCGGCCACGTCCTGGTGAGCACCGAACAGGACGCCATCGAGACCGTACGCCGTTACCTGGCCTACCTACCCTCCAACTGGGAGGGCGCACCGCCGGCCGCCGGGGCGCGGCCGGCCAAGGACGTCGACCTCGCCGCGCTGGTGCCCGCGAGCGAGCGGCAGGCGTTCGACATGCGCCGCTACATCTCCGGGTTGGTCGACGAGGCCTCGTGGCTCGAGATCCACGCGCTGTGGGCGCGGGAGGTCGTCGTCGGCCTTGCCCGGCTCGACGGGAGAGTGCTCGGGATCGTCGCCAACAACTCGATGTTCAAGGGCGGCGTGCTGTTCGTGGACTCCGCGGACAAGGCCGCTCGGTTCGTCCAGATGTGTGACGCCTTCAACGTCCCGCTGCTGTTTCTCTCCGATGTGCCCGGCTTCATGGTGGGGTCGGTCGTCGAACGGGCCGGCATCATCCGCCACGGCGCGAAAATGATCAGCGCCATTGCCGAGGCGACCGTCCCGAAGATTTGCGTCGTCGTGCGCAAGGCCTACGGCGCCGGGCTCTATGCCATGGCCGGACCCGGGTTCGAGCCGGACGCGACGCTGGCGCTGCCCACCGCCAAGATCGCGGTGATGGGGGCGGAGGCAGCCGTCAACGCGGTCTACGCCAACAAGCTCGCGGCCATCGAGGACGACGGCGAACGGGCCGAGTTCGTGGCGCAGCGGCGCGCGGACTACGAGGCGGACATCGACATCGTCCGGCTGGCCAGCGAATTGGTCGTCGACGACCTGGTCCTCCCCGAGCGGCTTCGCGACGAGCTGATCGCACGGTTCCGGCTCTCTGCCGGCAAGGACCGCGGCTTCTCCCGGCGCCGGCACGGCGTGACCCCGGTCTGATCGCCGTCAGGGCCACGAACGACGACATCGGGCGTTGCTCGCTTTGCGTGACGTTGCGCCTACGATGCTGCCATGACGCGCGTGCTCCTCGCCGAGGACGACCGGGCGATCTCCGAGCCGCTCGCGCGAGCCCTGCGCCGGGAAGGCTACGACGTCGAAGTGTGCGAGGACGGGCCGGGCACGCTGTCCTCGGCCAGCGAGTCGCCGTACGACCTGCTCGTCCTCGATCTCGGCCTGCCGGGCATGGACGGGCTCGAGGTCTGCCGCCGGCTGCGCATCCAGGGCAGCACCGTGCCGGTGCTCGTGCTGACCGCCCGGGCCGACGAGGTCGACACGGTCGTCGGTCTGGATGCGGGCGCGGACGACTACGTCACCAAGCCGTTCCGGCTGGCGGAGCTGCTGGCCCGGGTGCGGGCGCTGATGCGCCGCGGCATCGTCGATGCGACTGCCGGCGTGCACGGCGTACGGATCGACACCGAGTCGCACAAGGCGTGGATGGACGACCGCGAACTCACCTTGACGGCCAAGGAGTTCGACCTGCTTCGGGTGCTGGTGCGCGACGCGGGCAAGGTCGTCACGCGGGAGCAGCTCATGCGCGAGGTGTGGGACACCGCCTGGTGGGGCTCGACCAAGACGCTGGACATGCACGTCTCCTGGCTGCGCAAGAAGCTGGGTGACCACGCCGCGAACCCCCGGTTCATCTCGACCGTGCGCGGCGTGGGATTCCGCTTCGAGCGGGAGTGAGGCGCCTCCCATGGCCGGCCTGCTGATCCGCACCAATGTCGTCGTTGCTGTTGTCTGCGCCCTGCTGCTGGGGGTGCCGCTCGGGGTCATCGACGTGGTCGACGGTCGCAACCCGATCGTCGTGATCGGGGTGACCCTCGCTGTCGCGGCCGTCGCCGTCGCCGCGGGCGTGGCGGCCGGAGCGGCGCAGGGCCGCCAGCTGGTGCGCCCGCTGGCCGAGCTGGCCGATCGGGCCGAGGCGCTCGGGTCCGGTGAGGCCCGGCCCGCCCTGGCCCGGACCGGCGTGCGCGAGGTCGACCTGCTGGCCACGATGCTGGCCTGCAGTGCAGACCGGGTGGACCGGCTGATCGCGAGCGAGCGGCAGTTCGCCAGCGACGCGTCGCACCAGCTGCGCACGCCGCTGGCGGCCCTGTCGATGCGCCTCGAGGAGATTCTCACCGCCGAGGACCAGCACACGGTGCGCGAGGAGGCGACCAGCGCGCTGGCCCAGATCGAGCGGCTGGCCACCGTCGTCGCGCACCTGCTGGATAGCGCACGCAGCAGCAACCTGCGCGGGGTGGCCGTCGCGCTGGACACCGTGGTCCTGCAGCAGGTCGTCGAGTGGGAGCCTGCGTTCGGGGGGGTCGGGCGGCGGATCGTGGCCACCGGCACCCGCGGCCTGGTCGCCCGGACCACCCCCAACGGGCTGTCGCAGGTGCTCGCGACCCTGCTGGAGAACAGCCTGCTGCACGGCGCCGGGACGGTGACCGTCTCGACCCGATCCTCCGGGGTCTCACTGGTCGTCGAGGTCACCGACGAGGGTGAAGGGGTGCCCGACGACCTGGCGGGGCGGATCTTCGAGCGCTCGGTGAGCGGCCGCGAGGGCACCGGGCTCGGCCTGGCGCTGGCCCGCGAGCTGGCCGAGGCCGACGGAGGGCGCCTCGAACTGGTGCGGCGCCGACCGCCGGTCTTCGCGCTGTTCCTCAGCGCCGCGGAGACGGGTCCGCGATGACCGCGGTGAACACCCACCGGCGATAGGACAGGAACCGGAACGCCGTCCCGAGCACGAGCCCGACCCCGTTGGCCGCGATGTTGTCGGCCAGCGCGCTGGTGAACCCCAGCAGGTAGTGCGAGGTAGCCAGGACGCCGAGCGCGATCGCCAGGCCCACCCCGTTGAGCAGGAAGAACAGCGTGTATTCCCGGCGGACGGCCGAGCGGCTCCGGTGTCGGAAGGTCCAGTAGCGGTTGCCGGCGTAGGCCGCCGTGGTGGCTACCAGTGTCGAGAACGCCTTGGCGGTCAAGGGTTTGTCGGTTGCCGCCAGGAAGGCATTGAACAGCCCGATGTCGACGACGAACGCGAGGGCACCTACTAGCCCGAACTTCATCAGTTCGCGCGCGAGGTGACCCAGTCGCTCGCGCAGGGCCGACAAGACGCGGCCGGTCGGCGTGCCGCGGGCGCCCCGCGACGAGGGCGCGCGGGCCAGGGCTCTCACCGCACGAGCGTACCTTCGTCGGTGGCCACCTCGGCCCGCCGACGTGCGACCATGGTGCTCTCAACGTGTGACAGGTTGCGCCGGAACGGGCAACATGCTGACACACGCCCTCGACGTACAAGGAGAAGACAGTGGCCCGCACCGGCCCGAGCACCGGCCCGAGCACCGGCCCGAGCACCGGCCTCCGCGATGAGCTCGAAGCGCTGCGCAAGACCGTGGAGCAATTCGCCCACGATGTCGTGGCGCCGCAGATCGGCGCTCTCTACGAGCGCGAGGAGTTCCCCTACGACATCGTCGCCCAGATGGGGCAGATGGGTCTGTTCGGGCTGCCCTTCGCCGAGGAGTACGGCGGCATGGGCGGTGACTACTTCGCCCTGTGCGTCGCCATCGAGGAGCTAGCCCGCGTCGATTCGTCGGTGGCCATCACGCTCGAGGCCGGGGTCTCGCTAGGCGCCATGCCGGTCTACCGGTTCGGCACCGAGGAGCAGAAACGCGAGTGGCTGCCGCGGATGTGTGCGGGGGAGGTGCTCGGCGCCTTCGGGCTGACCGAGCCCGGCGGCGGGTCGGACGCGGGGGCCACGGCCACCACCGCCCGCCTCGACGGGGACGAATGGGTGATCAACGGAACCAAGGCGTTCATCACCAACTCCGGCACCGACATCACCGGCATGGTCACGGTCACCGCCGTGACCGGCACGGGCGAGGGTGGCCGCAAGGAGATCTCCGCGATCATCGTGCCCTCGGGGACGCCGGGTTTCACCGTGTCCAAGAAGTACTCCAAGGTTGGGTGGAACGCATCGGACACCCGTGAGCTGTCGTTCGCCGACTGCAGGGTGCCGGCGGCCAACCTGCTCGGTGAGCGGGGCCGTGGCTACGCCCAGTTCCTGTCCACCCTCGATGAGGGCCGCATCGCGATCGCGGCGCTCGGGGTCGGCCTCGCCCAGGGGTGCGTGGACGAGTCGGTCCGCTACGCCCGCGAGCGGCTCGCCTTCGGCGCCCCGATCGGGGCCAACCAGGCGGTGCAGTTCAAGCTGGCCGACATGGAGATGCGGGCCTACACGGCCCGGCTGGCCTACTACGACGCCGCCGCGCGGATGCTGCGCGGCGAGCCGTTCAAGAAGCAGGCCGCCATCGCCAAGCTCTACTCCTCGGAGATCGCCGTCACCAACGCCCGCGAGGCCACCCAGATCCACGGCGGCTACGGCTTCATGAACGAGTTCCCGGTTGCCCGCATGTGGCGGGACTCGAAGGTCCTCGAGATCGGCGAGGGCACCTCCGAGGTCCAGCGCATGCTGATCGCGCGCGAGCTCGGCTTCTGAGCGGCCCGATCAGCCGCAACGTCCGAACAAGCGTGCGCTATGGACTCCGCTTGTTCGGACGTTGCGGCGGGCAGCGAGCGGCGAGCGGCGGGCAGCGAGCGGCGGGCAGCGAGCGGCGGTCCGGCGGCGGGCCGGGACCCGGTTAGGGTTGCGGCTGTGGGGTTTCCGGTGGTAGGCGTCGTCGGTGGCGGGCAACTGGCCCGGATGATGGCGGCACCGGCTATCGGGCTGGGCATCACCTTGCGGGTCCTCGCCCGGGACCTGCACGACAGCGCGGCGCTCGTGGTCCCTGGCACCGAGATCGGCGACGAGGACGACCTCGAGGCCCTGCGCGCTTTCGCCGAGGGCTGCGACGTCCTAACCTTCGACCACGAGCACGTGCCCACCGTGCACCTGCGCACGCTGGAGGCGGAGGGCGTCGTCGTACGGCCCGGATCCGGGGCTCTGGAGCACGCGCAGGACAAGCTGGTCATGCGTCGGCGCCTGACCGAGCTCGGCGTGCCGTGCCCGCGGTGGGCAGCGGTCCGGACAGCCGGGGAGCTCACGGCGTTCGGCAACGAGGTCGGCTGGCCGATCGTACTGAAGACCCCCCGTGGCGGCTACGACGGCAAGGGCGTGCGGGTGATTGGGGACTCGCGGGACTCGCGGGACTCGCGGGACTCGCGGGAGTCCCCGGCGGCCGACTGGTTCACCACATCGAGGACGCCCCTGCTCGCCGAGGAGAAGGTCGCGTTCACCCGCGAGCTCGCCGTGCTGGTGGCCCGCAGCCCGCACGGGCAGGCCGCGGTGTGGCCGGTTGTGGAGACGATGCAGGTCGACGGGGTGTGCCGCGAGGTCGTCGCACCGGCACCCATCAGCGAGGACCACGCCCTTGCCGCGCAGCGGGCCGCCCTGCGCATCGCCGAGGGCCTGGGCGTGACCGGCGTCATGGCCGTCGAGATGTTCGACACGCCCGCCGGCGTGCTGGTCAACGAGCTGGCGATGCGCCCGCACAACAGCGGCCACTGGACCATCGAGGGGTCGCGAACCAGCCAGTTCGAGCAGCACCTGCGAGCCGTGCTCGACCTTCCGCTCGGAGACACCCGGGCCACGGCGGCGCACATCGCGATGGCCAACGTCCTCGGCGGCCAGATCGGGGACATGTACGCCGGCTACCTGCACTGCCTCGCGCACGACCCGGGTGTGCGGCTGCACATGTACGGAAAGGTCGTACGCCCAGGGCGAAAGGTGGGTCACGTCACCGTCCTGGGCGGGGATGCTGGGCAGGTGCGTGAGCGAGCCCGACACGCCGCCGCCTTCTTGCGAGGAGACATCGATGGCTGACGCGCACGACCCTGTGGTGGGAATCGTGATGGGCAGCGACTCCGACTGGGAGGTCATGCGGGAGGCGGCGGAGGCGCTGGACGAGTTCGACATCCCGCACGAGGTCGACGTCGTCTCGGCGCACCGGATGCCCCGCGAGATGATCGCCTACGGCGAGCAGGCGGCCGGCCGTGGCCTGCGGGTGATCGTCGCCGGCGCCGGGGGAGCGGCCCACCTGCCGGGGATGCTCGCGAGCGTCACCCCGCTGCCGGTCATCGGCGTCCCGGTGCCGCTGGCCCACCTCGACGGCATCGACTCGCTGCTGTCCATCGTGCAGATGCCGGCCGGGGTGCCGGTGGCGACGGTGTCGGTCGGCGGGGCCCGCAACGCCGGGCTGCTCGCGGTCCGCATCCTCGGCGTCGTCGACCCGGCGCTGCGGGAGCGGATGGTCGCCTTCCAGCGCGACCTCGGCGACTCGGCCCGATCCAAGGGCGCGGCGCTGCGCCGGCACCGGACCGGCGTGGGCGTGGGGTTTGGCGTCTGAGCGGGGCCGTCACCCGTGCAGCAGATTCATCTCCTGCCAGTCCTCGACGCCGTACGCCGTGTAGTGCCACATGCTCGCCCCGGCGACCCCCGCGTCGTTGCACGCCTGGACGAAGCCGCGGGTCTCAAGCCGGCTCGAGCGCCCGGCGTCGCCGCCGATCACGTGCACGGCGACCAACGGGCCGAGGCGCTCCCGCAGGAACACGATGTTGCGCATCGTGTAGTCGTAGGTCGCCGTCGCGCCGCTGACCCGGGAGGTGGAATAGCTCATCGGCAGCACGACGTCGTAGTAGCGGCCCACGGTCTCGTAGGGGAACGCCGGCCAGAAGCGCGGCGAGAGCGAGAGCCCGACCGCTGACGGGATGATGGCGCCCAGCGGGTAGGACCGTCCCGCCGAGGCCCGCAGCCGGCGGCTCAGCTGGGCCAGGTTGGCGTTGCGGCGCGCGCCGGCGGGTGTCGACCCGGACGGCTCGATGTCGAGTGCGAAGCCGTCGAAGCGCTGGCCGCCCGCGGTCCGCAGGCGGATGGCGGCCATCGCCCGGGACAGCTCGCGGTCGGTGTGGCGCAGCGGCGGGAGGTACCACGCCACGACGCGCATCCCGCGGGCGTGCGCGGCCACGAGGAACCGCGCGACCTGCGTGCGCCGGAACACCTGGGTGCGGACCGGAGAGGCCGAGCTCGAGGTCTGCAGGTAGAGCGTGCGCACACCGGCCCTCTGCATCCGCGCGACGTGCGTGGCGGGATGGTCCCAGACCGCGGCTCCGGAGAAGATCGACACCCAGGCGCCGGCGCCTGTGAACGGTCCAGCCCCCGCCGCACTCGCCGGCGTCGTTGGGGAGACGGCCGTCAGGGCCACGCCCAGTGCCAGCAGCATCGCCGCCGCCCGACCTGCCCGCAGCCCGCGACCTGCCCGCATCCCCAGACGTACGCCCATCGCCTGATCCCCGTCCTAGTGGCCCCACTCGATGACCGGGCAGCGGTCCATGACCATGAGCAGCCCGGCCGCCCGCACCCGTTCGGCCGCAGCCTGGTCTATCACGCCGAGCTGGAACCACACGGCCTGCGCGCCAATCGCGATCGCCTGGTCGGCGATCTCGCCGGCGCCGGCGGAGTTGACGAAGACGTCAACCACGTCGACGGGAAAGGGGATGTCGGCCAGGGTGGCGTAGGAGGTCTCGCCGTGCACGTCCTGCGGCTGGTGGTGCACCGGAACGATGCGCTTGCCCTGGCGCTGCAGGAACCGGGCTACGGCGTAGGACGGTCGGGCCGGGTTGTCGCGCAGGCCGACGACCGCCCACGTTCGGGTGGTTCCGAGGATCCGGGCGATGACCTCTGCTTCGCTCTCGACCATGCGCATCGCCTCAGGGTCGCCCGAGTGATCGGTAGGTCCAGCCGGCGGCCCGCCAGGCGACCGGATCGAGGGCGTTGCGGGCGTCGATGATGCGCCGCGACGCGACGACCTCGCCCAGGGCCATGGGGTCCATCTCGCGGAACTCCTGCCACTCGGTGAGGTGCAGCACCAGGTCGGCCGCCGCGCATGCCTCTTCGGTCGAGTCGGCGTAGTCCAGGGTCGGGAACATCTTGCGGGCGTTGTCGACCGCGCGCGGGTCGAACACCGTCACCTGGGCCCCCGAGAGCTGGATCTGGCCGGCGACGGCGAGGGCGGGGGAGTCGCGTACGTCGTCGGAGTTGGGTTTGAAGGACGCGCCGAGCACGCCGACCCGCTTGTCGAAGAAGGTGCCCCCGAGCATGTCGCGGGCGCGGTCGACGACGTGGACCCGCCGGCGGATGTTGATGGCGTCGACCTCACGGAGAAAGCTCAGCGCCTGGTCGACCCCCAGCTCGCCGGCCCGGGCCATGAACGCGCGGATGTCCTTGGGCAGGCAGCCACCCCCGAATCCCAAGCCGGCGTTGAGGAACTTGCGTCCGATGCGCTCGTCGTGACCGATGGCGTCGGCGAGCTTGGTAACGTCGGCTCCGGTCGCCTCGCACAGCTCCGCCATCGCGTTGATGAAGGAGATCTTGGTGGCCAGAAAGGCGTTTGCGGACACCTTGACCAGCTCGGCGGTCGGGAAGTCGGTGACGATGAACGGGGTGTCCCGGGACAGCGCGCTGGTGTAGACCTCGCGCAGCGTTGCCTCGGCCTGCGCGGACCGCACGCCGATGACCAGCCGGTCCGGTCGCAGCGTGTCCTCGACGGCGAAGCCCTCGCGCAGGAACTCGGGGTTCCAGGCCAGCTCGGCGTCCGCGCCGGCGGGAGCCAGCGCCAGCAGGCGGTCGGCGAGGCGGGCGGCCGTGCCCACCGGGACCGTCGACTTGCCGACGACCAGGCACGGCCGGTCCAGGTGCGGGGCGAGACCGTCAAGGACGGCGTCGACGTACCTCAGGTCCGCCGCGTAGCCACCCCGCTTCTGCGGTGTCCCGACGCAGAGGAAGTGCACGTCCCCGAACGCCGCGGTCTCCTCGTAGGACGTGGTGAATCGCAGCCGGCCCGACTCGACCTGCTTGCGCAGCAGGTCCTCGAGCCCGGGCTCGAAGAACGGCACCTGGCCCTCGGAGAGCGCGGCCACCTTGTCCGTGGCCACGTCCATGCCCAGGACCTCGTAGCCGAGCTCGGCCATGCACGCGGCGTGGGTGGCTCCGAGGTAGCCGGTGCCGAGGACGGTGAGGCGCAGGGTCATGGCGGTCAGGTTAGTGGGTCGGGCCCGGTGCGAGGGTTCCTCGAGACGGCCCGCCGTCGCCCCCGTAGGCTGCGCGAAACCTGTCGTCGCGAGTCTGCCGAGGCCGCCCGTGTCCGATTTCGATCTCTTTGCGCTCACCCCGGAGCACGACATGCTGCGCGCTGCCGTCCGCAGCGTCTGCGAGGACAAGATCGCGCCGCTGGCCGCCGGGGTGGACGCCGGCGCCGAGTTCCCCCAGGCGTCGTACGACGCCTTGCGCAAGGCCGATTTCCACGCCGTGCATGTGCCCGAGCAGTACGGCGGCGCGGGCGCGGACGCGCTCGCCACCTGCATCGTGATCGAGGAGGTAGCGCGGGTCTGCGCCTCGACCTCGCTGATCCCGGCGGTCAACAAGCTGGGCACGATGCCGCTGCTGCTCTCGGCGTCGGAGGACCTGCGCAAGCGTTACCTGCCGGCCGTCGCGAGCGGCGAGGCGATGTTCTCCTACGCGCTGTCCGAGGCCGAGGCCGGCAGCGACGCGATCGCGATGACCACGCGAGCGGTGCGCGACGGGGACTCCTACGTCCTCGACGGCGCCAAACGGTGGATCACCAACGCCGGCGTCTCGCAGTTCTACACGGTGATGGCCGTGACCGACCCCCAGGCCGGCGCCAACGGCATCTCCGCCTTCGTGGTGGAGAAGACCGACGAGGGATTCTCGTTCGGGGCGCTGGAGAAGAAGCTCGGCATCAAGGGCTCGCCGACCCGCGAGCTGTACTTCGACCAGTGCCGCATCCCCGCCGACCGGCTGATCGGGGCCGAGGGGAGCGGGTTCAAGACGGCGCTGCGCACCCTGGACCACACCCGGGTCACCATCGCCGCCCAGGCGGTCGGCATCGGTCAGGGCGCGCTCGACCAGGCCGTCGCCTACGCCCAGGAGCGCAAGCAGTTCGGCAAGGCGATCGCGGAGTTCCAGGGGCTGCAGTTCCTGCTCGCCGACATGGCGATGAAGCTCGAGGCGGCCCGCCAGCTCACCTACGCCGCGGCGGCCAAGTCCCAGCGGGGCGACCCCGACCTCACATTTTTCGGCGCCGCGGCCAAGTGTTTCGCATCCGACGCCGCGATGGAGATCACGACGGACGCGGTGCAGGTGCTCGGCGGCTACGGCTACGTCAAGGACTACCCCGTCGAGCGGATGATGCGCGACGCGAAGATCACCCAGATCTATGAGGGCACCAACCAGATCCAGCGCCTCGTGATGGCCCGCCAGCTCCTCAGGTAGCCCCACGCAGGTGGCTCAGACCCAGACGGCGTTGGACATCATGGGAAGAGCACGCGGTCTACACCCGGAGCAAGAAACACGTATCGTCCCGGTCGGGGAAGCCTGCCCGCCGCAGCGGCGCCGTCCAGCGCAGGGAGGACGCTGCCGAGGAAGGCGCGGTCCTGCGGAAACGACGCCGTCGAGACGTACACCAGGCCTCAGTCTGGGCACGTCCGACATGGCTGCGAGCTTGCCACTGCCGACCGGACAAGTCGCCCATAGCAAGGAAAGGGATTTCGCCACCGAGGCATGAGCGAGCAGGCTGGAGGGACGAGCGGGATTGAGGGGGCGCGGGGTACGGCGGACTGATCAGCGCCACGAGAGGCTCGTTGTGGCACCGCCTTGGGCGATGACGGGTCAGCGGCAGAGCGAAGGTCCTGGGCGGTGACCTGGAGCCGTGCGGCAACGACCCGGTAACCGGGTTCTTCCGCGACGGCTGCTGCAGCACCGGCCCGAGGACTTGGGAGTCACACCAACTGCGCTGTGGTGACGGCCGATTTCCTCGACCACCAGCGCAGCATCGGCAACGACTTGTCGACGCCGAGGCCGCAGTACCTTTTCCCCGGACTGGTTCCGGGTGACCGAGCCGAGCTCGCTCGAGGCGTCGTACGCGACCAGCATCGGCAGTTGTCTCGGCGACTTGGTCGCGCGTCAGCGCGCTCCGCGGCATGTCCGGTAGTTCGTCCGGGCGTCCGGGGTGCCTGCTGACGTGGCCGCATGAATACGTCGGCGTGCACAACGTGTCCACCAATCCGACCTGCGCCGGAAGCGTTATCCCGAAAGCGCATGACGTCACTTCAGAACGTTCCTTTCGCGGCCCGGCGAGCCGACGACGATATCGGAATATGATGGATCTTGAAGTGATACATTCCTGACTATCTCCACCGGAGGGTGGCATCATGGCTTACCAGCCCGCTCGGACCGAACCTGGCAAAGCATCCACGCTTCGACGGCGGACCGCCGTGGTGAGCGTCCCTACGCTGACGATCTTCGTCCTGGTCGGTCTGCTATCGCTTTCGTCCCCGGCAAATGCCGCCGAGGCGCCAGTGGGTTTGGGTACCGCGGGGACCTACTCGGTTCTGGGCGGGCAGACCGTCACCAACACCGGCCCCAGCACCCTGAGCGGGGATCTCGGGGTGAGCCCCGGTACCGCAATCACGGGGTTCCCCCCAGGGGCCGTGGCAGGCGCCAGGCACGCCGGCGACGCGCAGGCCACCCAGGCCCAATCCGACCTGACGCTTGCCTATGACGACGCCGCCGGCCGCGCTCTGACCGCCAGCGTCGCCGGAGACCTGGTGGGAAAGACGTTGACCACCGGCGTCTACAAGTCCATCGGCCCGCTCGCGCTGAGCGGAACTCTGACATTGGACGGCCAGGGAGACCCGAACGCGGTCTTCGTCTTCCAGATCGCCTCCACCCTGATCACCGCCTCGGCAAGCAAAGTCAGCGTGATCAACGGCGCCAACGCCTGCAACGTCTTTTGGCAGGTCGGCAGCTCCGCGACGTTGGGCACGACATCGTCGTTCACCGGGACGATCATGGCGTTGACGTCTATCTCGGTGACGACCGGCACGACGGTCAAGGGGCGCGCGCTGGCACGCAACGGCCAGGTCTCGCTGGATACCAACACCTTCACCGCACCGGACTGCGCCCCGACCCCGACCGCGACCCCGACCCCGACCCCGACCGCGACCGCGACCGCGACCGCGACCCCGACCCCGACCGCGACCCGGACGACGCCGACCCCGACCGGGACGGCGCGGACCCCGACCCGGACGCCGGCTGAGACGCGCGCCCCAGTTCCGACCTCGGTGCCCGCTGGTGTCGGTGGCGGTGGCGGTGGCGGTGGCGGTGGCGGTGGCGGTTCGGCCGGGCTCCTGGGTCTGATCCTTGCGGGCAGTGCGGCCGTGGCGGGAGCTGCGGTGGTTGCTCGCCGTCGCTTCTCGCATGACTCCTGATCCGTCGTCGGGCCCGGCTCGCCGCGTAATCCGGGAGCTGGCCCGGTTGATTGCCGGGCTGACCCTGGTGGCCGTCGCTGCTGCCTGCGGGACCGGCGACGACGATGGGTCCCGGGTGGCCCTACGCCGGGAAGAGCAGGTTCCCAAGACCGCGCTGACGCCGACGCCGTTGCCAAGTGCATTCACAGACCGGTCCGAGGCGCCCGTCGATCCGACGCAAAGTCAGACAGCGGCCATCAGGGGCCCGTACACCCTGCGGATCCCGCGGATCGGCGTCGACGCATCAGTCGTGGCCATCAAGAGCAACCCGAACCGCGTGCTCATGCCCCCGCGAGACCCCCGCCTAGCCGGATGGTGGAGCGACGGCGCTGCCCCCGGTGAACCGCGAGGGTCGGCGGTCCTCGTCGGCCACACGGTGCGCGTCGGCGCCGGTGTGTTCGACGGCATCGGTCGATTGCGCCGGGGTGACACGATCAAGATGAAGGGGTCGGACGGAGCTCTTTCCTACCGCGTCAGGTCCATCGACGTTCTCTCGAAGGGCGCATTCGCTCGCAACGCCGAAAGAATCTTCAACCAGGCCCGGCCCGGCCGGCTAGTCCTCATCACCTGTGACGACTGGGATGGCACCTTGTGGCGGTCCAATATCGTGACCGTCGCGACGCCCGACTGACCGGGCATCTGCCCAGGGTATTCACGGCGGTCTAGGTGATCATGGTCTTGGGGTGTCGGGACAGTGAAAGGTGCCCCTGACCTGGGAGAATGTGGATTGTTGAGATCCGCAAACTCCGAGGATGGGGCATCCTTCCGGTGGTGCAGCACGAGGTCGCTTGCGACGAGTGGGCTGGTCGGTTGGAGGGTCGGCGGTGATGGTTGACGACGTAGTCCCAGGCCAGTGTTCGAGGCCTGTCCCCGCTCTGACGTGCGCTGCTGGCAACGGCGGGGTGCGAAGCTCAGAGTTCAAGCCCGAGGGTCCCTGTTCCATCCAGGGACTACAGGTGAGGGGAAGACCGGACGGGTGAACGTGAGTGAACCCCTGATGACGCCTCGTGAGAGTGAGCTCCGGGTGATGGATTATGGTGCCGGGGTGCAGGAGCTGGCCGCTGAGAAGCGGCAGGCGGCGACTGGCGGCACCGGGCCGGTCGTGGGAACACCGCCGTTCCCGGGGGCACAGGGGGCACCCTGCACGGTCGTGTCTCGCGCATGGGGGAACGTGACAACCCCGTTGGGGTCCGGGCTGGGATGGTGCTGCCCGGCAAGCCGACCGTGAGACGGGTCCGAGTCCCCCGCGGGCGCAGGACGGCCCGAGAAGCGAACGCCGGCGGCTGAAGGGCAGCGGAAACCGGGACGTGATGATCGGTCCTCCGCCGGTCGTCGTCCCGGATAACCGGCCGCACCCGGGTGTGACGCCCGGCCCGAAAACGTTGCTGACGCGGGCCGGGTGAGCCTGTGCGGAGACAACTGACGGCGACACCGGAAACCGAAGGGCGGGGGCGCCATGACGACCAAGCAGGCGGCGATGTCCGTCGAGGTCGGCGCGGTGAACGGGCCAACTCCCCGACTGGCCCGCGCTTGACCGGCGGGCCGCCGAGGACGACGTACGGCGTCTGCGGCAAAGGATCTTCACGGCTTGCTTGAGCCGGATGCACGCAAACGTATCCTCAGGATCCCACCCGGCTTCGTCTGGTCCGCCGACGTGGTCACCGCGTGGGGCCGGCTACAAGGCCTGCCTGTTCGGCGGAAGTTGCTGATGAGGGAGCAATAAGTCCGACCCCATTGTTATCTTCGAACCTGAGAGTGATAGCGAGGGGGTCCCGGTGACCGGCGGTGAGAAGGCAGCGAAGCCATCGACGCCCGACCGCACGGGGCCTCGCCTCGCCTTGCGTGTTGGGTACTTGGTCGCGCTCATGATGACCGGCGTCACCGTCGTCTCCTTCGCCTTGGCGTTGACGGCTGTCCCGAACGACGTCCCCTATCCGTTCTCAAGCGACGTCATCGCCGATCAATGGCCCGTGGACTACCTGTGGATGTACCCCGCCATGCTGCTGATGCTCCTCTTCATCGCTTTCATCGCGTCGGTGCACGAGTACGCCCCTCCGACGCGCAAGATCTTCAGCTTGCTCGGGTTGTGCCTCGCGATCATCGCGGCCGCAGTCCTGCTAATCACCTACTTCATCCAGGTCACGGTGCTGCAACCGAGTCTCGAGAAAGGTCAACTCGACGGCTGGGCGATTCTCACCATGTACAACCCGAACGGCGTCTTCGTCGCTCTCGAGGAGCTCGGATACCTACTGATGAGCCTCGCCCTCGCCGTCCTCGCTCCGGTGTTCATGCAGAGGAACAAGGTCGAGCGGACGATCCGCTGGCTCTTCGTGTTGAGCTTCGCAACTGCGGTCGGCGCGCTCGTCGCCGTCTCGGTGGCACGCGGAGTCGATCGCGGAGATCTCTTCGAGATCATTGTCATATCCATCGTCTGGTTGACGCTCATCGTCGCCGGGCCGCTCGTCGCGGTCGTGCTCCGGCGCGCCGTTGTCCAGTCGCCCCTGGCGGGACTTCTCACCGAAGATCGCGCGTGAAGGTTCCGTCGGGAACTTGGCACTAGCGCCAGTCCCACACGTGCCGCTCCCGCGCAAGGTGGTCGGCGATCGTGGGCGAGAGCATCTCGTCCAGGAGCAGCGCCCGGGTCGCCCGGGTCACTGCGCCAGCAGACCGGCGCTTCGCTCGTGCGCGGCAAGCGCCTCGGACTTCCCACGGGCGGACTGTTCGAGCAGCGCCTCGATCTCCGTCGGGTAGGCGGCCCAGTCGGCATGCCATCACCGAACCACGATCGTGGACGGGAAGGCCAGGGGAGGGTTAGCGCAGGGAGTTGAACAGCTTGATGGCCTTGGCCCGGTCCCAGCGCACGGACGACCCGGCTGCGGTGCGGAAGTTGGCGTCGGCCACCGGCACCGTCGTCTTGGTTCCCTTGTCACCGGCCACCGCGCGCATGGCGAGAGCGAAGCGCATCAGGTCGACCGCGCCGTCGTGCGTGTCGACGGTCAGCGCCTTGGTGCCGGCGTCGCCCAGCCGCACCACCTTGATCGGGTTGAGCAGCACTCCCGGCGTGGCGACCTTGGCGAAGATCGCGCTAAGGAACTCCTGCTGGCGAGCCACCCGGCCGAGGTCGCCTCTCGGGTCGAAGTAGCGCGCCCGGACGTAGGCGAGCGCCGTCGTGCCGCCCATCGGCTGGCAGCCCTTGCGGACGTTCAGGCCGCTCTTCTTGTCCTTGATGTCGCGCGACGGGCACAGCTCCACGTCGCCGACCGCGTCGACGACACCGACGAAGCCGCCGAACCCGATCTGCGTGTAGTGGTCGATGCGGATGCCGGTCACCCGTTCGACGGTCTGCACCAGCAGCGGCGCGCCGCCGAACGCGAACGCGGCGTTGAGCTTGTTGCGGCCGTGGCCCGGGATCGGCACGTAGGAGTCCCGCGGCAGGCTCACCATCGTCGGGCCGCCGCCGCCGGAGGGCGTGTGCAGCAGGATGATCGTGTCCGTACGTCGACCAGCGGAACCACCCGTCGTGAGTTTCTTGCGCTGCTCGGGGGTGAGCCCCTCGCGGCTGTCCGACCCGACGAGGAGCCAGTCTGTTCCCGGTGTCACCGCAGGGCGGCCCGGATAGTCGGCCAGGGCGTCGACCTTGGCCACCCGCGACACGAAGAACAGAAGCAGCCCGCCGACCAGCGCGACGACTAGGAGCAGGGCTAACAGGACGCGCCGTACCAGGCGACCGCCGCCTCGGGCCGAGGGTCCGCGGCGGGGCGCTCTCGCTGACGGCCGCGGTGGGGGAGGGGGCGGGGGTTGCCGGTTGGCGCGGCCGGATGCGGGCGGGGGTGGCCGATCGGCGCGGCGGGGCTCCTGATGTGCGGCCGTGGGCAGGACCCGCGTGGCGTCGTCCGCGGGCGGGCGGATCGGTCCGCCGCGGGTCGGCACGTCTCGGGTCGGCACGTCTCGGGTCGGTCCGCCGCGGGTCGGGACCACGCGCGTCTCGGCGTCCGCCGGATCGGGCCGTGCCCCGTCCGGACCCTGTGGCGCAGGCCGGTTCGGCGGGTTCCGGGCCCAGCCCTCGGGCCAGTCAGGCATGCGCGCTCACGGTCCGACCGTACCCTTTGTACCTATGGATCCTCCCGACGCCGACCGCGCGATGCCTGGCAAGCCCACGGGCGCGGCCCGCGCCACCCTGAGCCGGATCATGACCGTGCTCGACACCAACCTGCTCGGCACCGTGCACGGGGGCGTCGTGATGAAGCTGGTCGATGACGTGGCGGGTGTGGTCGCGCAGCGGCATTCGGGCGGGGCGGCGGTGACCGCGTCGATGGACGAGATGCTGTTCGTCCAGCCCGTGCGAGTCGGGGACCTGGTGCACGCGGAGGCGCAGGTCAACTGGTCCGGCCGGACCTCGCTGGAGGTCGGCGTACGCGTGCTGGCAGAGCCGTGGGACCAGGCGGGCGTGCCGCGGACCCGGGTCGCCACGGCGTACCTCGTCTTCGTGGCAGTCGACGCGGTGGGCCGGCCGCGGGCCGTGCCTCCGGTGCTGGCCGAGACGGCGGAGGACCGCCGGCGCTTCGGTGAGGCCGAGATCCGGCGCATGCACCGGCTGGCCCGGCGCCAGGACATCCTGCGCTTGCGTGAGGCGGGGTTCGACGACGAATAGAGGATGGGACGAAGGGGAGCTGGGCAGGAGGGGCGAGGGATCAGCCGCAGAGGCGGTCTGCTGCAGTGCGGATGGTCGCCGCGGGGGATCCGGCCCCGCCCTGCGCGGTCGCGGCCTGCACCGCCCGGACCCCTGAGTACGTCGACCCCACCACGACCTGCATCGTGCGACCGAGCCCGGCCACCTTCTCCAGCCGGGCGCCCGGCAGGGCCGCCACCAGTGTCTTGATGCTCTCGGAGTAGCGCCCGTCGTAGCGGATGACCGTGGCGCTCGCTCCCAGGGTGGTCCAGTTCGCCGCCTGACCCACCACGTCGAAACCACGCAGGGCGAGATCGCGGGCGGCCCGCGAACCCAGGCCCGGCGTCCCCACGCCGTTGAAGACCTGGACCCGCAGCAGGGCCGGCGCCACGCTCACCCGTGGTGTGCTCGGCTGCGCACTCGCGGCCCGCCCGGAGTGAGCGAGCCCGGAGTGAACGAGCCCGGAGTCACCGAGCCCGGAATCGTGGCGCAGCCCGTCGAACAGGGCTCGGGCCGCCGGTTCGTCCCACAGTGCCACGGCCCCCACCCCACCGCCGGGCCGCGCCCACGGGTCGGCGACCGGCACGGTCAGGAAGCGAACCTCGCCGCCGGGCACGTGCCGCAGCCGGGTCGCGAGGTCGACGAGCTCGCGCCGCCGCAGGCCCGGGTCGGTCCGGACCGAGCCGAGTGCAGCGTCCAGGAACCGCACCAGCGCCCGCGGGTCGAGCAGCACCTCGCGGCTGGTCAGCCGGTGCACCATCGCGGCCAGAAAGCGTTGCTGGCGCTCGATCCGGCCCAGGTCGGCCCGGCCGTCGAGGCTGCGCGCCCGGACGTAGGACAGGCCGACCCGACCGTCGACGTGCGACCGGCCGGCCGGCAGCTGCAGCCCCGCCTTGCGGTCCCGCAAGGCGGTCGGGGCGCACACGTCGACGCCACCGATCGCGTCGACCAGCCGCTCGAAGCCCAGGAAGTCCACCTCGACGTAGTGGTCGATCCGCAGCCCGGTGGCTCGCTGGACTGTGGCGGTGACGAGCGGGGGACCGCCGGCGGAGTAGGCGGCGTTCAGCTTGTTGCCGCGCTCGGGGACCCGGGTCCCGTCCACGCCGAGGTGGGCCGGGATCGGGACGTAGCTGTCCCGCGGCAAGCTGACCACGGTGACGCTGTTGTCGTCGGCCGGGATGTGCACCAGGAGCATGGTGTCGGCCCTCCGGCCGGCCGCCGTCGCGACCGTTCCGACGTGCAACCGCCTCTCGGCTCGGGCCGACATGCCGGTGCGCGCGTCCGAGCCCACCAGCAGGAACGTCGTCCCGCTGGTGTCCTTGGGTCGGGTGCCGCCGGCAGCGAAGGCGTCGACGCGATGGATGCTCGAGTCCGACCAGGCCAGCAGGCCGTAGCCGGCGCCGCTCACCGCCAGCACCGCTGCCGAGGCGAGCGCTGTCAGGGACAGCGCGCCGGCCCGCAGCAGGCGGGACGGAGGTCCGTCGGGCGGGGAGGGGATGACAGGCACCTTTCGGGCGGCCGGCGCTGGCGTTTACCGCCCGATGCTAGAGGGGCGCCGCGCCGTCCCCGCGCAGGCTCGCCGGGCGGTCCCAGGGTCGCCCGATACGGGCCGGATCGCTGCTGCCGCTCCCTGCTGCCCCGGCCGGGGATACGTAGACTCGCCTGCCATGAGGCCCGCCGCGCCCCGCGTAGCGCCCCGACGTACCCGGGTTGCGCGGTGACCCGAAGGCTCGCCACCGCGGCTCGCCGCCTGCTGCGCCACCTCCGGCTGGAGCACCGCATCGTCGCCCGCGGGCTGGGGGAACGCGCCATCCTGGCAGCCGTTGCGCCGCTGCGACTGCTGGTCCGACGTGACCCCGCGGTGGTCGCCTTTGGCGCTTCGCTGGACCGCTTCGCCGACAACGCCGCCCACCTGTTTCTGTACGTCTCCTGCCTTGCGGACCCGGCGACGGTCCCGGTGTGGATCAGCGGCTCCCCGGAGGTGGTCCAGCGGCTGCGGGCGCTGGGGCACCGCGCCGAGCTGCGGTGGTCACGGTCCGGCGTCCGGGTCGCCCTGCGCGCCGGGATCTACGTCTATTCGGCCTTCCCCTCGGACATCAACTTGTGGCTCGGCGGCGGCGCCACCACCGTCTGCCTCTGGCACGGGATCCCCATCAAGCACATCGAGCGGGACCTGACCAAACCCTCCCTGACCGGTACGTCGGGGGCGACCGGTACGTCGGGGGCGACCGGTACGTCGGGGGCCTCCGGCCTCGTCGGCCGCCTCGCGACGGCGCTGCGCCGGCCACCGCCGGACTTCCTGCTGTCCTCGACCGAACAGGTCTCCCGGCACGCCATGATGTCCGCCTTCGGGGTGCCGCTGGATCGGTGCTGGCACCACGGCTACCCGCGCAACGACGTACTCCTCGCCGCGGACCGCCGCCCGGACCGGGCCTTCGCTGCCGGCGCGACGTGGCAGCGGCTGCACGACGCCGGACGCGTCGTCGGGCTGTTCCTCACCTGGCGCGACGACCGGTCCACCGACATCGTCGACGGGCGGCTCGTCCTCAACCTGGCCGAGATCTGCCACCGGCACGGGGCGACGCTCGCCTACAAGGCGCACTACAACGTGGCCGGCCCGCCGGTCGATCACCCCGGCTGCGTGGTGCTCCCGGCCGACGCCGACCTCAACACCTTTCTCGGCGAGTGCGACGCGCTGATCACCGACTACTCCTCGGCCGCGTTCGACGTCCTGCTGCTCGGCCGACCGGTCGTCTACTACCTGCCCGACCTCGAGCGTTACCGGCGTACCCGGGGGTTCTACTACGACCCTGAGGCGCTGCCCGGCACCGCCTGCTCCGACGCGGCGACGCTGCTCGCCGAGCTGGACCGCCTGCTCGCGGCAGCCGAACTTCCCGCACCGGGTCCCGAGCAGGCCGGGCTGCGGGAGGAACTGTGGGGCGGCTACGACGGGCACGCGAGCGTGGCGATCGCGGCGGCCCTCCGCGCGGTGACGCAGAACCGGTAGACCGCCGTCACGGGCGGGCGGGCCGTCACGGGCCGGCGGGGCCGTGCGCCGACACGCGCGCCCACTCGGCGTCGCGCGCCTCGATGACCCAGCTGCACGCGTCCACGAACCGCGCGGTCGCCGCGCCGGGAGCGACGTCGCCGAGGTAGTGCTCGACCAGCTCGGCGCGTCGCGGCGCCGTCGGATCGCGCTCGAGCTGCTCGGTGACCAGCGCGAGGACCCGGTCGGCGTCTGCGGCGTCCAGGTGCGACAGCCGCGGCACCACGTCGAGCATCGGCGTGCGCGTGGTCACGACCTCGGGCGACGCCGGTTCGGTCACGACCAGCGGCTTGCCCGAGGGCAGCCAGTCCATCGCGACGGCGGAGACGTCGCACACGAG